>JAVVVE010000021.1:0-40817 GCA_036652815.1 Lachnospiraceae bacterium
AACAGAAACTTGAAAAAAGGGATCAAAGCAGAGAAATACAAAATTATATCAATCACATGGATCATTTAAAATAATCACTGGGGATGGAATAAAAGATGATTTTCGGGAAGATAGATCTACCGCAAAGAAAAGCAAAAATAATCATGGAATATCTGTATAAAAACATTGAAAGCTTTTACTAATTTTTGAAAAAATGAAGAATATAAATGGGGGAATTTTGAGCTGTTTTCCATACGAAATAAGATTTCTATTTGGAAAAGTGTTTCTTGAAAAGTGTTTGATAAAGAGAGTACAAAAAGAAAAAGAAAAAAAGCTTCGTGAAAGAACCCTGCTTTCTCCTCATCTTAACTTGACTATTTTCCATCTGAATGGTATTATACAACTATAAAAGGTGCTACCAAACATCAACGGTTCACCTCAGTTAATAGTTATCTAATCAAATTAGCAACCACGACCTCGGCTAAGGGCGGTTGCTTTTTTGATGTCTATCTTTCTTAGCGGTCTGTCTTATACTAATCACTGTTATGATAATGCTGATAACGCCGACTATTATTCCGACAGTACTAACTAGAGTATCCACATCTTACGTTCCTCTCGACCTATTTTCCATATGTATCACCTCCTAAGTAATTAGATGGAAGTTCTCAAAATGTACTCATTTTGGCGAAAGGCGAACCGCTTACCGTTTTGGTAACACCCATGTGTATCTTACCATAATATGTCGATTGATTCAATAAAATGAGTTAATTTGGCAATCATAAGCTTGGTAAGGTTTATTGAAATGTAATCAGCAGTATCCTTTTTCTTTTACAACACAGCTTTGATACTACGAGATATTATTATAACCCTATTAAGCAGTAACAGCTTGTTACACTTAAGGAGGGTTTCAGATGGAAACGGTGACTCCGTTGATGAGGGAAAGTTAGACCCAAACAGCAGCATATCGGGATTTAGTAAGCAGAGAACAGGATACATGATATGTGTAGAAGCAGTCATGTGGTGTGGAGTAAGCTCATCAAAGAAACCCACCTACATCATGGGAACAACAGTACAGCACCCACCTTCCTCCCAAAATCCGGCACCGCACACCGCTCAACAATTGAACTTTTTTTGTGAGCATGGTAAAATAAATATAGAGGGGGATGTGCAATGATAGACATACAAGAATGGCTCTCCGTCACTTTTCACATGGCACAGACGGAGGATGAAAACCATGAAATTTAGAACCTTTGGAAACCCGCAAAGCCCCCACATTCTGCTCATTCACGGTGGCGGAAACGCATGGTGGAACTATAAACGGCAGGCAGAAGCACTCTCGAATCGCTATCATGTGATACTCCCTACGCTGGACGGCCACTGTGAGGAATTTGCCAGCGAATACCGTTCCACCGAGGACGAGGCCGACAAAATCCTCGCCTACATTGACCAATATTGCGGTGGGCATTTGTTTGCCCTCTGCGGCGTATCGCTGGGCGGACAAATTGTCATGGAGCTTCTTTCCCGCCGTGCAGATTTGACGGAAAAAGCCATCATTGATGGCAGTCTTTGCTACCCAAAGCCCGGTATGGCACGGTTTTCTATGGCGATGGTGAAGCTCTTTGGGTGCTTTCTCTTCGGGGAAAAAGCGTGTCGGTTACAGCTAAAAATGATGCCCAAGATGGTGCCGGAAAAGATGCTCTATCCAGAGGATATCCAGCAGCTTTACATCCACGATATGCCGCTGACACCCCGAAAGACGATGCTCACCATGTACCGCACCTATATGATGACCTACACCCTCAGGGACAGCGTAAAAAGCACCATGGCACAGGTACAATATTGGTACGGAGAAAAAGAAATGAACTGCGTGAAGCAGTCGGCGCAGCGCTTCAAAGCCCTTGTGCCAAGCTGCAAGCTCTATGAGGCAAAGAACTGCGGGCACGGCTATCTGGCGATTTATCTGCCCGAGGAATGGTTGCGCTTATCGCTTGATTTTTTTAGTGCTGAAATTGTTCCCATCAGGCGATGACTCTGCTTGGGAATACAGTACAGGAGCAGTGTAGGATAGAAAAATATCTTTAATACGAGGAGAGTGTAGATATGTCGATTAAATTATTGCTTCAGGCTCTTGCAAAGTTTGTCTTGGGGATGGTCGCTTTTTTCCTTCTGCTGTTTCTACCGGCGGGTACCCTTCACTATTGGAATGGTTGGCTCCTGATGGGATTGCTTTTTGTGCCGATGCTGTTGCTTGGCGTTTTCCTTTGGGTAAAACAGCCGGAGCTGCTGAAAAAAAGATTGCATACAAAAGAGGGAGAAGCGGTACAAAAATCGGTGATTGCATGGTCGGCATTAATGTTTATGGCCAGTTTCCTGTCTGCGGGACTGGATTTTCGCTATCAGTGGACGTATATTCCACGCAGTATTGCCATGATTGCCGCTGTGGTATTTCTGTGTGCCTACGCCCTATATGCGGAGGTGATGCGCGAGAACGCCTACCTCTCCCGCACGGTGGAGGTGCAGGAAAATCAGCAGGTGATTGACACGGGGCTGTATGGCGTGGTGCGTCATCCCATGTATTTTTCGGTGCTGCTTCTGTTTTTCTCCATGCCCCTTGTGCTACAATCTTGGCTTTCCCTCCTTTGTATGCTTCCGCTTCCGATTATTTTAGCAAAGCGTATCCGAAATGAGGAGGAGGTTTTGAAAAACGGATTGGCGGGCTATGAGGACTACATGAAAAGGGTAAAATTCCGGCTGATTCCATTGATTTGGTAGGCAGTTAGCAAAAGAACTTGCTTCGGAGGGTTTCAAGTTGAGACCGCAACTTAGATGCTATTTGTTCGTTACGGAGTATCTTGGATGTTGACAGAGCACATCTATATTCATATTGTCATAAAATATTAAATAAAATCTATTGATTTTATGACAAGAGTTGCGTATAATAATAGTAGTAGTAAAGAGGAGGTATCATTATGAACAATACAACCATTAATATTGGAGAACGCATAAAGTCCTTAAGAGAAGAAAGTGGTTTTACACAAGGAAATATTGCTAAATATTTAGAAGTTGATCAAAGTTTAATTTCTAAAATAGAGAAAGGAGACCGATTTATAACCTCAGATATGCTTGATAAATTAACTGCATTATTTGGAATTACAACAGAGGATTTTTATAACGATTCGTTTTCAACAAAACAAATATCTTTTGCTCTTAGAGCTAATGAACTTAACGAAGATGATTTAGAGACAATTAGTGCCATTAATAGAATTGCTTTAAATATAAAATTCATGACACAATTATTGGGAGGCAATGGACTTGATAGATAAATTTGATCTTAATAATAAAGCATTAAGTTTGCGAAAAGAGTTGGGTGAGGATATTATCTCTCCAATCGATATTTTCTCATTGACGTACACAATCCCTAAGCTTACTTTGGTTTTTTATCCAATGGGAGAACACTTAAGCGGAATGTGTATAAGAATTGATGGCAATGCAGTTATTGCCATCAATTCTTATATGTCTGTTGGCAGACAACGCTTTTCAATGGCTCATGAATTATATCATTTATATTATGATCATAGCAAACAGTCAACGGTCTGTGCAAAAAAAATTGGAATTGGTAATGATATTGAAAAGGCTGCTGACCAGTTTGCTTCATATTTTATTATGCCCCCTGTTGCTTTGTCAGAAACGATAAAGAAATTTCAAAATAATCCAGAAAATGATTTATCTATTGAGGAAATCGTCAAACTAGAACAATATTTTGGAATGAGTAGACAGGCAATACTTTATCGATTAATAGATGACAATAAATTAACTACTCAACAAGCAGATCTGTACAGACAGAGTGTAATTAGTTCTGCTGTAAATTTAGGGTATGATGATGTTTTATACAAACCGTTACCAGAAAATAAACAATATAAAACCTATGGGTATTACATTCAACAAGCTGAAGACGTTCTCAAAAAAGGCCTTGTTTCAAACGGAAAATATGAACAGCTGCTTTTAACAGCCTTTAGATTTGATCTTGTCTATGGAGATGAATCAGAAGGAGGAGAATTGAATGACTGATTCACTTTTCTTTGATAGTGATTGTATTTCGGCGTTTTTGTGGGTTAAGGAACAAAATTTATTGGCATTGCTTTATCCCGGTAGGATTATTATTCCTAAACCAGCTTCTATTGCAATGGCGAAAACCATAGGTGGCATTGTGGCAAGTAATAATCTAAAGGATATTAGTTCATATATTATTGAATATGGGTTAAAGCACATAACTACCGGAGATATATTAATTGAAGCACTGGAGAAAGGTCTTATTACAGAAAATGAAGGAAATACCATTTGGACTTCTATGCTTGCGAAACGTCGAAAGCTAGGAGCATCATCGTTTTCTGAATACATAAAGTCAAAACAATAAATAATAAAGAATCCATAACAGTCAAAAGCTACTATGGATTCCGCAGGTGCATTTATCGTTGTCATACCTATATAGTTGGGCACGCTTGGATATCCGAACTTGAAAGATACGAGATTCCAAATAATAGAGGGCAACATGCAATAATACCAAATAGATAACGAATTAAGGCAACTGGTCCTAAAAAAAGTGTTAAATAATAGGCTCCTATCATAATCATCGGCATTGCTGTTTGATATTTTTTTCTATACAACATTTCTGTTATATAGAAAATATCGAAAAAGAAAAAAAGAGCGGGTTTTAATAAAAAAGAGAGAAAAGGTGAATTCCGGTATTGATTTTGTCCAAATAAACCTTGTAAATAATTATAACTCAAAGGACATAGACACTTCTTCTCCACTTCATAATATTTTCCCAACTCATGATGGTTAGTCAATAGGAATCCTCCCGAACCATAAATTTCCGAATGAACAACGTCCTGTAGAAACCAATATCCCATGGTATTTGTTAAAAACGAATCTATGTAAGCCAGTGGTTCTTTTGTTCCTAATTCAAACCATAATTTTAGAAATCTTCCGGTTTCATAACGAATTTTCGATGCATCTGCACTGCCTTTGATACCATCTGATATATATCCATTATATTCTTTAATAGCATTTTCTGGAATAAAATAATAAATTTCTTCTTTTTCTTCAACAGATAAGTGATTCTCATAATAATTTGCTACTCGTGCAATCTGCTGTAGCGGAACGCTTAAAGCCTCTGCTAAATTTCCGTCTGATGCATGTGTGAGTCTTATCAAACTATTATTTACAATTATTGAGCAAAATAAAATAGACATTAAAATAATACTCCACCTTTTCCAATATTTTCTATTGCAAATAATTAGAACAGGTATAGCGATGGCTATTGCATAAATAGCATTATTTCGCAATAATACTAAAATTATTCCACAAATAATAGCAAATACAGGTGTTTTATTATTTTCAATTATGCTAAAAAGTTGTATCATGAATATCAGAAATATAGCTCCAAAAAACACATCCTTGGTTGTACTAACAGTAAGCATAGAGAATACAGGGAAAAGACCATAGAACAATCCGATCAGTAATCGCATTTTTTTGCCTAAGCCTCTTTTGTATAAGAACACAATACAATATGAAAAACTTCCAGAAACTACTAGCATTTGACTTATCGTATAAAGTGCAATGCCGAGCGTATACGACCCCATTCTTCCGCCCAATGTATAGCAGAATCCCAAGAATAACGTATGTAGCAGTGGATGATGTGTTTTATAGATACCAGTAATTACCTGTGCCATCTGATATTTGAAATCGTAACTACAAATTCCTGGATAATAGGCGAGAAAAGTTGGCATAAAACACAAAAGGGATAGTTAAAAGAATAATCTTTGCAAAGTTAATTCCAACCCCCATAAATGACTGCACTGTATAATTATGATCTTTAATCTGATTTCCCAATAATAAGGTCGTTGAGAGTAAAGCACCCGTTGCACCACTGAAGATAAACAATCTCTTTTTTTTATTCATAGCGACCTTTCGTTAAAGCAATCTTTGTAAATACATTCATAAATAGTATTATCGATTTAAGGACTTACAGATTTTTATTTATAGATTGTCAATTGGTGTGGAGAATCTAGGTGTTTATCGTTACTTACGAAATATGAATGAATTCCGCCACATATCGTATCACATTAATAATGTAAACACAAATATTTTTCAGCCGATATAACTGCACAACAATAAAGCTGCCACCTCACTTTTTATTGAAAAGGGCTACGAAGAAATAACCATACAGGATATTATGCAAAAAGGAGAGCTGTCAAAGGGTGCGATCTATCATTATTTTAAATCAAAAGAAGAGATTTTTGACGCAATTTGGTCAGGCTCGCTGGAAGACTGTCCATGGTATGCAGATATATTGTCAGATCATAACCTTACAGGGTGTGAAAAGGAGGTATTGAAAATGAACAAAAATCTCAAGGAGGATTGGCGACTGCCAACATTGTGGAAATGGCGGAAGCCATACAATCAGAACATGCTTTTTGCAATGTATGGACCGTTATCGGCGATAAATTATGTATGATGGATGCCCTGTCATTTACAGATGATTATATACTATATACCGTGCCGGTCGCAGTAAATGGCATTGCAACTAATCTGAGTATGGTTTATTATATGGAGACAGGGGAATATGAGGTAATCGGTACATGGGACGGCACTGGCAGAGGCACAGGTGCAATATCATAAGTCACGCACATTCAAAAAAGCAGCGAGGTGGGGATGAATGCCCACCTCGCAGTTGTAGTTGAAAGCTAGATCCTTTCTTTAGAGCAGATAGAACAGGAAAATAGTGCCAGCTTATCTTGTAACACGAGTTCAAGACGTGTTATGCTCTCGGTCATATTCTTAACAGAAGCGTTCGCTTTTAATACATCAGCTGACGTACCGATTGCTATGATTTTCTGTATTTTTTCGCCTTCGGCATTCAAGATGTGACTCAGTGCGGTCTGCTCCAGTGCAACGGATTCTATGAGGTCAGTAATGGCCTGTTCCCAAGGCAACGGAGCGGTAGTAGTAGAAGCGGTAGTGGTAGTGGAGGAAGTCGTCGTAGTTGTTGTAGTGGTCGTGGTACTGCTGGTCGTTGTGAAACTGGAACAGGTATGGGTGAAAGAGGGGTTGTATAGCTCCGGCAATTCCCCGGCAAATAGATTATTGACGGCATTAATAGAACCCGTTAGATTGTTGGCCATCAAGGTTCCATAGATACTTACCGCGGTGGAGTTTACCGTGGCATAAGGTGCAAGAAAAGCTCCGTAGATCGTAGAATTAATCATGATAGCAGTAGCTTCCGGAAAATTCCATAATACATAAGCAGCTTGTGCTTTGGTGATTGGAACGCCATTTTGCAGAGTTGTAAAAGGATTCAGGGTAATGGAAGTGCCACTCATACTGACGATTACGGTAGAACCTGTGGGAACTGCCAGATTCACACTTGTGATGTCACTGATATTTTTGCCGGATCCTGCAACGTTAGTGGAATCAATGATAAAGCTGTTAGAGGTACTACTGGTACCGGTAAGAGTCAGAGAGGTACCGTTCACCATTTGTGTACCGGCGGTGTCAATGGATGCCCAACCAATAGAGGAACAATATAAAAAATCGGTTGCATAAATTTTGGTTGAGAGAGCTGTTTTTCGCGGTTGGTTAGGAGCACCGTTTAGATTTGTCATCGTGTAGTTGGTAATACTGCCTGTAGAAGCGTCATAACCGGTGTCTTGTGAATAGTTGGTACCACCGGTAATATTAACATTACCTGCGATTAAGAGATTAAAGAACATAGGACCACTGCCTATGGGCAGATCCGCACCAACATTGTATTGATTGTACAGTGCATCTCCAAATACATAGACTTTTCCTGTTGCAGAAGCATTACTTTGTGTGTGATTATTAAAGATAAATACATTGGAATCATTTGCTATAAAAAAATTAAGAGCCATATGACATTCTCCTTCTATCAAAAATGGGCACATTAAAATATACCTCTGTATATACTATGTTAAGAGGAAAGAAGAAGTGCGTAGGGGAATTTATCTTGAAGGTTGCAATCTTAACGATGTTTAACGGTTTGTCAAATACTTATTCTTTAGTAAATGTAGTTGCGGAGCATTTAAAGATGTTACTTGCTCATGAGATAAAAGTAAAAATGCTCGTAAGCGAACATTGTCCGGATCGCGAGAGAACCGGTATCTTTGCCAACCCGAACATTGAGTGGATTAAGATAATCAACAGCGAGAAAGGAAAAATATTTCACTGGAAAACCTATCAAAGTGCGAACGATACGATAGAAGCTTCTTTTTTTCATCAGGCAGAATTGATTACAAAAGATTATATCAAGTATCTAAGCGATGTAGATATCTGTATGATGCATGATATTCTATATCAGGGGGTGCATCTTGTGCATAACGTGGCAATCCGGGAAGCAGCCAAACAATTGCCGCACTTAAGATTTCTTTCTTTCACACATTCCGCACCGGCTAATGTGATAGAAGCACCTTATCCTATCAATTGCATGTTTACGCAGATGCCCAACACGACCTTTATCTATCCAACCCAGAGTGGTCTTGCGGCACTTGCAAACCAATATCATACCACCCTGTCACATTGTGCCTGTGTAGGCAATAGTGTAGATATTTTACATGGTATGCATGAAGAAACAATGCTACTATCAAAACAGGTTGATTTTTCAAAAAGTGAAGTGCTCCTTGTATATCCGGGCAGACTGACTATGGCCAAAAGGTTCCATGTGATTGCGGAGTTTGCAGGGTATATTAAGACCTATTGCCATAAAAGTGTAACTCTTATTTTTTGTGATTTTTCTTGTGCAGATATGAAACCGTCCACCTATAAGGGTGTGATTCGGGACTGCGGTAAAAAGAGTGGACTCTGTGACGAAGATATCCTGTTTACATCGGACTGTGGTTTTACAAATGGAGTAAAGAGGGAGACCGTTTTCGATTTATTCTCGCTGAGCAATCTCTTTCTTTGTCCTTCCTATTCTGAATCGTTTGGATTGACGGTCATTGAAGCGGCTAGTAGGGGCAATTATATCGTACTCAATGAAGCAGTTCCGGCATTAGAAGAAATCGGACATCATATTCAAGCATATTTTATGCGTTGGTCGGCGAGAAATTTTGGATTTGATACACAGGAAACGTATCATCCGTCAGAAAAAGAGTATTATAAGGAACATGCACAAAAAATAGTGGAGAATATGAGCCATAACCCGGTGATAAGAGCTAAAACATTGGCAAGAACGAGATATTCCAATCAATGGATCTATGACAATCAGCTAAAGCCGTTATTGGAATCCTCACACCTATAAAAAATAAAAAGCGAAAGGAATAAAACAGATGACAACAAAGGAAAAGAGTGAAAACATTCAAGCTCTTAAAAACAGGGTATTACAAGGAGAGGTAGTTACGAGGTCTGAGGCGCTTATCTTGTATCAGGCACCTCTGGAGGAACTATGTACAGCGGCAAATGAGATTCGAGCGCATTATTGTGGGACGCAGTTCGATCTGTGTACGATTGTCAATGGTAAAAGTGGGCAATGCTCTGAAAATTGTAAATTTTGTGCACAGTCTTCTCATTATCATACTTGTGTGGAAGAATACCCACTGCTTTCCATCACAGAGCTTGTGAATCAGGCAAAACATAACCATGAGCAAGGGATAGCAAGGTACTCTATTGTTACCTCGGGAAAACGTTTATCAGAAAAAGAAGTAGAACAAATGTGTCTGGCTGTTAAGAAAATCAAGGAAGATGTGGGTATTTCTGTGTGTGTCTCTTTTGGTCTGCTTCAGGAAGCACAATATAGAGCATTAAAACTGGCCGGAGTTAGCAGGGTACATAATAATCTGGAAACTTCGAGACGAAATTTTCCCAATATCTGCACCACCCATACTTTTGAGGATAAGATTGCGGCTATTAAAGCGGCACAGGCAGCAGGTCTTACGGTCTGCAGTGGTGGTATTATGGGACTACAGGAGGAAACTCCGGAGGATCGTATCGATATGGCATTGGTGCTGCGGGAACTGTGTATCAAGAGTATTCCGGTGAATGTATTAAATCCTATTCCGGGAACGCCCTTTGAAGATAATCAACCATTAACCAAGGATGAGGTGCGTCGTATCATTGCCGTATATCGTTTTATTCTGCCGGATGCATTTATACGTATGGCAGGTGGACGAGGTCTTTTAGGTGACAAAGGTGCGTCCTGTTTTTTATCCGGTGCCAATGCTGCTATTTCAGGAGACATGCTTACAACGGCAGGGATTACAGTGGAAACGGATCTGCAGCTTATCAAAGAACTGGGATATGAAGGAGGTTTAAAATGAAACGTTTTTTGGATTGTAATGCATCTGATTTTGAGACTTGCACAAAGGCCGAATTATTACAGGCTATAGCAGGAAGTGAGGGAAGGGTATTGCTCAGTGAGACGATAGGTATGGCTATGCCATTACTGGGGGATGTGACCAATGCAGAATTGGCAGCATCCATGGGGGCGGACATCTTATTGCTGAATCTATTTGATGTAGACCATCCGGTGATTCAGGGGTTACCTAAAGTAGCACCAAATCAGATGATAAAAGAAGTGAAAAGATTGACCGGAAGACCTGTTGGGATTAATTTAGAGCCGGCACCAGAAGTCATAGACGATGGCAGAGAAAAACCCGTATGGGCATTGACAAATGGACGAAGGGCAACGTTGGAGAACGCTCAAAAAGCAGTAGATATGGGTGTGAATATGATTGTGTTGACCGGTAATCCGGGTGTTGGAGTCAAGAATCAAGCTATCGTAGATACCCTTCTATTATATAAACAGGAAATAGGGAATGAGGTTATCCTGGCGGCAGGAAAGATGCATGCTTCGGGGGTGCTTTCCGAAGGTGGGGAACGCATCTTGACGAAGGCAGACATCAAAGAATTTGTGGAAGCAGGTGCGGATGTAATCTTGATGCCGGCACCGGGAAGTGTACCGGGGATTACGATGGAATATATCAGGGAATTAGTAGTATATGCGCATGATTTAGGGGCATTAACGATTACTTCCATCGGGACTTCTCAGGAAGGAGCTGATTTACAGACGATTAGGCAGATGGCTCTTTTATGTAAGATGACGGGAACGGACATGCATCATATTGGAGATTCCGGTTATCTGGGAACTGCACTTCCGGAAAATATTTTAGCATATTCGACTGTGATTCGTGGTATCAGACATACTTATAGGCGGATGGCTGCTTCTATCAGAAGATAAATCAGAAGATAACAGAAAAAAATCCGATATTGACAAGCTGGTAAATAAGCTTGGCAATACCGGAAGAATAGAAATAAAGTATTAGGGTAGCACTTTTATTTCTTTAAATTAAATTGTCCTACCAAATCACGCAATATCTGAGCCTGTTCTGCCATCTCTTCGGAGCTGGCAGAACTTTCTTCTGCCATAGCGGTATTTTCCTGAATGACGGAAGATATCTGATTGACGCCATCGGTTATCTCGTTTAGAGCTGAGGCTTGGCGAGAAGAAGCTTCTGCAATCTTACCGATGTTATCTACTAGAGTAACTGTTTTTTCTGCTGATTTAGCCAGAGCCTCGGTAGTCTTATGTGCAATCTGCATCCCGTTATCTACATAGGATAAAGAAGTCTGAATGAGTTCGGTGGAATTCTTAGCAGCAGCGGCACTTTCACTTGCCAGCTTGCTGACCTGGTCAGCGACTACGGAGAATCCACGTCCGGCATCTCCGGCTCTTGCAGCTTCAATGGATGCATTTAATGCCAATAGATTGGTTTGAGAGGCGATATCATTGATGGTGTCGATGATATTGCTGATCTCATTGGAAGATTCGCTGATGGAATTCATCGCTTCTAACATGACCTGCATCTGACGGTTAGTATCCTCTACTTCTTTACCAACGGTCTGTGCCATCTGGTTGGATTGTTTGGCACCCTCTGCATTTTGATCCACTTCGTTTGAAATAGAAGTAATCATAGCCTGTAATTCTTCGATGGCACTGGCCTGTTCCGTGGCACCATCGGTCAGCGCCTGTGCACTGGTGGCTATCTGCACGGCAGATGAGGATACCTGATTAGATGAGGCATCGATCTGTGAGAGTGCAGCAGTAATCTTGCCCACAAAGGCATTGATAGCGATCTCAATATTCTCGAAATCTCCAATAAATGCCTGTGTTGCGGCAATATCAAAGTTTCCTTGTGCCATCTGGCTCATACCGGCATCGATATCGGCAACATATCCGGAGAGAGTCAGGACACTGGATTGCAAGCTTTGCAATACGTCTGCGACTTCGTCGGTTCCCGCGGTATTGAGTGTTAAGTTTAAGTTACCCTGAGACATTTCTTTGGCAGCATGTTCAATCTCTGCTAACGGAGTACAGATACTTCTCGTTATTTTTCCTGCTAAGAAGATGCAGAAGAATACAGCGATAGCCAGTAATGCCAATAAAAATATAAAAGAACCATTAATCATTATTTCATTTGCACGAACCACCCGTTCCTGCTCTATCGAAATCTCGTTATCCAGTGCTTGGGCTGACTCAATCAGATCTAAAAGAGCAGGGGTACATTGGGTGAGAATCATAGTTTGCGCGTCTGCCTTGTTGCCGCCTTTTATCTGTTCTATGATTTGATTGGCTACGCTAATCCATGCATTGACCTTTTGCTCATATTGTGTAATGAGAGTTGTGTCAGAAGGAAAGGTGGTTTTTAAAATCTCAATATTTTTATGTAAAGACTGTTCATTTTCTTTTATTTTATCGGCATAGGTGTCATAAGTTGTGGTGTCAGGATTCAAAGCCATTTCCCGAATGGAACGAGCCGCAATATTGGTCTCGATACGACAGTCTTTGATGGCAATCTCCGCAGTATAAGCACCACGTAAGAATCCATTAAAATTGTCCTTGCTGATACGCAATGAATTGATAGAAAGAGAAACCATAAGAACCATTAATCCAATGGCTATGCCATACCCCACTAGAATTCTTGCTTTAATTTTCATTTTACGAAATCCTTTTACTTTTGAGTCTGATATTGTGTCCATAATCTTTACCTTTATTCCCTTCTTTTTGTCTTATAGTAGTTACAAAACTGCTACAATGGCATAGTACCAATGTACTACATCATTGTAACAGTTATGGGCTATAAAAGATATATAATAATTGTTCTAAATAGAGTACAATTACATAGTATAGCACAGAATTTTTAGAAATAAAGTTAAAAAATATTAAAAAATTGTAAAGAAAAAAGGAAACGCTTATACAGCGTTTCCTTTTTTCCTTTTTTAGGATATTTATTTTTTTAACTTAAATTGTCCTACCAAATCACGCAATATCTGAGCCTGCTCTGCCATCTCTTCAGAGCTGGCTGAACTTTCTTCTGCCATAGCGGTATTTTCCTGAATGACGGAAGATATCTGATTGACGCCATCGGTTATCTCGTTTAGAGCTGAGGCTTGGCGAGAAGAAGCTTCTGCAATCTTACCGATGTTATCTACTAGAGTAACTGTTTTTTCTGCTGATTTAGCCAGAGCCTCGGTAGTCTTATGTGCAATCTGCATCCCGTTATCTACATAGGATAAAGAAGTCTGAATGAGTTCGGTGGAATTCTTAGCAGCAGCGGCACTTTCACTTGCCAGCTTGCTGACCTGGTCAGCGACTACGGAGAATCCACGTCCGGCATCTCCGGCTCTTGCAGCTTCAATGGATGCATTTAATGCCAATAGATTGGTTTGAGAGGCGATATCATTGATGGTGTCGATGATATTGCTGATCTCATTGGAAGATTCGCTGATGGAATTCATCGCTTCTAACATGACCTGCATCTGACGGTTAGTATCCTCTACTTCTTTACCAACGGTCTGTGCCATCTGGTTGGATTGTTTGGCACCCTCTGCATTTTGATCCACTTCGTTTGAAATAGAAGTAATCATAGCCTGTAATTCTTCAATGGCACTGGCCTGCTCCGTGGCACCATCGGTCAGCGCCTGCGCACTGGTGGCTATCTGCACGGCAGATGAGGATACCTGGTCGGAGGAAGCATTAATCTGAGAGAGTGCAGCGGTTATTTTACCTACAAAGGCATCAATGGCAAGTTCGATATTCTTAAAATCACCAACAAATGCCTGCGTAGCGGCAATATCAAAGTTTCCTTGTGCCATCTGGCTCATACCGGCATCAATATCGGTAACATATCCGGATAAAGTCAGGACACTGGATTGCAAGCTTTGCAATACGTCTGCGACTTCGTCGGTTCCCGCGGTATTGAGTGTTAAGTTTAAGTTACCCTGAGACATTTCTTTGGCAGCATGTTCAATCTCTGCTAACGGAGTACAGATACTTTTTGTTATTTTCCCGGCTAAGAAGATGCAGAAGAATACAGCAATAGCCAGTAATGCTAAGAGAAAGATAATAGAGAAGGTAACCATATTTTGGTTGGCATCCACAACGCGAGCTTCTTCGGCAACGATCTCTGTATCCAATTTTTGTGCGGCACCGATTAAATCCTGCAGAGCAGGAGAGCATTGATGTAGAATCATATCTTGTGCTTCTGCGTCTTTGGCAGCCTGTAATTTAGTCACGATCTCATCAGCTACGGCAATCCATGCATTTACTTTTTGCTCATATTGTGTAATCAGGCTCATATCGGATGGAAAGGTGTTTTTTAAGATGCCAATATTGTCATGGATGGACTGCGTACTGCCGGTAATGGTCTTGACATATCCATCATAAGTAGACATATCTGTATTGATAGACATCTCACGAATCGCACGTGCTGCGATATTTGCCTGGATACGACAGTCCTTAATCGCTATCTCGGCAGTGTAAGCTCCCTTTAAAAAATTGTTAAAATTTTGGTTACTGGTACGTAAGGAGTTAACAGCAAAAGCTACCATAAGAATCAGTAATCCGATAGCAACGGAGTAACCGACTAAAATTCTTGCTTTAATTTTCATTTTGCGAAATCCTCGTACTTTTTTGTCTGATGTAGTTGTCATGATGCTCACAATTATTCCCTTCTTTTTCTTCAAAATCAAAATTAATAGTTGATATACACACGATAATAACATAATAATCCAATAAATGCCACAATTTTATTATTCAATTGAGTTATACTATATAGTATAATATATGATTCATCTTAACATCTAACATCTTACTCAATTAGCCAATACAATATGATTATAACTATTGTACAAAAGAGGATTATTTGATGGAAAAGAGGTATTCAAGATGAAGGTAGAGAGGAATAGAGAAATCAAGATAGAATCAGAAGAAAATAATGAAGTACTGATTAGAATCAAATGTCTACTAGAAGAAAGAAGTTGGTCAATTTACAAGCTTGCAAAAGAATCAAAAATACCGTATTCTTCTATTAATAACTTATTCATTAGAAACACACAGCCAACGGTTACCACTTTGGAAAAAATATGCAATGGATTTGATATTACACTGTCTGATTTTTTTCAATATAGGAATCTCTACCCAAAGAATAATGCTTTTTCCACGGAAGAAAGGGAGCTGATTGCCCTCTATCAGAGCCTGAATCGAAGGGATAAGCAACTCCTATTAGCATATCTTGCAGGTCTTGCAAAACAGGAAAAGTGTTGTTATGACTGTAATAAAAGAATGAAAAAGTGATACAATAAAGAAAAAGTAGTCAAAGAATCAAATTCAAAAAAGAATGGAGAAAGAAAAGATGAACAACAGAAAGAATAGGAATCAGAATAGGAATCAAAAAAAGGGATCAGTTGCTATCCTCATGATGCTGTTACTGTTAAGTGTAGCAGGATGTGGCAAAAAAACAGAAGAAGCGATACCGCCGTCTGCCCCGATAGAACAGACACAGGCAGTGGAATCACCAACAGAAACAGCATTATCAACAGAAGCGGGAGCAGATGTAATCTCAAAGATCGCAGACTTAAAAACACAGCAGGTGCTGCCAAAGGAATTCATCCGTTTGGCAAAGGACAATATGGCAGATGTTACAGCGGAAGAGAAATTAGCACTGGTTCGTGCCATATTGGAATCACAGAAACACTATTTGCCAAATGTGGGATCTGCTTATGAAAAGGCCAATTCCAATCAACAATTCAGTGATCTCTATGCCATGGATGTGAGTAAAGGATTAGCAGAGCAAATTACAGACGAGACGATCAAACAGCAAGTTATGAGTGACTATGAGAATGGATTGACTTTGGTGAAGGAAGAAGGATATGTGTATCCGATTATCGATCTTGAATTTTACCGCAATGAGTTTATGAGCCAATTGTCTGATAGCGAAGCAACAGCTTTGGAAACGGAGATTACGCAATTTAATGCAAGCTTATAAGCCGATAAAGAGTATGCTCCTATTACTGGCAGCACTGTTGTTGTATGGCTGTGGAAAAGAGGATACATCCAAACAGGATACATCCAAACAGGATGCGCCCAAACAAGATGCCTCCAAACAAGAGACAGCGATAGAATATATGCCGATAGCATACACAGGGAAAGCCAGTAAAGGATATGAGGTCAAGACAGTCGATTATGATTTTGGCAGTTACATGTTACAGCAAGCGGGGGAAACAGATACTCCTTATCAATTGCGTGGAATCCTGTCTTATCCGATTAACCACTCAATCGATAAACTAAGAACGGTGGTGTTGATTCATGGATGCCACGATAATTATAATGAAAGAAGATATGATGTGGGGTTTCGGTATCTGACAGAATATCTGGCAGAGAATGGATATCTGGCAGTTTCCATAGATGTGAATGCAGCCTATGATTGGCATTATGGGGATAATCGAGAATATACCAAGGTTCCACTATTGTTTGCCAAACAGATGCAATTGTTAGATATGCTCAATGAAGGAAAAGAGAATCCATATGGCATTGATTTAGAAAATCGCATTGCTATGGATAGTATTATGTTGCTTGGTCATTCTACGGCAGGTGAGATTATCTTTGATATCGCAAGGGAGCAAGAGAATCATGTGGATTATTTATTGAGTCTGGCACCTACCGGCAATGCATTAGATACGGAGTATGATATTCCATTAAAGGGATTATCTATTTTAGTGCCTGAATACGATGGAGATGTGATGAATCTGGATGGAATCGCAATCTGGAACCGGCTAAAGCATTCTGAAAAACAGCAAAGAGCCTCTGCGGTTCTCTTAAAGAAAGCCAATCATAATTATTTTAACACGGTGCTGACAGTCAATGATGCCGAGCGTACAGGACAAGATATTACAGGGCAGCTTACCAAAGAACAGCAGAGAGATTTTCTAAAGAACTATGTAGTTATGAATGCCGATATTTTTTTTGGCGGAGTTTATACAGATACCATCTTTGATCCCCATGTAGAGACAACTGACAAAATCAATGGATTGGATGTTGTTACTTATTTAAAAACGCAGGGTTTGGTAGTGCTGGCAGATGAAGAGACTGCATATCAGGGAAATGGGCAGGTGCTTATCTCAAAGGAAATTGATTCTACTAAGCTGCCGCAAGATACGACTCCGGGGATCGCAACGGCACTGTTGGGAGAGGATTCGCTGAGGGTTACGAAGTTCTTGTGGCATACGAAAAATGCATTCGTAACCATACCGCTTTCACGGTCTGATTGGAGAGACTTTGGTAGTCTTGGTATTACGGTAATGCCCGATCCTTACAATGAAGCAAACAAAAAGGGAGAAGCACAGGGCTTTACCCTTGTATTGGAGGATCGTTTGGGGCATAGAGCCGGTGTGGTAATCACACAGGACAGTCAATTGATTGCTTATCCGAGAGGAGAGATGGCAACACTTGATCTGGAGGAACAAGGTATGATTTATTTTTGGGATGGGGTAACTGTTCCGGTCGATATCCGCATTCCACTGTCTTATTTTGATACACTGGATCTGAAAAATATAAGTAAGTGCAGTATCTTATTGAATCAAAAAGAAGAAGGGTGTTTCTATCTTCAGTCCATTGAGTTATTAAAATAGTAGGCAAAGTAAAGATATGTGTGCTATAATTTTGCTTAATCAGCAAGAGTGTTCGCAGTGATTAAGGCAAAACAAAACAAGTCAGCAGCGACAGAATAGGAGCATCATTATGTATTGTACAAGACAAATTACAGAAGATATTACATGGATAGGCGGCAGTGACAGGAGGCTGGCAAGGTTCGAGAATCTATTTCCTCTTCCCCATGGAGTTTCTTATAACGCTTATGTTATTATGGATGAGAAGACAGCGATACTTGATACCGTAGATCATGCGATTGCAAAGCAATTTATGGAGAATGTGGCACATGTGCTTAAAGGAAGGGCACTTGATTATCTTATTGTTAATCATATGGAACCGGATCATTGTGCCAGTATAGGAGAGCTATTGTTTCAGTATCCGGATATGAAAATCGTGGGCAATCAAAAAACGATACAATTCTTAGGACAATTCTTTGATGCCGATATGTCAGATAGGACAATCGTGGTAACAGAGAAGGAACGATTGGCATTAGGAAAACATACATTGCAGTTTGTGATGGCACCGATGGTACACTGGCCGGAAACTATGGTAACGTATGAGCTTGCAACAGGCACTTTATTTTCAGCAGATGCGTTCGGTACCTTTGGTGCATTGGATGGTACGATATTCCATGATGAATTGGAACAAGATACGGATTGGATTGTGGAAGCAAGGCGTTATTATACCAATATCGTAGGTAAATATGGAGTACAGGTGCAGACGTTGTTAAAGAAGGCATCTAGCTTAGAGATTAAGACGATATGTCCTTTACATGGACCCATTTGGAGAGAGCATCTGGAAGAATATATGCAGCTATATGACAAGTGGAGCAGATATGAACCGGAAGTACAAGGGGTGCTGATTGCTTATGCATCTATGTATGGCAATACAGAGAATGCAGCCAATGTATTGGCGGCAGGATTAGCGGATGCCGGGATTACCAAGATCGCAGTGAGAGATGTGTCGGTTACAGATATTTCCTATTTGATAGGAGAGGCTTTTAAATACAGCCATATTGTATTAGCAGCACCTACTTATAATGGCAATATCTATGCGATGATGGAACATTTCATACAGGATATGCAGGCACTGAATCTGCAGCATAGAACATTTACCTTGATAGAGAACGGCACCTGGGCACCGATGGCGGGCAAGCAGATGATGTCCATGCTTGAGACGATAAAGAACACGACGATATTGGAACATACCATATCTTTAAAATCTACTTTGAAGCCATCTGACGAAGAGGGGATGGAGCAAGTAATGAAAGACATAGTAAAGACGCTTACTTGCTAGACAAAGGTATCTAAAAAAGCTATAATCAACAGGAAGACATTCTTTACAGAATGAAGGAAATTAATCTAGAAAAGAGAGGTATCAAGCATGGCATATGGATTCACTTCTTTAGAGAAAAGACTGAAAGAGAACGTTAGAAACTATCATATTAAGAATCTATTTCAAATGAATGAGCTGCAAGAATATTTAAAGTGTATCGCAACGACAGCCGGTGTGAATCTTCTGTTAACAGACCGACATGGTGAAAAGGCAGTTGCAATTGGCGACTTTGCTGATTTTCATCCGGATGTGGTTACGGAACCCGGAAGAAAACTCAGGATAGAAGATAGGACAGTAGGACATCTTTATTCAGTGAATCGCAATGAACGACCGGATCGTAAAGAGAATGCGGAAGAATTGCTGGATGAGGTGCTGATTGAACTTGCTGCCCATGCACGTACCTCCTATGAATTAATTGAGACATCTATCTATGCCGATGAACTGGAAGAGAAACTCGAGAAAGAACTTTACCAAGCCAAACACGGTGTTAAGACGGATGCCTTGACAGGGATGATGAATAAAGCTTATTTTACCGGTCGTATTCAGGTGATTGACCGTGCAGAAGTGATTCCGGTCGCAGCAGTATGCATCAATATTAATGATTGGAAATACGCTAACAATCACTACGGAGATGACGAAAGCGACAGACTGATTCAGATTGTTGCAGATCTGTGTGTCAAGGAGTCTAAACCTGATTATGTAATAGGACGTGTGGATGGTGATGTGTTCCATATTGTGATTCCGATGGCAGAGGAAGAAGAAGCGAAGTCCTATTGCAATCAGATCCAGAAACGTTGTTCGCAATATGTTGACAATAGACTGGCTCCGTCCATCGCTTATGGGATCGTGATGAAGAGCAATGTAGAACAGACTTTGACAGAACTCTTATCAGAAGCAGAATATGAGATGTTCCAGAATAAGTTTGAAGTAAAGAATGCCCCGGGTTACCGCGAGCGTTTGGAGAAAAAGGAATCAAAATAACCGGCATAAAAGTATAAACAAAGTATTAAATCCACTTTCTTAATGGAAAATATAAGAAAATGAGAAAAAACGAGTAATAAAGTGGAAACAGAAGAATACATATAGAAAAGAGCATGCCAATCATGTTGCAAGTGGTTGGCAAAGAAACTAATATATGTTTTGTTATTAGCACTCATACAAAGAGAGTGCTAGCAACACACCAAACATACTATTCATGAACAAGGAGGCTTTTATAATGAAATTAGCACCATTAGGAGACAGAGTTGTATTAAAACAACTGGAAGCAGAGGAAACAACAAAATCAGGAATCGTATTACCGGGACAGAACAAAGAAAAACCACAACAGGCAGAAGTCGTTGCAGTAGGACCTGGCGGTATGGTAGAAGGCAAAGAAGTTAAGATGGAAGTCAGCAAAGGCGATCAGGTTATCTATTCCAAATATGCAGGAACAGAAGTCAAGATTGAAGACGAGGAATACATTATCGTAAAACAGAGTGATATTCTTGCAGTGATTAATCAGTAATCAGTTACAAAAGCAGTAAAAGAACACAAATTAAATTATCTTAGGAGGCTTATTATTATGGCAAAAGAAATAAAATACGGAGCAGAAGCAAGAGCAGCTCTGGAATCAGGTGTCAATCAATTAGCAAATACAGTTAGAGTTACCTTAGGGCCGAAAGGCAGAAATGTTGTCTTAGACAAATCTTATGGTGCACCACTGATTACCAATGATGGTGTTACGATTGCAAAAGAGATTGAATTAGAAGATGCATTTGAGAACATGGGAGCTCAATTAGTGAAAGAAGTAGCAACCAAGACTAATGATGTGGCAGGAGATGGTACTACAACAGCAACTGTTCTTGCACAGGCTATGATTAGTGAAGGAATTAAGAATCTGGCAGCAGGTGCTAATCCGATTATCTTACGTAAAGGTATGAGAAAAGCGACTGATGTTGCAGTGGACGCTATCGCAAAGATGAGCTCTAAGATCCAGGGTAAAGAGCAGATCGCAAGAGTTGCAGCTATCTCAGCAGGCGAAGATGAAGTCGGTAATCTGGTAGCAGATGCCATGGAAAAAGTATCTAATGACGGTGTTATTACCATCGAAGAATCCAAGACTATGAAGACAGAATTAGACCTTGTAGAGGGAATGCAATTTGACAGAGGATATATCTCAGCATACATGGCAACCGATATGGATAAGATGGAAGCACTGCTTGACAATCCATATATCTTGATTACAGACAAGAAGATAGCTAATATCCAAGAAATTCTGCCGATTTTAGAGCAGATTGTACAATCGGGTTCTAAACTGTTAATCATTGCAGAAGATGTAGAAGGAGAAGCACTGACTACTTTAATCGTGAATAAACTTCGCGGTACCTTTAACGTAGTAGCAGTCAAAGCTCCGGGTTACGGAGACAGACGCAAGGCAATGTTAGAAGATATCGCTATTTTGACAGGTGGTACTGTGATCTCTGACGAGTTGGGACTTGACTTAAAAGAGACGACGATGGAACAATTAGGTCGTGCTAAATCTGTTAAGATTCAGAAAGAGAATACCGTTATCGTTGAAGGAGAAGGCGATAAAGAAGCAATTAAAGCTAGAATCGCTCAGATTAAGAACCAGATCGATGATACAACATCTGATTTTGACAAAGAAAAATTGCAGGAGAGACTGGCTAAGCTGGCAGGTGGTGTTGCTGTGATTCGTGTCGGAGCTGCTACCGAAACTGAGATGAAAGAAGCAAAATTACGTTTGGAAGATGCTTTGGCAGCAACCAGAGCAGCAGTGGAAGAAGGGATTATCGCAGGCGGTGGTTCTGCTTATATCCACGCATCCAAAGAGATTGCCAAGATGGCAGAGAACTTAGACGGCGATGAGAAGACCGGTGCACAGATCGTATTGAAAGCATTAGAAGCACCGATGTTCCATATTGCATACAATGCAGGTCTTGAAGGCTCTGTTATCATCAATAAAGTAAGAGAATCTCAAGTAGGCATGGGCTTTGATGCATTAAAAGAAGAATATGTCGATATGGTAAAAGCAGGCATCCTTGATCCTGCTAAAGTAACAAGAAGCGCTTTACAGAATGCAACTTCTGTCGCTGCGACCTTACTGACCACAGAATCAGTCGTAGCTAATATTAAAGAAGATGTTCCACAGATGCCGGCAGGCGGCGGTGGAATGGGCGGCATGATGTAAGAAGGCTACAAACCAAATAAAAGAATATAAATCATAAAAAAATCAGCACAGGAAGGTTAACTTACCATTCGGTGCTGATTTTCTTTGACTTACGGTGCAAATAATATTATAATTAGAAAATCATGCAGTTATTATTGAAGGCAGCAGAGGAAAATAAATGGATCAAGATAAAATCACGAGTGAAGTCATTATTGACGATGGCAGAATAGAAGCAATGCAGGAATTCCTGTCTCCAGAAGAACTATACAGGGATCTTATTACTCGTGTGCGCAGATATCACCCATCGGACGATATCACAGCAATCGAGAAAGCCTATCATATTGCTTACAATGCACATAAGAATCAGGTAAGAAAATCAGGAGAACCCTATATTATTCATCCACTGTGTGTGGCTATTATTCTGGCAGATCTGGAATTAGATAAAGAGACGATCGTGGCAGGACTGCTTCATGATGTGGTAGAAGATACGATCTTGACAGATGAAGAGATACGTGCAGAATTTGGACCTGACGTGGCACTGCTTGTTGATGGAGTCACGAAGCTGCAGCAGCTACAGTATACAGGCGATAAAGCCCTTGATAAATCATCAGATAAGGCAGAGTCAAGCGATAAACTGGAATTACAGGCAGAGAATCTGCGTAAGATGTTCCTTGCGATGGCAAAGGATATTCGGGTTATCATGATTAAATTGGCAGATAGACTGCATAATATGCGGACTCTGAAACATATGCCGGTAGAGAAACAACAAAGGATTGCGAGAGAAACATTGGATATTTATGCACCGCTCGCACAGAGGCTTGGTATCTCTAAGATTAAGGTGGAATTAGATGATTTATCTTTAAAATATCTGGAACCGGACGTATATTATGATCTTGCAGAGAAGATATCCGCTCGCAAGGGAGAACGTGAGCAGTATGTACAGCAGATAGTGGCAGAAGTGCGCCAGCATATAGAAGCTTCCGGTATTCAGGCACAGATAGATGGACGTGTGAAGCATTTCTTTAGTATCTATAAGAAGATGAAGAATCAGGATAAAACGATAGACCAGATCTATGATTTATTTGCAGTACGTATCATCGTGGATACGGTAAGAGACTGTTATGCGGCACTCGGTGTGATTCATGAGATGTATAAACCGATCCCGGGACGTTTTAAAGATTATATTGCGATGCCTAAGGCTAATATGTATCAATCCTTGCATACTACGCTGATTGGCTCCGGTGGGCAGCCTTTTGAGATACAGATTCGTACTTATGAGATGCATAAGACAGCCGAGTATGGGATCGCAGCACACTGGAAATATAAAGAAGCTTCCGATGGAAAAAAGGTGGAAGCACAGGAAGAAGAAAAATTAGCATGGCTTAGACAGATTCTGGAATGGCAGACAGATATGTCTGATAATAAAGAATTTCTGAATCTATTAAAAAGCGACTTGGATTTGTTTTCGGATAATGTTTATTGCTTTACCCCTACAGGGGATGTGATGAATCTTCCGGCAGGTTCTACACCGGTTGATTTTGCGTACAGTATCCACAGTGCAGTTGGTAATAAAATGATAGGTGCCAGAGTCAATGGCAAGCTGGTTACGATCGATTATGAGATTAAGAATGGAGATCGCATCGAGGTATTGACTTCACAGAACTCGAGAGGCCCAAGCAGAGACTGGCTGAATATCGTGAAGAGCCCACAGGCAAGGAGTAAGATTAATCAGTGGTTTAAGGCAGAACTAAAAGAAGATAATGTTATCCGCGGAAAAGAATTGATCCAGGCTTACTGTAAAGCGAAGTCCATCAATATGCTGAATGTTATGAAAGCGATGTATATGGACAGCATCATGAAAAAATATGGATTCCGTGATTGGGATTCCGTATTAGCTGCAGTAGGACATGGCGGTTTAAAAGAGGGACAGATCGTCAATCGGATGCAGGAACTGTACCAACAGGATCATAAAGTACCGATAACGGCAGAAGAGATCTTAGCAGAAGTAGAGCAAAATGCACAGGCAAGACAGATGCGGCCCAAGAAAGATAAGAGTGGTATCGTTGTAAAAGGTATCGCAGATGTATCTGTTAGATTCTCCAAATGCTGCGGACCGGTACCGGGGGATGAAATCATTGGCTTTGTAACAAGGGGACGTGGTGTTTCTATCCACAGAACTGACTGTATTAATATTATTAATTTGCAGGAGATGGATCGACAGCGTTTGATTGATGCAGAATGGCAGCAGACACCGAGTTCCCATACTTCTGAAAAATATAGAGCAGAGATTCACATCTATGCAAATAATCGAAGCGGACTCCTGGCGGATATTTCCAGAGTACTGACGGAAAAAGAAATTGATATTTTATATATGAATACCAGAACCAGCAAACAAGGGATCGCAACTCTTGTTGTGTCATTTGAGATTGCAGGAAAAGAAGAGCTGATTCGTGTGATTGACAAGATACGGGCAATCGAGAGCGTTATCGATATTGAGAGAACTACGGGGTAAAAAAGCATGGAGACATTACAAATAGAACGCCTGGTACTGGGAAGTGTCCAGACCAATTGTTATTATCTATATAGAAAAGGGCATACAGAGGCGGTCTGTATCGATCCGGCTGACAGGGGAGCTGATCTCTATGCGGCACTTAAGGAACAGGGATTATCTGTGCAAGGGATCTTGCTGACGCATGGACATTTTGACCACATACTTGGAGTGAAACAGCTTAGGGATTTAGCCGGATGTAAAGTCTATGCCTATGAAGGGGAACAGGAACTTCTGGCAGATGCTACTATGAATGTGTCAGCACAGATGAGTCATCCTGTATCGATTGAGGCAGATATCTTATTACGAGATTCAGAAAGAGTCACGATAGCGGATATGACGTGTACAGTGATTGCAACACCGGGACATACGGCAGGCAGTTGTTGTTACTATTATGAAGCGGAGGGTGTGCTTTTTAGCGGGGATACCCTGTTTCAGGAGTCGGTAGGGCGAACGGATTTTCCTACAGGGAGTAGTGCGGCATTGGGACGTTCCTTACGTGAGAAATTAATGATATTACCGGAAAACGTCAAAGTCTATCCGGGACATGGGGATGAAACGACGATTGGATACGAGGCAAGATATAATCCTTATTGTTAGGATAACAAAGGTCAAAGGAAAAGAGAAGACATGTTAATAGTTACGATTGATAAAAAGCAATATGAGTATGACATACATTCTCTGGTCAAGGCATTCTATCCGGAAGAGGATGTAACACTTGTATTAGAGGAAGACCGGAATCAGGGGTCGAGTCCTTATTTAGAGATTCAATATGGGGAAGCAGAGATTATACTCTTATGTCATTCAAGAGTAGACGGACAGGATAGAACCGATAATATAAAACTTATTAAACCGGAGGATAAGGGGAGTGTTCGCAATCAGTTAAAGCAATTATTATATCGGGTTTTATCTGCAGACACAGGGAAGACATTGCCTTGGGGGACGTTGACGGGGATTCGCCCAACTAAGATACCGATGGGGATGCTGGAAGAGAACAAGAGTGAAGAAGTTATCTTACAGACGATGAAGGATATCTATGCGATTAGTGAGGAAAAAGCAAAGCTAAGTATCGATATTGCCAAGCGTGAAAAAGAGATTTTATCGGCGATTCATTATAAAGAGGGGTACAGTGTCTATATTGGAATCCCATTTTGTCCAACGACATGCTTATACTGTTCTTTTACTTCTTATCCAATCAGTGTGTGGAAGAAGCAGGTAGATGCGTATCTGGATGCATTGGAACGTGAGATAGATTATGTGGCGACGGCTTTTAGAGATAAAATATTGGATAGTGTATATATCGGAGGTGGAACACCAACGACTTTAGAAGCCGAACAACTGGATCGGCTTCTTTATAAGATTAGGCAAAGCTTTGATATGACACAGGTGTTAGAATTTACTGTAGAAGCAGGACGTGCAGACAGCATAACAAGGGATAAATTAAAAGTGATGCAAAAACACCACGTTACCAGAATCTCGGTAAATCCGCAAACTATGAAGGATGCGACTCTCTGTCTGATTGGCAGACAGGCTAGCGTGACTCAGGTTATCGATGCGTACCATATGGCAAGAGAGGAAGGATTTACCAATATTAATATGGACATCATCCTGGGACTGCCGGAAGAAACGAAAGAGGATGTTATGCGAACGATGGAGGCTATACAGAGATTGAGACCGGATAGTCTGACGGTGCATTCTCTGGCGATTAAGCGGGCTTCCAGGATGCAGGAATGGATAGAGCAGAATGGGATTACAACCTTACGCAATACGGCAGAGACGATGCAAATCGCAGCTAAGGGAGCGACTGAGATGGGGATGGAACCTTATTATCTCTATCGGCAGAAGAATATGTCGGGTAATTTTGAGAATGTGGGTTATGCCACCAAAGGTAATTATGGGATCTATAATATATTGATTATGGAAGAGAAACAGTCTATCATGGCATTGGGAGCGGGCAGTATCTCAAAGGCAGTATTTGAAGGTAATAGAATCGAACGAGACGATAATGTAAAAGATGTGGGATTATATATAGAACGTATCGATGAGATGATAGAGAGAAAACGCAAGTTATTTGAGCAGGCTTGATAAATCATAGAAAACAGTGTAAACTCATAAGATTGAATCAGGATAAGAGAAAGAAGAGGAGAAAGATAAATGGCTTTAAGTAAAAAACCGGTAACAGGAATGAAAGATATTATGCCTGCAGAGATGCAGATACGTGATTATCTGATTGCATTGATTAAAGAGACCTATGGTCAGTTTGGATTCTTACCGATTGAGACTCCTTGTGTGGAACACATCGAGAACTTAAGCAATAAACAGGGTGGAGAGAATGAAAAGCTGATTTTTAAAATATTAAAAAGAGGTGAAAAACTAAAACTGGATGCGATACAAACGGAAGACGACTTAGTAGACAGTGGACTTCGATATGACCTTACCGTACCACTTGTCAGATATTACTCCAATCATGCCGCTGAATTGCCAATGCCTTTTAAAGCACTGCAGATTGGCAGTGTATGGAGAGCAGACCGACCTCAAAAGGGACGTTTTCGTCAATTTTACCAGTGTGATATTGATATCCTGGGAGAGCCCTCTAATCTGGCAGAGATAGAACTGATTATGGCAACCGGTACCTTACTGGGTAAAGTCGGGTTCAAGGGGTTTACCGTGCGTATTAATGATAGAAGAATCTTAAAGGCTATGGCAGCTTATAGTGGCTTTGCAGAAGATAGTTATGATACGGTATTTATTATCTTAGATAAGATGGACAAAATCGGTATCGATGGAGTGGCGGCAGAGTTAAAAGACAGTGGATTTGAGGCAGAGAGTGTAGCACGTTATTTGGAGCTGTTTCATGGCATGGAGAGTGCGGCAGACAGCATTGCTTATCTTGCACATACACTGGAGGGTGTCCTGGAAGCAGATGCAGAAACACATCTTCAGGAGATTATGACAAGTGTGAAGGCTACCTGTGATGCAGGTTTTCATATTATATTTGATCCAACACTGGTTCGTGGGATGTCTTATTATACCGGTACCATCTTTGAGATAGAGATGGAAGAGTTTGGCAGCAGCGTGGCCGGTGGTGGCAGGTACGATAAGATGATAGGGAAGTTTACAGGGAATGATATCAGTGCCTGTGGATTCTCGATTGGATTTGAACGTATCGTAACGATTCTATTGGATCAGGGGTTCCAGATTCCAAATAGCAGACAGAAGAAAGCATTTTTGATTGAAAAGGGTATTTCCAATGAGATGTTGTGCCAGATCATGAGTCAGGCACAGTGTGAAAGACAAGAGGGTATACAGGTACTGGTTACCAGAATGAACAAGAATAAAAAATATCAAAAGGAACAACTTACAGGGGAAGGTTATACCGAGTTCCTGGAATTTTATAAGGAGGCAAGATAAAACGATGGCAGAATCCATGGCAGGACTTAAGAGAACACACAGATGTACAGAGGTAACAGAGCAGAATATAGGAGATTGCGTTACCGTGATGGGATGGGTACAGAAGAGCAGAAATAAAGGCGGTATTATATTTGTCGATTTACGGGATCGAAGTGGTTTATTACAGATTATCTTTGAAGAAAGTGATTGTCAGGCTGTTAATTTTGCAAAAGCAGAGAAATTAAGAAGTGAATTTGTTATCGCAGTCGTAGGAAAGGTTGAGAAACGTTCCGGAGCGTCTAATGATAATTTAGCGACGGGTACGATTGAAGTAAGAGCTATGGAGCTGCGTATTCTTTCAGAAGCAGAAACACCGCCTTTTCAAGTGGAAGTCAATTCTAAAACAAAAGAAGAATTACGTTTAAAATATCGCTATCTTGACCTTAGAAGGCCGGATCTGCAGAAGAATATTATGATGAGAAGTCATGTGGCAACGACCATTCGAACATTCCTTACAGAAGAAGGGTTCTTAGAGATCGAGACTCCTATGCTAACCAAGAGTACACCGGAAGGAGCGAGAGATTATCTGGTGCCAAGTCGTGTCCATCCGGGAGATTTCTATGCATTGCCACAATCACCGCAGTTATTTAAGCAATTGTTGATGTGTTCGGGTTATGACAGATACTTTCAGTTGGCAAGATGTTTTCGAGATGAGGATCTACGTGCAGACAGACAACCGGAATTTACACAGGTGGATATGGAATTGTCATTTGTAGAAGTAGATGATGTGATAGAAGTCAATGAGAGGCTCATACAGAAGGTATTTAAAGATACCATCGGCGTAGAAGTATCGCTGCCGATTCAAAGAATGAAATGGATCGATGCTATGAACCGATACGGCTCTGATAAACCGGATACCAGATTTGGTATGGAACTGAAAGATGTTTCCACACTCGTTGCAGATTGCGGATTTAGTGTATTTACAGGCGCACTGGCACAGGGTGGTTCGGTACGCGGGATTAATGCAGTAGGGCAAGGTGAGATGCCAAGAAAGAAGATAGATGCACTGGTGGCTTATGCCAAGGATTATGGTGCCAAAGGCTTAGCTTACTTATCCATACAGGCAGATGGCACTTATAAGTCTTCTTTTGCTAAGTTTATGACAGAAGAGGAATTGAGTAACTTAGTGCAGGCGATGGATGGAAAAACAGGAGATCTTCTCTTATTTGCGGCAGATAAGAATCAGGTAGTGTGGGATGTTTTGGGTAATCTTCGTTTAGAACTGGCCAGAAATCTGGATTTGCTTGATAAAAAACAATATCACTTCTTATGGGTTACAGAATTTCCATTACTGGAATGGAATGAAGAAGCCAATCGTTATACGGCGATGCACCATCCTTTTACCATGCCTATGGAAGAAGACTTACCATACTTAGATACAGATCCGGGCAGGGTACGTGCCAAAGCTTACGATATTGTATTGAATGGAACAGAACTCGGTGGAGGCAGTGTCAGAATCTTTCAGAATGAGATACAGGAGAAGATGTTTGAGGTACTTGGATTTACGAAAGAGCAAGCCTATGATCGATTCGGTTTCTTATTGAATGCTTTTAAATATGGAGTACCGCCACATGCCGGTTTGGCTTATGGTCTGGATCGACTGGTTATGCTGATGACCGGTGCCGACAGTATTCGTGAAGTCATCGCATTTCCAAAGGTAAAAGATGCATCCTGTCTCATGACAGATGCTCCTAATATGGTAGATGAGATACAACTACAGGAGCTGCATCTGCAAAAGGTACAGACGGAAGAAGCATAAAAAAAAATATTGCAATATTTTCCGACTTGTGATAAATATAGATAGTACAAAATAACAGAACATAAGCAGTCACAAATGTGGAGGACAATTATGAAGAAGAAGTATGAAGGTAAGACGAAAGACGTATTTGAATTAGAAAATGGTAATGTGTTATTGAAATTCAAAGATGATTGTACCGGGAAAGATGGTGTTTTTGATCCGGGCGAGAATACGGTTGGATTGTCAATTGCAGGCATTGGAAAAGCAAACCTTGAAACAAGTGTTCATTTCTTTGAATTATTGCAGCAGGCGGGTATCAAAACCCATTATATCAGTGCTGATATCGAGAATGCTACGATGGAAGTCCTTCCGGCGACTGTATTTGGTAAAGGTCTGGAAGTTATCTGCCGTTTGAAAGCAACAGGCAGCTTTATCCGCCGTTATGGTGCTTATATTGAAGACGGAGCGGCTTTAGAAGGTGGTTATGTTGAGACAACCTTGAAAGATGATGAAAAAGGAGATCCTTTGATTCCGTCAGAAGCATTAGCAGCACTTGGTATTATGAGTGAAGATATGTTCAAGAGTATGAAAGAGCAGACCTTGAAGATCACGAAGATCGTAGCAGATGATCTGGCTAAGAAGAATCTAGATCTGTTTGATATCAAGTTTGAGTTTGGCTATAATAATGGGGAAGTTATCTTAATCGATGAAATCGCAAGTGGCAATATGCGTGTATACCAAAATGGTAAGATTGTGGAACCGGTAGAATTAACTAAGATTATCTTAGGTAAATAAGAATCTATTATAAGAAGAACCGATAAAGAATCCACCGACATGTTTCTAAGTGTCGGTGGATTTTCTATGTGGAACTGATCTGTCTTAAATCTTACATCAAAGGGGCAATTAGTTTGAGAAATTTGCCGAGCAGTCTGGTAGTAAGACGAACATGTTTACAATCAAGGAGCGTGATCTGTTGACTCTTGGAGAGCGTATCCTGCATATCCTGTTCAATGGTTAAGACAGCAGGGGTATCATAGAGGTAGGTGGCACACTCAAAATGGAGATATAGACTGCGGTAGTCTAAGTTGATAGTACCAACAACGGCTTTGATATCGTCACTGACGAACATCTTGGCATGAACAAAGCCGGGTGTATATTCATAGATATGGACACCGGCACGAATCAGCTCAGGATAATGATTCTTGGCAAGTGCAAAGGCAAACTTTTTATCAGGGATGTGTGGCAGAATCAGCACAACATCTACCCCGCGTTTGGCAGCAAATGTCAGAGCAGTAATCATCTCATGGTCTAAGATGAGGTAAGGAGTCATGATGTGTACATAGCGTTCTGCTCGATTTAAGATGTCCATATAAACCATCTCGCCTACATTTTCATCATCTAATGGACTGTCTCCGTAAGGCATCACATAGCCACGTGTATCTTTTAGCTGTGGATAAGATATTGTCAGATATTTTTCGTAATTTTCAGTTTTTTCATTGATATTCCACATCTGCAGGAACATTAAGGTAAAACTCTGGACGGCTTCTCCTTGCAGCATAACGGCGGTATCTTTCCAGTGTCCATGCAGTACCCTGCGATTAATATATTCATCAGACAGATTCACTCCGCCGGTAAAGGCAGTTTGCCCATCGATCACGACGATTTTACGATGATCGCGATTGTTGTAGTGAGTAGAGACCGCCACGCGGACAGGTGCAAACATCTTACACTGAATCCCAAGCTTTTGCATCGCAGCAGGATATTGATAAGGTAATAACACAACAGCACACAGACCATCATACATAACGCGGACTTCGACGCCTTCTTTTACTTTTTGTTCCAAAACCTTGAGGATTCTTCCCCACATATAACCCTCTGAGATAATAAAATATTCCAGAAAGATAAAATGTTTGGCTTGAGATAATTGTGATAACAGCTCTTCAAATTTGGCCTCACCGGATGGAAAATACTGCACGGAAGTGTTTTGATACATGGGGAAATTACCATGCTCCATCATATAAGCAGCAAGATTGACCATGCCGGGCTCTTTTTCCTGTAATTGTCGTATGACATCAGGGTTACTCGGGGCATAGTGTTTGGTTTGTTGAATCAGAGCCTGTAAACGTTTATTCATAAGGCGATAACCGATCTGCATATCTACGAATAGATAGAATAAGGTTCCGAGGATCGGAAATAGAAGAATAATGACAATCCAGGATATCTGAATCTCAGGATTAAGAGGACGATTCATTAGGACAAATACTAAAATCAAAGCGAGGATAGAAGTACAGGCGAAGAGGTAGGGACTATATTTGCCCAAGTACAGAAAAGCAGCAATCAGAAATAATATTTGTAATACCAGCAAGGTCAAAATCAACATGGTACGACCAAATACAATACGCAGAAGCCCTCGCTTTCCTTTTTGCAATAATAATAAGGTATCTTCATTCTCTTCTTTTGTATGAATTATTTTAGATATCTGCATAGTTCGCTCCTTCCCTATATCTCTTTGTATTATAATGCGAATACAACACATCTGTCAAATAGATACCCTACTTTTGCCAAATAGAGTGACATTTTAGAAAGCTTATGTTATAATCAAAAACAACTTTTAGGATGTTGAAGATGAATTGGCAGCACTCAAAGCCAAGATGGGGTTATAGGTAGAATGGGAGAACAATACAAATGTGAAAATTGCGGTGGTATTATGGAATTTGACATAGCCACGCAGTCTTTGAAATGTGCTAATTGTGATACTACGATAGCCATTATCAGTGATAAAAAAGTAGAAGAACATTCTCTTACCAAACGAGAATTACATACCATTAAGGCAACGGAGAAACATTCCAGTACAATGGAATGTAAGGGCTGTGGTGCCAAGATAGAGGTGGATGCAAGCTGTACGGCAACGCAGTGTCCTTATTGCGGGGCAAGTTATGTGCTGGCTGAGAAGCAAATGGATGCTCTGATTCCGGATGCCATTCTCCCTTTTCTGATCGATAAGAATAAAGAAGGGGAGATATTTAGAAATTGGATGAAAAAACGCTGGCTGGCACCGAATGAATTAAAGCATCTCTATCAGCAAGATCGATTACAGGGAGTGTATATGCCTTATTGGACATTCGATGCAGATGCAGACTGTCAGTATACGGCTATGGGTGGTAGAGATCATCAGGTATCTTATACGAATAGTGAGGGTGAAACGGAATATCGCACAGAAACTGACTGGTTCTTTACGAGTGGCAGGATACAGCATAAGTTTGATGATGTTTTGGAGAAGGCTTCCGATAAGATGAAGGAATCCTTGCTTAAAGCTATTGAGCCTTATGATACAGGACGCTCGACTTCTTACATGTCGGAATATATTGCCGGTTATTCAGCAGAATGCTACACCGTAGATTTAGAGCAGGCACATGAGCATGCAAAAGACACGATGCACAGTGAGTTATATGGGATGGCGTCCGGCGAAGTCTTATTAAGATTTGATCATGTTAAAAATATTAATCTTTCCATCGCTTATAGCGGTGAAACCTATAAACATATTTTATTACCGGTCTATTCTACGGCTTATGATTACAAAGGCAAACATTATACCGTTCTGCTGAACGGACAGACCGGAGAAATCAAAGGCGATTATCCAAAGAGTCCAATTAAGATTGCAGCGATCGTAATAGCGATTCTGATTCTTTTATTGGGAATCTTTGCGGTATATAACAGCGGTGAAGATACAGATGCTGCTGCGCAGGCAGAGATTGGGTATGTGGCCACAGAGACAACCGTAGATAGGACTCTAAATAATGAAAGCAGGAGGACAGACGTAAGATGGGATTTTTATCAGGACAATTTTCTAATGTAGTAGAGTGGGAAGAATACAGGGATGATGTTCTATTCTGGAAGTGGACTAATAAAGAGATTAAAAAAGGAAGTAAATTGATTATTCGTCCGGGACAGGATGCTATTTTCCTATTCAACGGTAAAGTAGAGGGAATCTTCAAGGATGAAGGCAGTTTCGATATGGAATCAGAGATTATCCCCTTTTTATCTACGTTAAAAGGCTTTAAATTTGGCTTTAACAGTGGTATGCGTGCGGAAGTTCTCTTCATCAACACAAAAGAACTGACGGTAAAATGGGGAACCAAAAATGCTATTTTGGTTCCGACACTCGGTTTACCGGGCGGGATGCCTGTTCGTGCCTTTGGAACTTTTAATTGTAAGATTAATGATCATGCAGTACTGATCGATAAGATAGCAGGTATCAAACAGCAGTTTACGATAGATGATGTCAAAGAGCGTGTTATCGCAAATTTGGATCAACTTATCATGAAGTGGATTGCCAAAGAAGGAAAAGATATGTTTAATTTACAGGCAAATTCTTTTGATATTTCCAAAGGAGTTTGTGAAGATCTGGATATGGAGATCCTTAAAATAGGTATCAGTATTACCGGATTTACCATATCGAGCTTCTCTTATCCGGAGGAGATCCAGCAGATGGCAACCAAGGCAGCTTCGCAGAGTATGGTTGGAGATATGGGTCGATATCAACAAATGGCAATGGCAGATTCTCTTGCAAATGGTACCAACCATGGCAGTAGTATGGCGAGTGATATGGCAGGGATGCAGATGGGGATGATGATGGGACAGCAGATGGTCAATCAGATGTCACAGACGATGAATGGACAGCAGGGGAACGCACAGCCACAGGGAAACAATGTGCAGCCACAGAACGTACAATCGCAAAATGCAGAAGGCATGCTCCCTAAGTTTTGTCCGGAGTGTGGAACCAAGAATGAAGGTTCCAAGTTCTGCCCTAATTGTGGAGCTAAATTAGGATAGGGATTTAAGAAGCTGGATTACATAAAAAACACCGAGCATTTGCTCGGTGTTTTTGTCTAAAAGTTTAATCGTATTTATGTTTCGCTTTTTTTACCAGTGCCGGTTCCGACATTGGCTCAGACTTTGATGTAGGAATGGATGCTAACTCAGATGCTTTTTTCTTCTTTTTTTCTTTTTTTGGATTCTTGTCGCCCATAATATTACGCCTCTTTTCTCTCTACTAATAGTTACGTGCTAACGATATTTATCATAGCACCGTTATTACAAGATGTCAAATTTGCTAAAAGTATACCCTATTCAGTCCAAAAGTATTCCCTATTCAAGAGTTACATGGTAGAATATAAAAATATTTGTTAGTGTACAGATACAGAAGGAACAGAGGCGGAGGAAGATAGAACAAATAAGAGAGCTGTATATACTCTCGTGAACTAACAGAAGAGGAGTTGGTACAGCATGAAAACAGAAGGTATTGCAAAAGAATTTGATTTTAAGGAGTTATTACAGTTTTCTTTTCCATCTATTATCATGATGATCTTTATGTCTTTGTATACCATTGTGGATGGATTCTTTGTATCCAGATTTGTAGGACCGGAGGCACTCTCAGCGGTTAATATTGTGTATCCGTCACAGAGCGCGATTCTTGCAGTCTGTATTATGTTCTCAACGGGCGGGAGTGCTATCGTGGCGTTACAGATGGGCGAAGGAAAACCAAAGCTAGCCAAACAGAATTATACTTTTCTAGTCTGTGTAACCTTGTTTATAGTCTTACTGATTTCTGTGTTTTCGCTTGTCAATATGGAGTCGGTAGTTCGTTTTTTGGGGGCAAGTGGTGCATTGATTCCATTGAGTAAGACATACTTGTCTATTTTGATTGTATTTGCACCTGTTTCTGCATTACAGATACTGTTTCAAAATTTCTTTGTGACAGCGGGACGACCGAATCTGGGACTTGGTTTAACGGTTGCCGGTGGTTTATTTAATATGATATTTGATTATGTACTCATTGTTCCATGTGGGATGGGGATTGCCGGAGCGGCGTATGCGACTGCAGCCAGTTATTGTATTCCGGCAGTGGGTGGACTTTGGTTTTTCTTTCATAATAAACAAGGCTTATCTTTTACAAAACCGGTATGTCACTGGAATGTGTTGTGGAAAAGTTGTATCAATGGTTCTTCTGAGATGGTTACTAATCTATCGGGAAGTGTGACTACCTTTCTGTTTAATATTTTGATGATGAAATATGTCGGCGCAGAGGGGGTGGCAGCAGTTACAGCAGTTCTGTACAGTCAGTTCCTAATGACCTCATTATTCTTGGGATTTTCAATTGGGGTAGCACCTATTATTTCTTATCATTATGGGGCGGACAATTTATCTTATTTAAAAAAGACAATCAAACGGTGTGCTATCTTTATCGGTGTAGTATCGTGTTTGGTATTTGGATTTGCTTATATCAGTGCTCCGATTATATCTGCTGTTTTTTTCCATACAGGGAGTTTAGTTCATGAAATGGCAGCTCATGGGTTACGTATTTTTTCGGTAGCTTTTTTATTTGCAGGAGTAAATATCTTTGGTTCTGCTCTTTTTACGGCATTAGGAAATGGCAAGGTGTCAGCGATTATCTCTTTTTCCAGAACTTTTTTGTTTACGATAGTCGGTATCTTAGGGATGTCCTATCTATGGGGCGTAAGTGGATTGTGGTGTGCAGTACCTTTTGCAGAACTGATTACCGTGTTCGTAGTCTGCTATTTTATCAAAGAAATCCGGAAAATTTTACGTCGGTAAAATAGTCTGAAAAACATCATGAAATGCATTTATAGATAGTCATTTGTTAAATGGTGGGTTATACTATAGGTATAGAAAAATCGGGAAGGAGTGGTACTATGTTAAAGGATTGGATAGCTCCGGAGAAACCGGACAAAGAAGAACTACGCACGAGATTGAAGGCGGCACAGAACAGATTAGCGATGCAGCAAATGAAGATTGTGGAACGGGGTCTTCCGGTATTGGTACTATTTGAAGGCTGGGGTGCAGCAGGTAAAGGCAGTACAATCGGTAAGGTTATCGCTAATATAGATCCACGCTTTTTTAAAGTAGCAACGATGGCGGCACCGACGCAGGAAGAATTGCGTAAACCATTTTGCTATCGACATTTCATACAGATACCAGAGAATGGGAAGTTTACCTTTTTGGATTCAGGCTGGATGGATGAGATTACCAGAGAATGTCTCGATGGTACTTTAGATAAAGAGGGATATGATGCGAGAGTTCAGAGTGTCAAAAGATTTGAAAGACAGCTTATCGACAATGGATACCTGCTCATGAAATTTTTCTTCCATATCAGTGAGAAGGAGCAGCATAAAAGATTGCAGACATTACATGCAGATAAGGATACCCATTGGAGAGTCAGTGCACACGATGAATGGCAGAATAAACATTATGGGAAAACAGAGAAGGTATTTGACCGTTATCTGACTGACACCAATGTGTCTACCGCTCCCTGGGTTATCGTAGATGCAAAAGCAAGACAATGGGCACAACTGCAAGTGTTGGAACAACTGTGTCAGGGCATCGATATTGCTCTTTCAAATAAGAACGCAGCAGTACCGCTCTTACAGAATGTATTTCCGTTACGCAAGATGCCAAAGCTGGCAGAAGTCAATCTGAATAAGAAAATAGAGAGCAAGGAATACGACAAAGAACTGAACAGATTACAGGAAAGACTGAGTGAATTGCATAATCGACTGTATCGAAAAAGGGTTCCTGTAATCATAGCCTATGAAGGTTGGGATGCGGCAGGAAAAGGTGGTAATATAAAACGTATTACGGAAGCTTTGGATCCAAGAGGATTTGAAGTGCATCCGATTGCAAGCCCGGAACCACATGAGAAGGCTCGTCATTATCTGTGGAGATTCTGGAATAGACTGCCGAAGGATGGTCATATCGCCATCTTTGATCGTACCTGGTATGGCAGGGTTATGGTGGAACGAATAGAGGGTTTTTGCAGTGAAAATGACTGGCAAAGAGCTTATAATGAAATCAATGAATTTGAGCGGGAACTGATTGACTGGGGAGCGGTGGTCATTAAGTTTTGGGTACAGATAGACAAGGAAACACAATTGGAACGTTTTACACAGCGTCAGGATACTCCGGGTAAAGAATGGAAGATTACAGAGGAGGATTGGCGTAATCGGGATAAATGGGATCAATACGAAGAAGCAGTGAACGAGATGATCCAGAAAACAAGTACAGTAGAGGCACCATGGCATATCCTTGAATCCGTAGATAAAAAATATGCACGAATTAAGGCACTTAGAATCATCGTTGAGGAATTGGAACAGAGATTGAAGTAGGAAAATAAAATGTCTATCTGCTATTCGCAGGTAGACATTTTGAAAGGGACAGGTATGGATTAGGATGGAGCAAACATTTCGAGAGAAGTATCTAGCGGGAGATGTAGAATTTGAAGCGATTGATGATTATAGTTATGAATGGGGCATTAAGGAAGAAGCGGGAACACTGGGTAAGTATCTGGGACTGAAAGAAGAGGAAGAGGATGCTTGGGTCAGTATCGGAGAAGATGCATTATATGAGATGTTAGAAACAGAACGGCAGAAAGCGGCAGGTAAATAGAGTGAAAGACAGAAGATCACAGGAAAATCGAAAAAAAGAAATTGCTAAAAAAAAGGAACCGGATAAAAATAGAATCGGAAATAGAAAAAGTAACGAAGTTAGAAAAAGTAGTGAAGTTAGAAAAAGTAGTGAAGTTAGAAAGAAAAAAGTTGCGGTTGGATGTCCTATTTATGAGCGGTGCGGGGGTTGCCTGGGACAGGAAGAGCCTTACGATGTAACCTTAGAACGAAAGAAGGCACAACTGAATGAATTAATATCAGAGTTCTGTAAAGTGGATGAGATGATTGGTATGAAAGATCCCAATCATTATAGAAATAAGGTGCATGCGGTCTTTGATCATGACAGAGATGGAAATCCAATCTGTGGCGTATATGAAGAGAGAACACATAAGGTCATACCGATTGAGCATTGCAGGATTGAAGATAAATTATCTTCTGAGATCATTGTGTCGATTCGCGATATGCTGAAGTCCTTTAAAATTAAGACGTTTGATGAGGATACCGGACATGGACTTTTACGGCATGTATTGGTACGTAGGGGATTCCAAAGCGGTGAAGTTATGGTGGTTCTGGTGTTATCAAGTGTCATTATGCCATCTAAAAATAATTTTGTAAAAGCATTGTGTAAACTTCATCCGGAGATTACTACTATTATTGTAAATGAAAATTATCGTAAGACAAGCATGGTATTAGGAAGTAAGGAAAAAGCTATCTATGGAAAGGGATTTATTCAAGATACTCTTTGCGGTAAGATATTCCGTATTTCACCTAAATCATTCTATCAGGTCAATCCGGTACAGACAGAGGTATTATACCGAAAAGCATTAGAATATGCACAACTGACGGGTAAAGAGACAGTATTGGATGCTTATTGTGGAATCGGCACAATCGGTATCATCGCATCCTCCCTTGCAAAGAAAGTGATTAGTGTTGAATTGAATCCGGAAGCTGTCAGGGATGCTGTGGTTAATGCAAGACAGAATCAGGTTACCAATATTGATTTTTATACAAAAGATGCCAGTCTCTTTATGACACAGGTAGCAGCAGATGCATCAGAGAGTGTGGATGTGCTCTTTATGGATCCACCAAGGGCCGGAAGCGATGAAAAATTTATGGATGCGGCGATTCGCCTGAGTCCAAAACGAATCATCTATATCTCATGTAATCCGGTAACACTGGCAAGAGATATGGAGTATCTGGTAAAAGGGGGATACCGGGCGATGTGTGCAACGGGAGTGGATATGTTTCCGTGGACCAGGGGTGTTGAGTGCGTGGTGTTGATGTCACGTCAGAAAGCTTGATTTTGCTAGGCATTGTAAGTGATAACAAAACTGCCTATTTAACCTAAAGTGTGATTTTGTGTTTGTGGAAACATATCAATACACTTTAAATGAGTATTTTCTATTTGATTAGGTTGAGTTGATAAGATCATTGCAGATAAGAAGTATATAAAGATAACTTTGTAACTATAGAGGTGGTGGAAAATGATTATAAAAATAAAAAATGGAAATTATTGGATGCAGAAGATATAGCAATTGCTCTTTCTAATACAAGGGTACAAGACAATCTTCGGGATGGATTGCCATATCCCTATACAGAACAAGACGGAGTCGATTATATTTCTGCTATGCTTTCCGCAGATGAGAATAAAACATTTGCTTTTGCTATCATAGCAGATGACAAAGTAATTGGAAGTATAGGCGTTTTTCGCCAAGGCAATATTCATAAAAAGACCGCTGAATTGGGATATTACATTGCAGAAGAATATTGGGGAAAAGGAGTTATGACTGAAGCAGTTAAACAAATTTGCGAATATGTTTTTGATAAAAGTGATATTATTCGTATCTATGCAGAGCCATTTGTATATAATGCTGCATCTTGTAGAGTACTTGAAAAAGCAGGATTTCAATATGAAGGTACATTGAGAAGCAATGCTGTGAAGAACGGTAAAGTGATTGACATGAATATGTACTCATTGTTAAAAGCAGAAAAGTAACTATATAATTTGAATTTGACGGAGGCAGCATATGGCATCAACTAAGGCATATTTAGACTTTATATTAGAACAGTTATCTGAATTGGAAGAGATAACATATAGAGCAATGATGGGTGAGTATATTATTTATTATCGTGGTAAAATT
>JAVVVE010000022.1:0-38537 GCA_036652815.1 Lachnospiraceae bacterium
ACAGAATTTCAAATCTTATTTTTCTAAGGCATACTTATGCTATTAAGTAGACCGCGCTTTGGAGCAGAATGAAACAAATTTTGAACCCCGAAATACAACGAATCGCCACTTAGCTGCACTTGCTGTAACAAAGCGACCTATTAATAATTTAAATTTGGTTTGGGTGTCAAAACTTGACACTAAGTTACCACAGTCCTCGTCTGATATAGTAAAATAAGACATACTAATCAGCGAGGTGCATAATATGTCGTTTAAAACCAATCAAAACCAACAACTTACGTTAACTGACAGTTTTGTCAACCAGTCACCACGAACACAACGCATTGCAATGAATTCATGGTGCAAGGATTTTGCAGATATTGTTTTTCCTGCTATTAACGAAGAACGCTTTTCTATTCTGTATAGCAGTAATAAATTCTCGCGCCCCAATAAGCCAGTCAATTTCATCATTGGAGCCCTTATGCTGAAAGAGCTCTGTGACGACAACGATGACGAACTTTTTGAATCTATCTGTTGTGATATTCGTTATCAGTATGCTCTTCACAGTACTCATTTAGAGGAACAGCCAGTCAGTGACAGAACTTTCAGCCGATCCAGTATTTGCCAGTTTCACAATGAATGAAGATGGGACGAAAGTAATCACCTGTCCAATGGGACATTCACCAGAAAAAACAACGTATTACCCAAAAACAGGCATGTGCCGTACATTATTCAAAAGTGATTGCTGTACCAATTGTCCAAACAAAGATAAATGCAAAGGAAAGCAACAACGAAGCAACTATGCTGTTCACGTATCTGCAAACATGGTAAAAAGAGCTGAATATGTAGCAAAGTTATCCACCGAAGAATACCTTGCACTCGCACGAAAACGAAATGCAGTGGAAGGAATCATGTCAGTCCTTCGAAGAAGATATCATATCGATGATATTCCGGTATTTGGATATCTACGTTCACGACAATTTTTCTGGTTAAAAATAGGAACTTACAACTTTGCCAAACTTATAAACCATAACAAAAGGGTGAAGTATATCTCAAATTTGAAAATAGCATAAAAATCTGCAAAAGAATACGCTGTTACATAGGTGTATTCGCACACTCAACGCATATAAAAATTCAAAAATCAGGTTGAGACTTCACGAGATGGTCTGAGCAGCTAATTTTGACACCCAAACCAATTTTTAAATCACAAAAAGCTGCTACAAGTTTGCAACAGCTTTTATCTTGAGATAAGTTATCACCATTTTTTAATGTCTGATACCGAAGACAGGTAATATATCGCACATTGCCATAAAATACTATAGAATATGAAAATAAATTTGACAAAAAAATACAGGCTTTATGCAGACTGCAACGATTTTTTTACTATTTAACTGTTAAACTCCCGTGTAGTGCTATATTATTTCACTTTTGACACCCTAACCAAGTTTCAATAAATGAATTCTAAATCATCAACAGGCTGCTGACGATTTGGAAAATAGTTATAGTGGTGAAAAATCGAAAACCATTGCATCTTATTTTTCATACCAGGTATAAATTATTGCAAATAGAATATAATAAAAGAACTGTAAATTTTACTTGACAGAAAGTAATTGGTCAAGTAAAGTTATTACAGTGATCGCGTTGCAGAAACCTGTGAGGCCTGCGACCGGGGGAGAACCTGAGGGGTCTCCTCTTTTTTTATTCTACGAACTGGGGGATGGAATATGCAAAAGATTTTTCTGAATTATGACCAGCAGATAGAAAAGCTGGAGAAGGAAAAGAACCTTGTCATCAGGGATAAAGCATATGCAAAAGAAATTCTGAAACAGACAAGCTATTATTCGCTAATTGGTGGTTATAAGGATATTTTTAAGAATCCCACAACAAAAAAATATAAAGATGGAACAAACTTTGAGGATATTGTAGAGTTGTACTATTTTGATGAACAGCTCCGTCAGATTTTTCTAAAGTATCTGATTAAAGTAGAGAATGAAATAAAATCACTGGTCTCTTACTATTTTACAGAGAAGTATGAAGAAGGGCAGCAGGAGTATCTTGATATTCACAATTATAATTACTTTGGGAAAAAGAATATTCGAGATATTGACTATCTCATAAGAATTTTGAAAAACTATGTAGAGAGACCCACAGATTATCATTACATCAATCATGCACAGAAAAAATATCAAAATGTTCCACTATGGGTACTTACCAATGCACTGACTTTTGGAAATATATCAAAAATGTATATGCTACTACCACAGGATATACAGATTAAGGTGAGCCAAAATTATCCATATATCAATGAACGACAATTGGTACAGATACTGACAGTACTTGTAAAATATCGGAATGTCTGCGCTCATGGAGAACGACTTTTTACATATAGGACAACAGATAGCATATCGGATTTACCAATTCATAAGAAAATGAATCTTCCAAAAAAGGGACAGCAGTATATCTATGGTAAAAATGATTTGTTTGCAGTTGTTATTACTCTGAGATATTTGCTAAATAATAAATGGTATGGTGACTTTAAAAAGGAATTAGTTGCATTAATTCAAAGATATTTGAAAGGGCATGATAGTATTTCTGAGGAAGAACTATTGGATAAAATGGGATTTCCGAGCAATTGGAAATATATAACGAGATATCGTAAAATCTAAAATAGTAAAAACACAAGATATTTTGCAAGGTGCTCTGGAAAGGGTGCCTTTTTCAGTGCCATTAATGTTGCCGCTCTCTCAGCCTGACTTATGACAAGTTTTGTTGATTGTCGTTGATTTACCCTTTATACTGTCATTAGTATAAAGAAAGGAAGAGCTCAGGATCTTTCTTTGACGGGTTAGCTCCTGGGCTCCGTGGTATTGTAACCATGGCATTGTATCAAGTTATAAGCTAAGCTACAAGGAAAAAGAAAATATTTTTAGTAATCAGTAAAGAGGATTGCATCTGTCCAGACTATAATGTACCCAAAGGATTAGACATCGAGTTTTTGAAACACCCTATTCATTGGACATTGAGAATTAGAAAACCCTTGTCTTAGACACCTAATTTTACGAAATCCTTTTTTTCGGACAATGAGCTTTATACCAAGAACAAGTAGTTATTTAATATTCAATGTACTAGATGAAGATGAAGAACTGGCATCTTATGGAATCAGAAAGATTTATCATAAGAATTATAAGATTTATTTTCTGATTGATGAGCGAAAAGAAACAGTGTACATATTAAGAGTCTTTCATATGTTGGTAGACAGCAAGGCAAGGCTACTAAGATTATTTGAATAATTTCAAAATGTGTAAATGCAAATAAATGATTGAAATAATGCCTCCGAGTCAAAATGATTTGAAGGTTTTTTTCTGCCCATTTTATAGTAAAAAAACTATCTACAAGAAGCTGTTTTATGATGCAATCCAATAGAAGTATATTGCACAAGTTATCATAGAACGGTAGGACAGAATTTCAAATCTTATTTTTCTAAGGCATACTTATGCTATTAAGTAGACCGCACTTTGGAGCAGTATGAATCATATTTTGAACCCCAAAATACAACGAATCGCCGCTTAGCTGCACTTGCTGTAACAAAGCGACCTATTAAAAATAAAAATTTTTGAAGAAAAAGAAGAATAGGTATAAAATCCATTTTATTGCAAATATTAGTAAAGATGACAAATAGGCTAATAACGTAAGGAGAATGTAAATATGATTTTAAAAGAAAAGGAAATAGAAGCGATTCAAGATTTAAGAAGTCAGGAAGAGATGTGTATTAAAAAATATCAGAAATACAGTCAAGAGGCAAAAGATACTGTATTAAAAGATTTATTTACCAACCTGCAGCAAAAAGAACAGCAGCACTATGATTCACTGGGACAAGTGCTATCGGGTGAGGTACCCGGATGCGATTGCAATGACAGAAGTGGTGCACAGTATATGCCAAAGTCAACTTATACAGGAATGGATGAGAGCGAAGACAAGACAGCAGACTGCTATTTGACAACGGATTGCATAGCAACAGAAAAATTAGCTTCTTCAGAATATAATACGGACGTATTTGTATTTGGAGATACCGATGTGCGTAAATTATTAGCAGATATTCAGGTAGAAGAACAAAACCATGCAGAGATGTTATATCAATATAAAACAGTAAATAGTATGTCATAATAACGCAACAAAACCCACGGTGTACTCCGTGGGTTTTGTTAAAGCTAATTATATTAATCATCTTCCGCATCTGCGGCATCATCCGCCTCATTTTCAGCATCATCATCTGCTTGATCATCAGCGGCATCTGCGATATCAGCAGCTTCATCAGCGGCATCATCCGCCTCATCTTTTAGCTTTTCAGCAGCTTCTCTTTCTTTCTCGGCAGCTTCTTTGGCGAGTTCAGCAGCATCTTCTAAGGCTTCTTTTGCATCTTCCGAGGCATCCTCCAGAGCTTCTTTTGCATCTTCCGAGGCATCTTCTAAGGCTTCTTTTGCATCTTCCGAGGCATCCTCTAAGGCTTCTTTTGCATCTTCTGAAGCATCTTCTATATCATCGGTGTCATCTTCATCGGTGTCATCTTCCTCTGTTTCATCCTCTGCGTCATCTGTATCATCTTCGATATCCTCAGTTGCATCCTCAGAAGCATCTTCAAGTGCATCCAGACGTTCTAATTCAGCCAGGATTTCCTTTACAGATTTCGCTAGCCATTCGTCAGCCGAAAAAGTCAGATCCTTAGGATATTCTTCTTGCAATTCCTGTACCAGGCGTAGCTTGCCGGAAGTTACACCAAGTGTATTTGCTTCGTTTCGCTGTGCCTGCTCCACGGTTCGGGTTTCTACGGATACAGCTTGGTTGTGTTCGGTGCATTGGGTAGTGACTACTTCTCCTAAGTGCACAGCCAGTGCTTCTGCAGTTTCGTTCTCTTTACTGGAAGTGGCTATCACAACACCATTTTTGGTGTCTTCGTCCAGATATCCATTTTGAGAGAGCTCATCCAGTGTCAGCTTTAGCGCTTCATCAATGTTTAGATGATTTAGATTCGCTAGATTCTCAGCTTGTAATATTTTGACTGCGTCTTCATTGACAGGTCTGACAGCAAGTACGCGGTCAAAGGTATTGAGTGTATATTCGATGGAAGGATTTACATCCATACTGACATAGGAGACGGGTGCCAGATAAGAATAAATACCAAAGCTCAGAGCACCCAGCAGGAAACAGCCTACGACTGCGAATATGGATACTATTTTTTGCGTTTTTGTCAAGAGAAATGTTTTCATTTTAAATCACCTCGATTACCTTTCTTATATGTATTTTTACGGAGTTTACATCTCATTATATATATTCGGTAAACATATAAATATTTTCGGGGTAGCAGTAGAAAATGTATTGGACTTGAAACTTTTTCACATTTTTCTTCGTCTAATGATTGAATCCAAATAACAGAAATTGAAAATCAAGTATAAAAGGAGAACAGTATTATGAAAAAATCAGTCATCACATTATTAGTTGTAACAGCCATCTTGGGACTTACCGCATGCGGAGGCAAGAAAGAAGAAACGCCTATGAGCGAGGCACCATCTACCATAGTGCAAGAGGAAACTGTTGTATCGGAAGCAACGATCGAATCGGAAACAGAAAATTCGGAAGGTCAGGTCTTTACGGGTACGGTTGAGGAAGTGAAATCATTTATGGTAATCGCAACAGGCGAAGATGGCAATGCCTATTCATTTGAGATTGAGAATGCAGCAGTCGCAGTAGGGGATAAAGTACAGATTACCTATACCGGTAATTTAACAGATATGGATTCTACTTTGGTAGCCAGCAAGATTGAGAAAGCAGTAAAATAGCAGTCCTAAAGTAGCGGTACTATAAAATAGCGGTACTATAAAATAAAAGCAATATATTTTGTGAGAAATGACATAAAAATGTATTGCTTTTTTGCTGTCTTATGGTAAAGTTAAGGAAATATCCAAACCAGTATCAAAACCAATATCATATAAGGAGAAAACACTATGAAGAGAGCAAAACAGAAACTCGAACGGGTAAAAGTCATCAAAAGTGATATTGATACGAAAAAAGCAGAATTAAGAGCAGATATCAAGTCAGATATTAAAGAAGAACTGGAACAGACCAAGAGCATTAAAGGACAGATCCTTCTTAAGGTTATGCTGTTGGTAGCGATTTCACTGATTGCCATGGGAACATTATCTTGTTTTCTCAATTACCGAAGTACCAATGCGACGATGGCGCAGACGATGACAGAGACTGCCAAAATAGCGGCAGAGCGTATTGAAAAGGAATTAATTTCATACCGCAATATTGCAACGGAATTGGGCAGTGTTGCAAGACTGTCAAATCCGGATATCAGTAAGGAAGATAAGCAGGCGATTATCGACCAAAAAGTAAAGACATATAATCTGGTTCGCGGTAAAATGATTGCCTATGATGGAACGGCTCCTATGGACGGGACGGATTATAGTGACAGAGATTACTTTAAGGCATCTATGACCGGGAAATCCTACATTACAGAACCTATTTTAGCTAAGTCATCAGGAAAGATGAGCGTTATTATATCTGCACCGATATGGAAGGACGGTATTCCCAATACGACAGTGGTTGGTGTAGTATTTATCGTGCCTCAGGAGACGATCTTAAAAGATATCGTGAATGGTATTCACGTCAGTGAGGGTGGTCGTGCCTATATGATTGATGCCAAAGGCAATACCATCGCACATGAATCAGACGAATTGGTTAATTCTATGAGCAATACAATGGCAGATGCCAAGACAGATAAGAGTTTGACAGATTTGGCTGAGATAGAAAAGAAGATGACTGAGGGTGAAAGTGGATTTGATACCTATAAATATGAGGGTGTAAAGAAGTTCTTAGCTTACGCACCGGTAGCCAATACAAACGGCTGGTCATTAGGCGTCAGTGCACCGGTAAGTGATTTTATGGATTCTACGATTCAGGGTATTTTAGTTGTGATCGTATGCTTGATTGTCTTTTTGTTGGCAGCAGCGATTATTGTTCGGAAGATGGCAGATGGTATTGGAACACCAATTAAATTATGTGCACAGAGATTAAATCTATTAGCACAGGGAGATTTAAAGACAGCGATCCCGGAGATTAAAACAGATGACGAGACCGGAGTTTTGGCAAGATCTACAAAGAATATTGTAAATGGCATGAATCTTATGATTGGAGATATGTCAGGTCTGCTGAAAGAGATGTCAATCGGTAACTTTGACATACATACGCAGGCAGAAACAAGTTATGTTGGTGATTTTGCAACGATGCTTGATTCTATTCGTGACATTAACCATGAATTAAGTGATACTTTAACTAAGATTACAAGAGGAGCGGAGCAGGTATCTGCGGGTTCCGATCAATTGGCAGAGAGTGCACAGAGTTTGGCAGAGGGTGCTACCGAACAGGCAGGTGCGGTAGAAGAATTATTTGCGACGGTATCTGATGTGACTTCACAGGTACAAGAAAGTGCCCTGGGTGCTTCTCATACCAGTAAGGAAGCAACTGATATAGGAAGAAACGCACAGGAAAGCAGTGAGCAGATGTCACAGATGACGCAAGCGATGGCCAGAATCGATGATGCATCTCAGCAGATTGCCAACATTATTAAGTCGATTGAGGCAATTGCATCACAAACCAATCTTTTATCTCTGAATGCAGCGATCGAAGCAGCCAGAGCAGGAGAAGCAGGGAAAGGATTTGCAGTAGTAGCAGATGAGATTAGACAATTGGCAAATCAAAGTGCTGAGGCTGCCAATGAAACGAGGAAATTAATTGAGACAGCATTACATGAGGTAGAAACAGGCAATGGTATTGTGGAACAGACCTCAACGACATTACAGGAAGTCATTGCAGGCATTGCAGGGATCGTTGGTTCCATAGAAGCGGTAGCCGTCTCTGCGACCGGACAGGCAGAAGCTATGAAGCAGATTAATCAGGGCATCGAACAGATATCAGAGGTGGTACAGGCAAATTCAGCTACTGCTGAAGAGAGTTCTGCTACCAGTGAAGAATTATCAGCAGAAGCAGCGAATCTGCTGCAGTCAGTATCACATTTTAATTTGCGTAAATGATAAGCACTATTTAAAAAAAGGAACAGCCCCTAACAGCAATCGCATGATTTTGTTAGGGGCTGTTTTTGTTGTGCGTATATCTAAACTGTATATTATACAGACTTACTTCATAAGATAGTAATAAGATCGTAAGAGTAAGGTAGCCTTTATGAATGCACTTCTCAATTTATCCAATATTTTAATTCCGCTTTTCATATTCTACATTGTAGCGACCGGCATTTGTATGAAAAAAAATATTTATGAAGACTTTATTAAGGGAGCAGCAAACGGTTTTAAAACGGTGCTCCAGATTATGCCAACCTTGGTCGGTCTGATGGTGGCAGTTGGTATTTTGAGGGCATCAGGATTTTTGGATTATTTATCACGTTTTTTGGCAATCCTAACAAAACCATTACATTTTCCATCCGAATTGGTACCGTTGGTGGTGGTTCGCATGTTTTCCTCCTCTGCTGCAACAGGGATGGTCTTGGATATTTTCAAACAATATGGAACAGATTCTTATCTTGGAACATTTACTTCTATTTTGATGAGTTGTACCGAAACTATTTTTTATACCATGAGTGTATACTTTTTGACAGCTAAAGTAACCAAGACGCGTTATACTCTGGCAGGTGCATTGACAGCGACTTTTGCCGGTGTTGTTGCCAGTGCTGTGCTGGCTATGTAACAAGGACTTGCACTTTATTTCAAATAGAATATAATGGATATAGCAGAGAAAAAATTTTAGTACCAAAGTACTTGACAAAAGCAAGCACTAAGGATATCCTATAGTAAGGCTCGTAGCATATATCATTCACTATATTCACCAACTATGGAGGAGAAGATACGATGAGAAAGAAGTCGCATATTTCGCTGGCTTGTTACCTGGTACAGGATAGCTTAACGTGGGAATTACAAAGACATAAAAAAGCTTTTTGCCTTGGTAATATTCTTCCCGATTGTAAGCCATCTTTTTTAACAACAAAGCATGAATTTGACGGCACTTTTGATATGTTGCAAGGAAAGATTCGAACATTAACAGACAGTGAAGATAGACTTACTCACAATGAAAGAGCGTATATGAGGCATTTGGGTGAAGTCGTACATTATATAGCAGACTATTTTACATTTCCGCATAATGATACTTATGAGGGTAATCTCAAAGATCATTGTTACTATGAGAAAGAACTTAAATTTGGACTGCGTCGTTATATTAAGAGTGGACAGGCAGAAGAAGATAAGCAGGAAATCACAGCTTTTGCATCTGCGGAAGATCTCTTTTTATACATTCGCAGAACACATGAAGAATACCTAAGCCGGCAAAGAGATGTGGAGGATGATTGCATCTATATTGTCCGTATTTGCAATCAAGTAGTACAGGCGATTCTACAGCTTTTGAGTCAGCCTGCGAGTGATTTGCTTTGTTTGGCATAGAGGAAGATTAAGGAGTACCATGATTGCAATAAAGCGTTTAACAGCATGGATTACTGCAGATGTCAAGAATGAAAATGAATCGAAGAAAACTGCCATTGTATTACGAATCCTTGGCTTAGTAATGTGCACTTATTTTTTGATGTTAGCGGTCATGTTTGCTATCCTTGGGGATAGCTTGATTACAGTGGGGATGATTCTCTCTCTTGTGGCGATGGCAGGAGTGATTTACCTCACTTATTGTGATGCAACAAAATGGGCGATGCTGTTTTTACAGAGCGGTATGCTTTTATGGATTATATGCATGGTGGCTATTCAGGGATGGGATACCGGAGTACAGCATTTTCTGTTTGTAGCTATTGTATTTTATTGTTTAACCGGACAGGGCAGCAGGAAAAAGAAAATATTCTTTGCGACATTTTTATGTACGATCAGATTGGTTCTGTACTTTTATTGCAGGATGCATGCACCGGTTCTTCCACTGACGGAATTAACCATCATAGCGTTTCAGATTTTGAATACGATCGCCATGTTTGCCAATATCACAGTTATTTCTCTGGTTTTTAGCATGGATTCGCAGGAGATGGAACAGAAATTAGTAGAATATAATAAGAATTTGCAACAATTGGCATCGACGGATGAATTAACAGGTTTATATAATCGAAGAACCATGACGAACTACCTTGAGAACCGTTCTAAACAGAGAAATGCAAAAAGCTGCTCTGTAGCAATAGGTGATATTGATTTCTTTAAGAAAGTCAACGATAATTATGGGCATGAAGGTGGAGATGTAGTATTACGACAATTATCTGCACTGATGAAGCAATATATGGTTGGAAAGGGCGATATAGCCAGATGGGGTGGAGAAGAATTTCTTCTGGTATTTGAAGCGGCTAACGGAGATCTGGCCAATGAGATGCTCTTTGGACTTTTGAAGCAGATTCGAAATTTACGGATTCCATATGCAGGCGAAGAATTAGCAGTTACTATGACTTTTGGACTGACAGAATTCAGTAGCTCTCAGGATATCAACGAGATTATTAAAGAAGCGGATGAGAAACTGTACAGAGGAAAAGAAAGTGGCAGAGATAAGATAGTATATTAAGAGAGTATATTAAGATTCCATGACTCTATACAAAGATTCTATATTCCAACTTGAATTTATATTTTGTATAGTATATAGTAGTAAGAACAATAGTAGTAGTGAAGTTCTTACTAGGAAAGATATGATTATACAGGTAAAGGAGTCGGACATGGAATTGGTTAGTATTAGAACATTATATAGGGAAACAGCAGCTTATATGGGCAAAGAAGTTATCATCGGTGGTTGGTTACGCAATAAGAGAGATTCTAAGGCATTTGGATTCTTAATTATAAATGATGGTACTTTTTTTGAGCCCTTGCAGGTAGTCTATAAAGAAGAACTCGATAATTATGAGGAAGTATCAAAGATGAATGTAGGAGCAGCACTTATCATTACGGGTGTTGTGACGGCTACACCGGATGCCAAACAGGATTTCGAGATCCAGGCATCCAGGATAGAGATTGAAGGGGCTTCTTCTCCGGATTATCCATTACAGAAAAAGAGGCATTCCTTTGAATACCTGAGGACAATTTCTCATTTAAGACCGAGAACAAATACTTTTCAAGCCGTTTTTAGAGTTCGTTCGTTGATTGCATATGCGATTCATAAGTTCTTTCAGGAGAGAGATTTTGTTTATGTCCATACGCCATTGATTACGGGCAGTGACTGCGAAGGCGCAGGCGAGATGTTCCAGGTAACAACGATGGATCTTCACCATATTCCGATGAAAGAAGATGGAACGATAGATTATACCAAAGATTTCTTCAACAAACCCACCAATTTAACAGTAAGTGGACAATTGAATGGAGAGACTTTTGCACAGGCATTTAAGAATATCTATACCTTTGGACCGACTTTCCGTGCAGAAAATTCCAATACTACCAGACATGCGGCAGAGTTTTGGATGATAGAACCGGAGATTGCATTTGCGGATTTAACAGATGATATGATATTGGCAGAGAGCATGATTAAATATATTATTCGTTATGTTCTGTCTCAGGCACCGGAAGAGATGGCATTCTTTAATGAATTTGTCGATAAAGGATTGTTAGAGAGACTGCAGGGTGTAGTCAATTCTGATTTTGCACATGTGACTTATACAGAAGCGATTGCTATATTGGAGCAGCATAATAGTGAATTTGATTATCAGGTTACATGGGGATGCGATTTACAGACGGAACATGAACGCTATCTTACAGAAAAAGAATTTGGCAGACCTGTTTTTGTAACCGATTATCCAAAAGAGATTAAAGCATTTTATATGAAGATGAATGAAGACAATAAGACCGTTGCGGCGATGGATTGTCTGGTGCCGGGCATCGGTGAGATTATTGGTGGCAGTCAAAGAGAAGATGATTATGATAAACTGGTTACCCGCATGAAAGAGCTTGACTTAAACCCGGAAGAGTATGGATTCTATCTTGATCTTAGACGATATGGAACAACGAGACATGCAGGCTTTGGCCTTGGTTTTGAACGGTGTGTCATGTATTTAACAGGCATGGGAAATATCAGAGATGTGATTCCATTCCCAAGAACCGTCAATAACTGTGATTTATAGAACAAATGAAGGAGTAAGATTATAAAGATGAGCAGTATAGTAATACCAAAAGGGTATGTAGCGAGCTTGAATGTACGGGATACCGAAAAAGCCATTAAGAGAGTGAAAGATTTTTTTGAGCGAGAATTGGCAACACAACTAAATGTAAAAAGAGTATCGGCACCTCTATTTGTGTTTCCGGAATCCGGTTTAAATGATAACCTAAACGGTGTAGAGCGTCCTGTAAAGTTTGGGATTAAAGAATTAGAAGATAAAGAAGTTGAGATTGTGCATTCTTTGGCAAAATGGAAAAGATTGGCACTGAAAAGATATGGCTTTCAAACAGGAGAAGGCTTATATACCGATATGAATGCGATTAGACGAGATGAAGATACCGACAATATTCATTCTATTTTTGTGGATCAGTGGGATTGGGAAAAAGTCATTGAGAGAGCTGACAGAACAGAAGAGATGCTGATTGATACCGTTAAATCTGTCTATGAAGCACTTCGCGTTACAGAGAAATACATCGCCAATCGGTATCGCTATGTAGAATGTTTTTTACCGGAAGAGATTACGATTATCACAGCACAGGAGTTAGAAGACAGATATCCGACACTGACGCCTAAAGAGAGAGAGAATGCCATAGCAAGAGAAAAGGGTGCGGTATTTATCATGCAGATAGGCGGAGTGCTGGCATCAGGAGAGAAGCATGATGGAAGAGCTCCCGATTATGACGACTGGGAGTTAAATGGTGATATTATTGTGTATTATCCTGTTCTTGATATTTCATTGGAGTTATCCTCTATGGGAATTCGTGTGGATGAAGACAGCTTAAGAAAACAATTGGCGTTGGCAGGCTGTGAAGACAGAGCAGAGCTTACTTTTCAAAAAGCACTGCTGAATCATGAACTTCCTTATACGATAGGTGGAGGTATAGGTCAATCCCGTATCTGCATGTTTTTCCTAAGAAAAGCACATATAGGCGAGGTACAGGCTTCTGTATGGCCGGAAGATATTTGGCAAACTGCCAATGAACATGGTGTTGCCTTATTATAGGATTAATCATTTAATAACCTTACCAGAGTATTCTGCTGAGGTTATTTTACTTAGAGAGGGGAACGGTGAAAAATGATAGGAAAAATATTCATGTATGGTTTATTCTATGGTGTTTTTTTACTGTTGATCCTATCCTTTTGTCGAGTCAGAGATGGAGAAACAGATGGGTTATCGAGAGAAGCAACGACAGAGTTAAAAGGCATCGCGATTCTGATGGTACTGCTTGGACATATGACCTATATGAAGGGATTTATTACGATGCCTGTTACCCCTGCACTTGGAGCACCGGCAGTTGATATCTTCTTGTTTCTGTCATCCTTTGGCCTGATGTATTCTTATAGTCATAAAGGGCTGCAGGGTTTTATAAGCAGGAGATTGGCAGTCATTATGGTACCATTTATATTGGTTACCTGTCTAAAAGCACCGCTTATGTACCTGTGGATGAAGATGCCTATCAGCTTGATTGCACTGAACTTTACAGCGCTGAATGTAGAAGGCGATACGACGATGTGGTATATTCAATACATTCTGCTGTGTTATCTGGTCTTTTTTATTGTATTTAAGATACCTAAACTGACTGTCAGATCTAAGGTTGTGATTCTTTGCATAATCGGAGCCGCTCTTGCAATAGGCAATGGTTATTTATATTATAGTGAGCAGATGATTCAGCATCCGCTTGTAGAGAGCTATTCGCATCACTTAAGTTTTCCGTTGGGTGCTTTGTGTTATCTTTGGCTGAATCAATACCGGAAGCTGTCAGTTAGGACACTGACGGTGGTTTCGGTGGTTTCTTTTATTATATTTCAATTTGTTGCTTTCCCCGGTATTGATGGGTATGCTAAATATTATCTCAATAATCTATGCTATGTTATTTTCTTTGTAGCAGTATTTGGGATTTTAAAACACTATAGATTACATTCAAAATTATTGTCGTGGCTGGGGGAGTTGGCTTATCCGATGTATTTGAATGAATTTTTTGTGATTCTGTTGGTATCTGCATGGCTACCGATAGCTCCGGGTCTGCAGGCGGCTTGCGTACTCCTTGTATCAATTTTGATTGCGATACCGACTAAGTGGGTCAGTGACCGTATTCTGACACGCATACAACGATAAAAGGAGAACGAAACATGAATCTGCAAATACTTGTCCTAGTGGCTGTGATTGCGTTAATTTTGATTCTGCTATTATCGATTGGCTTGATATCAGGCAGATTTGTACATCATGTACACCATACTGAATTAGATGGCATGGAAGGGCATGACTTTGAATATTTTTGTGCAGATTTGCTGCGTCACAGAGGATTTCAGGAAGTCGAGGTAACGAAAGGCAGTGGAGATTATGGCATCGATATCTTAGCGGAAAAAGACGGAGTCACTTATGGGATACAATGCAAACGTTATCAGGATCCGGTTGGGGTAAAAGCGATCCAAGAAGCCTTTGCAGGAAAAGAATATTATGATAAAATGGTAGGAGCAGTGATGACCAACCAATATTTTACAACACCTGCGGTAGAGGCCTCCAAAAAATTAAAGATACTGCTCTGGGATAGAGGATATATCGACCGTATGATAGAAGAAACGAAAGAAGGATACCGGTGGAACTAAACTTGGCATTGAATGAGCTATTGGTTAAGCTATTCAAAGATATCAATCAAATAGAAGAACGTGCACTTAGAACAGAAGACTATCAGGGTATTACCACTAATGACATGCATGTCATTGAAGCAATCGGAGTGGATACCCAGAAAAACATGTCTTCTGTAGCTAAGACTTTGTCTGTGACGATGGGCACACTTACGATTGCAGTGAACAGTCTGGTTAAAAAGGGCATGGTTCAGCGTGTCAGGAGTGAAGAGGATCGCAGAGTGGTGCTGGTTTCTCTAACGGAAAGCGGTATCAAAGCACATGAACACCATAAACAGTTTCATAATCACATGATTGCACAAATTGTAAAAGGCTTATCGGAAGAGGAGACTGCAGTGTTGGAGAAAGCGGTTCGCAATCTCAATCAATTTTTTAAAGAGATATAATTCTGATCAGATACGCTGTTTATGAGATATTTGCGCAGCATTGGAAAGCTCATAGGACCTGATTCTAAGAGAAAACGATGAAATAATTCTTCCCTATAATTTGTTTTCCATACTTCCTTAGCCAAAGATTTGCATGCTAAGAATTCTTGGTACCCTAAATAATATTTTAGATAATTGGCAGGTTCTTCGACGATATATTCAAAGAGAGCTGGCGAAATGCTACCTTCTTTGAATCCCATTTGTGTTAGCAATGAAGTAATCTCTTCATAATCCATCCCATCATAATGAATCCAAATATCTAAAAGTGAGAACAAACATAATTTCAAATCGCGATCGGCACGATACCTATCCGCATAAGAACATAAGAAGCGTTGAGCGGATTCCTCTTTGATTTGTTCGCAAATAAGAGATTTTGCAAAAGTAAAAGATTCATTTTCTACATAAAGTGCCCATCCCTCACTGTAGCCACCATAATGTAAGAGGCTGCGTATAGGCAGATCTTTTGCATGATTTTGATAGAGAAGAGAGTATACGGACTGATAGAGATGCCCGGGATATCCCTCATGCGCGAGTGTTGTGTAAAGCTCCAGTGCATTAGGGATACTCTGCTCATTGAGATAGATAGTATTTTCTGACAAATCATCGAAAGGTGGTGTCAGATAAAAAGCAGGGCTGACAAAATCAGCCAGACTCTTGTCTACATATTTTACGATATAATGTGGACTGGCATGATTGGGATAAGGCGGATAGTCGGTTTCCATCCTTTTCTGTAAATCGGTTAAGATAGTTTCGGGTGTTAAAAGTGGGAAAGGAACTGCGGACATCTGAGAAGAAGATTCTTTATACTCATTGGTAAGCTGCATTAAGGTAAGACAGTCGGACTGCAGCTTCTTATATAATAGTGTTTTAATGGCAGGAATACTCTTGTCGGAACCGGTAGTCTGATGAACAAGAGCTGTGTAGTAGGCAGAACCATCAGGATATGCTGATAAACCAACAGCTTGTGGATGATCACCTTTCAGTAATAGAATCGCATCTGCCAGTGCTTGATAGGCAGGAGCTACGACTGTTTTGAGAAGACGAAGATTTTCAGCCTGATAGGAAGCAGCCATTTCCTTGGGGATCAGATTTTCGGTAACAGCTTGTTTGATACGTGCATCAAAGGTAGAGATGAGAAAATGTTTTTTGTTGTCTAGGAGCGAGCGATCCATAATCACATCACATTGTTCGATTACTTTATCAGCACTGCAATCGGCCATAAACAGACCTTTTTCAGCTTTTTTCCCTTCATATTCAGCCAAACTGTTCAGATATTGTGGGATACATGCCAAAAGAGTAAGATAATCTTCAATATCTTTTTTTGAGGTAAAGGCATATTCGGCTAATAGGATGGGGAGCTGCGATTGCATACCGGAACCGGGGGATAGAGGTTCATCATAATAATCAAACCGGCTCATCACGAGATCTTGTTCGCAAGCTTCCAAAAGCATAGCAAGCACCAGTTTTTCTTGCTTTGACAGGCTGCCCGGATGAATATGCTGTAAAGTACTTTGATAGTTTTCTGCCATCATTTTGTGGGTGTGATATTCTTCTTCCTGAAAAGAAGGTAATTGTACTGTATAGGATGTTATACCATATTGCTCCGGGTGTGCAACAGAATAGTGCATACTCAAGGTATCGTGTGACAGTTGTGTCACAAACAGAGCATCCGTAAAATGACGAAAAAGAATGGAATCTTTATGTTGGTGATAAAACAGGCTGACTATCAATACTGCAATGATTAATATAAATGTAAAAACAGAAAGACGGAGAGAAGTTTTTTTATTCATGAGAGGATCCATTTGCTTGCTTTGATACAGTCTATGCAAAAAGTAAACAAACATACATAGCAATATTTGATAGAAAATGATATAATGTGGTAACTTTAAAGATGCAAAAAGATACGGTGTAAATGCTTAGATAGTAGAGGATAAATTCGTGGAGACAGGATATTCGGAATACAGATATATTAAACCACAATTGGAAAAAATAAAGCTGGGATTAGAGCAGGGGTTGGATGTGTCACAATATGACAATCCGGCTTTTGATTGGTTTCAGATGGAAGAAATCCGACTGGGTCTGGAAGCGAAAATTGATGTTTCTCTTTATGCAAGGCTTGATTTTGACTATTTATTGATGAGACAGATGAGAAAAGGGCTCGTAGAGGGAATCAATCTTCTTCCCTATTACGAGAGCGGATTTTCCACTTCAGTTCTTAGAGAAGTCAGAAAAGCGAAGAGAGACAATGTCGATCTTATTTCGTATGTGATTCAGGGGTATGAAGCAACGCAGTTGGCACAGATGCGTGCGGCACATAAGAATGGCATAGATATTATCCCTTATGTTACGCTTGATACCTCCGGGAGCCAGATGGAAGAGATTCGTCTGGGTTTAGAACATGGGATCGATGTAAGCTGTTATTCTGATAAAACATATCAATGGATCCAGATGAAGCAAATCAGATTAGGATTAGAACACCACATCGATATTACCTGGTATGCCAATCACTATTATACCAGTCAGCAGATGAGAGAGATACGACTGGGCCTTGAGGCAGGGATTCGTGTTGTCAGCTATGCCAAATTTCTTTATAGCGCAACAGATATGCGTACAAGACGTGAATGGATCATACAGAACGGGGATGAGCATTATCTCAGCGATACGGGAGAACCTATCACGGAGTATGAAGCCCTTAACGAGCTGAACTTAAGTATTACAGAAGATGAGATGCATGCAAGTATTGCAATCCCTTATCCGGAAGGTGCTAAAACATATAGTGTGGAAGATATCGTTACTTATCTTAAGAGCAAAGGAGTTAAATTAGGGATTCAAACGGACGCTATCGGCAGAATATTACAAGAAGGTTTATATAACCAACCAATAGAAGTAGCGACGGGAAAACAGAGTCAACGTGGAGATGCGGGACAGTATCAATATTTTTTTCGACAACAGGTAGATAAGGCACCTAAGCTGTTATCGGACGGTTCGGTTGATTATAAAAATATAGATTTTTTTGAGAATGTAACGAAAGACCAGGTGGTTGCTGTTTATACACCGGCTACGTCGGGGATCTACGGATATCGTGTGGTAGGTGATATTTTACCCCCGATTAGGGGAACTGAACTTCCTAAATTACACGGAACAGGATTCCGTATTGATGAAGAGACACATAGCTATCTCTCAAATATGGATGGTAGAATCGATCTGAGTGAGAATCAATTGATGATTACCTCTGTATACACTTATACAGGAGATGTCACCGGTTCGGTTGGTAATCTGTTTTTCCGTGGAGATATCTTGATTCAAGGCTCCGTTGGCAGTGGTGTTACAGTGGAGGCAACGGGAGACGTAGTGATTGAGGGGCATGTAGAATCTGCGATTATCAAAGCAGGTAGGAATGTCATGATACAGGGAGGTGTCTGTGCTGCTAATCGAGGAACTATTATAGCGGGAGAAAGTATCACCGGTAAATTTTTTGAGACCGTTACGTTGATTGCAGAGAAAGAGATTAAGACTAATTATATGCTGAATTGCAATGCAAAAACGATGGGAAAGATAGCGGTATCAGGTAAAAAAGGGGCGATTGTTGGTGGAATAGTACAAGCTGTCTATGGAATCTCCGCTTATAATATTGGCAATAGTGCAGAAATAGAGACTACACTGGAGGTGGGTATGAACTCACTATTTGCAGAGCGACTGTTGGGATTGGACAGTCAGATTAAGAAAGTTGTGGAAGAAATCGAGGCATTTCAAGATGGCATGCATAAGATGGAAAAGCATTATCGCAAATCGGCAGATGTGATCCAGAATCCGCTGTATGATAAGATATGGCAGGCACTGGTAGAGAAGCGTAAGGAATTAGATAAACTAAAAGAAGACCAGGCTAATATGGTGCAGCACTATCGAAAAAATGCTGCTATGGCACAAGTACGGGTTATGAGAAGTGCATACCCAAGGTGCCATATCAAAATAGATACCGTGAGGATGTCAGTAACACAAGAGGCGATGCAGGTTGTCTTTCGCAAAGAAGATGGAAAAGTATGCGGATTCGGTAAACAGGGGGGCAAGTCATGAAGGAAGATACTATTCTGATTATAGACGATGGAGAAATCAACCGAGAGATTTTAAAATCAGCGTTAAAAGATACTTATGATATAGTAGAGGCTAGTGATGGGGAAGAAGGCCTCCAGATCATAGAAAGCAGAATGAATGAGCTTTCACTCATTATTTTGGACATTAAGATGCCGGTTATGGATGGGTTTCAGTTTTTAGAAGAACTGTCTAAAAAGAAGCGGGCCAAATATATTCCGGTTCTTATGATTACAGCAGATACTACTACGCAATCTCAGGAAATAGGATATAGCTATGGTATTGCGGCTTATATTACAAAGCCCTTTAATATACAGATCGTAATTGATATTGTCCACAATGTCATCCTATCTTTCCAGGAGAAACGTAGCCTGGAACTGATCACAGTGGAGCAGAATAAAAGATTAAAGGAGCAGGCGGACCGACTGGAAAAACTTAACAGTAATATATTGGATATGCTCGGAACTATCATAGAATTCAGAGGGATTGAAGGCAATTATCATATTAGAAGAATTAAAGAATTTACACGATTACTGGCCACCTGTGTAACGGAATATTATCCGGAATACGAACTGGATAAAAGAGATATTGAACTGATTGCAGCGGCTTCATGCATGCATGATATAGGAAAGACCGTTATCCCTGATAGTATCTTATTAAAGCCGGGACACTTAACTGTAGAAGAACTTGAAGTTATGAAATCACATACGACAAAAGGATGCGAGATCATTGATGCAGTTTCGCAATATCAGGAAAAGGCATATTATACACTGAGCTATGAAATATGCCGATATCATCACGAACGCTATGATGGGAAAGGATATCCGGAAGGATTGAAACGAGATGAAATCCCTATTTCAGCACAGATTGTTTCCGTAGCCGAAGCGTTTGATGCGTTAATCAGCAATACGGTATATCGCAAGAATTTTTCGTTGAAAGAGGCAATGCGTATGATAGAGGAAGGGGATTGCGGTATTTTTTCTCCTAAGATTATAGAATGCTTCCGTATGAGTAAAACTGCGATTCGGGAGATTGCAGAGAAATATGAAGAACATGTCAATGAATAAAGGGTCAATGAATAAAGGATGGTTTTTTATGAAACAATGCGATATAATAGAAACATTCAGATAATACATTGACGTAAATAAGAAAGTAAGCATGGAAGGAGTAATTTATGTACGACAGGATTCTTGGAAGATTTTTAGTGGATGCGCAGCGAATCACAGAAGAACAATTACAAGAGGCTATTGATACACAGGATTCTATTCGTGTGAAATTGGGTGTGATAGCGATATCAGAGAAGTTGATGACGATTGAACAGACAGAAGAGATTAATGCATTACAAGCTAAGAAAGATAAGCGATTCGGAGATTTAGCCATAGAGAAAGAATACTTAACAGAAGAACAGGTTAAGAAACTGCTTGGTTTACAGGGGAATGAATATCTTATTTTTATTCAAACCTTACTGGATAAACATTTTATTACAATGGAAACGCTGGATGTTGCATTGGAAGATTATCGCAAAGTTCATGGGTTCATGGAGTCAGAGATGAACACATTGAAGAGCGGGGATATTGATAAGATAGTCCCTATGTTCCTAACGATGGAAAATCCATTATGCAGGCAACTGTTTGTATATGCAGTTAAGACAATTTATCGTTTGGTAGATAGCCATGTAGCCATTAGTGAGTCTTATAAGACTGCGTGTATACATGTGGACACGCTTGGTTATCAGAAATTAATCGGGTCACATGAGGGATTTATGGGTATATCCGGTAATATAGATCCTATTATCAAGATGGCTCTGGCATATACCAAAGAAACATTTGTTGAGAATAGCGAAGATGCATTGGATGCTATCTGCGAATTAATTAATTGCACAAATGGTATCTTTGCGACAAAGCTTAGCCAGGAGCGTATTGAAGTAGATATGGAACCACCTGTATACAGTGCGTTTCCTAAAGAAGTAAAGGGAAAAGACCTGTATGTGCTTCCATTGATTGTATGTGGTGAGAAGATAGATCTGTTAATATCAATCGATCACACCATATCGATAGATTAAGAGAAGGAGATATTCATGTCAAGAATATTAATTGTAGATGATTCGAAAACATCAAGGAAGATGCTTCGAAATATCTTAGAAGCAGCAGGACATACTATAGTAGGAGAAGCGCAGACGGGGCAGGCAGGTGTCAGTCAATACCGTGCATTGCGTCCGGATATCACAACGATGGACATTACGATGCCTTTAATGGATGGGCTTGAAGCATTACAGGAGATACGATCACAAGATCCATCGGCAGTGGTTATTATGGTAACGGCAGCCGGACAGCAGAAAAAAGTACTGGAAGCTCTGAAATATGGAGCTGCGGAATTTGTATCCAAGCCATTTGAAGCAGATGACATCGAAGATGTCATAAGAAAAGTTAGTCATTAATCATAATACATAATCTCAGCCACTTAGTCTTTGCTTGCAGAATATCCCTGCACGAAAAGCAACCGGGTGGCTGAGTTTTTGATAGCTCTTGACAAGTAAGAAAGCGGAAGGGTATATTGATTAGTATCTGGAATGATGTAATGAAGAGACTGAAACAGATAAAGGCGGAGGTGTGCAAATAGATGCTGGAACAATTAAAACAAGAAGTATATGAAGCCAATATGCAATTGCCTAACTATGGACTGGTCACTTTTACCTGGGGGAATGTAAGCGGTATTGCCAGAGACCAAGGGCTGGTTGTGATTAAACCAAGTGGGATAGCGTATGAACAATTAACCATCGAGGATATGGTGGTCGTAACGCTTGAAGGAGATAAAGTAGAAGGAAAATATGCTCCTTCTTCTGATACACCAACGCACCTGGAACTATATAAGAGCACTCCTTTGATAGGGGGTATCGTGCATACACATTCAGAATGGGCAACAAGCTGGGCACAGGCAGGCAGAAATATACCTTGTTATGGGACCACTCATGCAGACTATTTCTATGGAGAAGTACCATGTGTTCGCAATCTGACCAAGGAAGAGGTTGAGAATGACTATGAACGTAATACAGGACTACTGATTGCAGATTATTATCAGAAGCATAATTTGGACTATGTATCGGCTCCGGCAGTTTTGTGTAAGAATCATGGTCCGTTTATCTGGGGAAAAGATGCGAAAGAGGCGGTACATCATGCAGTAATATTAGAAGAGATTGCTAAAATGGCAGCTCATAGTGAGATGCTGAATCCAAATATACAGCCGGCACCACAGGAATTACAGGATAAGCATTACTATCGTAAACATGGAGAACATGCTTATTATGGCCAGACCAATACCAAATAGATAAAAAAATGCTATTATAAACACAACAAATAGGTATCCCGAACTCTTGTATCTTATGAAAAGATATAGTATTCTTATCTATAATGAGGTCAGTAAGAAAGGACAAGGTTATTAAGATGAATAATTTAGAACTTGCTAAGACAGCAAATGAGGTACGTAAGGGTATTGTGACTGCTGTACACAGTGCAAAAGCAGGACATCCGGGTGGCTCGTTATCAGCAGCTGATATTTTTACTTTTCTATATTTTGAAGAAATGAATATTGATCCTAAAGATCCTAAAAAAGCAGATAGGGACAGATTTGTGCTTTCCAAAGGACATGTAGCACCGGGACTATACGCTACATTGGCACAAAGAGGTTATTTACCGATAGAAGATTTAAAGACCCTTCGCCATTTGGGCTCTTATTTACAAGGACATCCCGATATGAAGCATATTCCCGGGGTAGATATGTCAAGTGGCTCTTTGGGTCAGGGATTTTCAGCAGGAGTGGGTATGGCATTGGCTGCCAAGATGGACAAAGCAGATTACCGCACCTATGTAGTATGTGGGGATGGCGAGATTCAGGAAGGACAGATTTGGGAAGCTGCCATGTTTGCAGGACATCGGAAACTCGATAATCTGGTTGTGATTGTAGATAACAATGGTTTGCAGATTGATGGTAGGATTGATGATGTATGTTCTCCTTATCCAATTGATGAGAAATTTGCCGCATTTAATTTTCATGTGATTACGATAGATGCACATAATTTTGATGAGATACGTGCAGCTTTTGCAGAAGCCAGAACTATAAAAGGGATGCCAACGGCTATTATAGCACGCAGTACCAAGGGAAAAGGTGTTTCTTTTATGGAGAATCAGGCAGCATGGCATGGCACCGCACCTAATGATGAACAATATGCGGTGGCGATGGAAGACTTAGAGAAAGTAGGTGCAGCACTATGTCAACAGTAGAGAAACAACCGATCAAAAAAATAGCAACCAGAGAGAGCTACGGTAATGCACTGGTAGAGATGGGTGCAAAATATCCAAACCTAGTAGTATTAGATGCGGATCTTGCGGCGGCTACCAAGACAGATATCTTTAAAAAGGCATATCCGGACAGACATATTGATTGTGGAATCGCCGAATGTAATATGGTAGGTATTGCAGCAGGACTTGCTACAACAGGGAAGATACCGTTTGTTAGTTCTTTTGCTATGTTTGCGGCAGGACGAGCTTTTGAACAAGTACGCAACTCAGTGGGATACCCGCATTTGAACGTAAAAATAGGGGCAACCCATGCAGGGATTACCGTTGGAGAAGATGGAGCATCTCACCAATGCAATGAAGACCTGGCTCTGATGAGGACGATTCCGGGGATGGTCGTAATCTGTCCAAGTGATGATATCGAAGCCAGAGCTGCAGTAGAAGCGGCCATTGAACAGGAAGGACCTATGTACCTTCGTTTTGGACGTTCTGCAGTACCGATTATTAATGACACACCGGACTATCATTTTGAGATAGGAAAAGGAGTCATCTTACGCGAGGGAACCGAGGTAACCATCGTAGCTACGGGGATCTGTGTGTGTGAAGCATTAGAAGCAGCCAAACGCTTAGAACGAGATGGCATCAGTGCTAAGGTTATTAATATCCATACGATAAAACCGTTAGATGAAGATTTAATCATAGAAGCTGCTAAGCAGACCGGTAAAGTAGTTACGGTAGAAGAACATTCTGTTATCGGCGGACTGGGCAGTGCGGTTTGTGATTGCTTATCCACAAAGTATCCAACCAAAGTATGTAAAATAGGGATGCAGGATATCTTTGGAGAATCCGGAACGGCAGCAGCACTCGTTCAAAAATACGGTTTAGATGCCGAAGGTATCTATCAATCCATTAAAACATTTCTGCAATAAAGTTTCTGTGATACAGCATAGATGGCCGGTGATGGAATAGAAACATTAATTGACAACAGGGGTATGCTGTGATAATCTTTAGTTATCTTAATTATCATATATAATGTGAGATAACATATGGCTATAAAACAATGTCTTCTCAATGTGTATTCATTGAGAAGATTTTTTTTTTGAAAAAAGAGGAGAGATAAGCATGAGCAAACCAAAGTATTATATTACAACGGCAATCGCCTATACATCGGGCAAACCACATATTGGAAACAGCTATGAGATTGTACTGGCAGACAGTATTGCCAGATTTAAAAGACAGGAAGGCTATGAGGTATTCTTCCAGACCGGTACAGATGAGCATGGACAGAAGATTGAGGAAAAAGCTACAGAAGCCGGAGTTACACCGCAGGCCTATGTGGATCAGGTATCGGGTACGATTAGAGAACTATGGGATCTGATGGATACCTCCTATGATAAGTTCATAAGAACAACAGATAAAGACCATGAGAGACAGGTACAGAAGATATTTAAGAAGCTGTATGATCAAGGAGATATCTACAAAGGCTCTTATGAAGGTATGTATTGCACTCCATGTGAATCATTTTGGACGCAGTCACAACTTAAAGATGGAAAATGTCCTGATTGTGGACGTGAAGTACAGCCTGCCAAGGAAGAAGCTTACTTTTTTAAGATGAGTAAATATGCCGCTCAATTAATTGAATATATTAATAGTCATCCTGAATTTATTCAGCCGGTATCTCGTAAGAACGAAATGATGAATAATTTTTTACTTCCGGGATTGCAGGATCTGTGCGTATCGAGAACCTCTTTTCAATGGGGGGTTCCGGTAGATTTTGATGACAAGCATGTCGTATACGTATGGTTGGATGCACTGACTAACTATATTACAGGGATAGGATATGATGCGCAGGGAAATAGTACTGCACAATATAAGGAGCTGTGGCCGGCTGATTTACATCTCATAGGGAAAGATATTATTCGGTTTCATACGATTTATTGGCCGATTTTCCTGATGGCACTTGGAGAGCCATTACCAAAACAAATCTTTGGACATCCTTGGTTATTACAAGGAGACGGCAAGATGAGCAAGTCTAAGGGCAATGTTATCTATGCAGATGATCTGGTACATTTCTTTGGGGTAGATGCTGTCCGCTATTTTGTATTACATGAGATGCCTTTTGAGAATGACGGAGTGATCTCATGGGAACTCATGGTGGAACGTATGAATACGGACCTTGCCAACACACTGGGTAATCTGGTGAATCGAACGATTGCCATGAGCAATAAATACTTTGGAGGCATCGTATGTGACAAGAGTGTCGGAGAAGAAGTAGATGTTGATTTGAAGAGACTTGTAACAGGCACCAAAGCAAAAGTAGCTGCTAAGATGGCAGAACTAAGAGTGGCAGATGCCTTGACAGAGATTTTTCTTTTATTTAAACGTTGTAATAAATATATTGATGAAACAGAACCTTGGGTATTGGCTAAATCCGAAGAAAACAGGGATCGGCTTGCAACAGTTCTATATAATCTGGTAGACAGTATCGTTACGGGGGCTTCTTTGCTGGAGCCATTTATGCCTTCGACGGCAGCCAAGATTGTCGAGCAACTGCACACATCTTTACGTGCTTATGAAATGTTAGATCAAACCGGTTTATATCCGCAGAATAATCAAGTGACGGCTGCTCCGGAGATTTTGTTTGCACGTTTAGATGCAGCAGTGATCAAGGAACAGGCAGAGGAAATGTTTGCAAAGAGACGAGGCGAGGACAACCATATGGAAGAAAACAAGACGGACGAGAACAAGACGGACGAGATGTCAAAAGAGATGGATGTGATAGATGTTCCTATAAAAGATGCTGTAGAATATGCTGATTTTGATAAGCTGCAATTTTGCGTAGGTGAGATTATATCCTGTGAAGAGGTACCGAAATCTAAGAAATTACTTTGTTCTCAGGTTAAGGTTGGCGGAGAAATCAAGCAAATAGTATCCGGTATCAAAAAATATTATTCTGCAAAAGAGATGGTTGGTAAAAAAGTTATGGTACTTACGAATCTAAAACCGGCAACTTTGGCAGGTATCATATCAGAAGGTATGCTGTTATGCGCAGAGGATGCCGATGGACAACTGGCATTGGTAGTACCGGAGAAACAGATGCCGGCAGGAGCCTCCATCTGTTGACAACATAGTAACTACAAAAAGCATAGCAGTCCTATACTGCAGAACGGAGTCAAAATGAACAATCCGGAAGAATTATTCTTTGATTCAAGAGATAAGGAAAGTAAGATTCATGCAATGCTATGGAGACCGGCAGAAACACCTATTTGTATTCTGCAGATTATCCATGGGATGGCAGAACACATAAGCTGCTATAGTCATTTTGCTATGGCGATGGCAGAACGTGGCATCTTAGTCGTGGGGGAAGATCATTTGGGGCATGGGGACTCTGTTTCTGAGGGTGGCACATATGGATATTTCTGCAAAGAAGAAGCTGCTACAGTAGTAGTTCGTGATGTACACCGTCTTAAGAAGATGATACAGGAACAGAATCCGGGGATTCCCTATTATATTTTGGGACATAGTATGGGCTCTTTTATCTTACGCAATTATCTGCTTCGCTATGGCAAAGGTATTGACGGAGCTATTATCGTGGGAACAGGGATGCAACCTAAGATGACTATTGCATTAGGAAAAGCAATGACCAGGGTACTTGCGTTGTTTCAAGGATGGAAACACCACAGTACCATTATGAATGGGATCGCCTTTGGAACGTATAATAAAGGGATCCAAAATCTGGAGACTGAATTTGACTGGATCTGTACAGATAAGAATCGTGTAAACAGCTATGTAGCAGATGAAGCATGTGGCTTTACTTTTACATTAAATGGATTCCATACACTCTTCACTTTACTTGAGGGACTAACGAAGGAGGGTAGGTTTCAAGCGATACCCAAGGACCTTCCGGTCTTGATAAGCTCAGGAACGCAAGATCCGGTAGGAGCTTATGGCAAACATGTGACCGAACTTTATGAGACATATCGTCATGAAGGGATGACGGATGTGACATGTAAGCTGTATGATAACATGCGTCACGAGATTATGAATGAACAGGGAAAAGAAATTGTCTATCAGGATATCTATCAGTGGATCAAGTGTCATATAGATAAGAGAGTGTGATGATATGTTAAGAAGGTGGATTGGTACTTGTTTATTGATTTTACTTCTGGCGATTCAGATGCCGTGTCAGAGTATGGCAGCAACCGTATCGGATGGATCTCTATCGGATGGATCTCTATCGGATGAGTCTGTATCGGAGTCGGATTACAGTGATGAGATTAAAACACTGATGGCTTATGTAAAAGAAAAGCTCGCAAAGGGAGAACTTAATTCAGAGGAAGAGGTAAAACAAGCTATTCAGGAAGGAGAAACAGAATATAAGATTGACACTGACAAGGTTGTGGAAGAAGTGCTTTCCAATCGGATTGTTTCGTTTTTTCGCAGGCTGGGTGATGCTATTGTTTCTTTTTTTGCGGATTTGCCCTTTGTAAATAAACTATAAAAAGATATCATGATGGGAATGAGTACATATGAATGCAGAAGAATTACCGTATAAGATAAGATTTGCTTATCGAGAAGAGTGGCAGGACATAGTTGCACTTGCGTGGAAGACTTTTCAGACCTTTGAGGCACCGGATTATTCAGAAAAAGGAATAGAAAGTTTTCGTAATTTCATCACGGATCAGACACTCTATAAGATGTTCCTATCCGGCACCTATCAGCTTATGGTTGCCGTGTGTCAAACCAAGATAGTAGGCTTGATATCAGTAAGGGATATGATGCATATTTCTTTATTGTTTGTAGATGAACAATATCATAAAAGGGGAATTGGAAGGGCATTGATTCAAGCTATGGGTAACTATCTGATGCAGGAAGAAGGAATCGTAAAAATGACAGTGAATTCTTCTCCTTATGCAATTGGATTCTACCACACACTTGGATTTCATGACTTAAAAGTAAAGCAGGAGGAAGATGGAATCAGCTATACACCGATGGAACTCTTTATATAAAAACGAATGACGAGTTACAGCATGAGAAATTTGTTGCGTATTGAAGAAAAATGAGATATACTAAACTAGTACTATAGAACTATATAAAATACAAGAAATGCGAATGATAGATTAAGAATGGAGATAAGATGGGTAAAATTTTTGATACAGAAGGCGGAGTTATGTCATTTCTTGGTAAGATGGCAGATCTATTATGGCTGAATATTCTTACTTTGTTATGTTGTATTCCGATTGTCACAATAGGAGCATCCACAACTGCGATGTATACGATGACACTTAAGATGGTAAATAAGGAAGAAGGCTATATTACCAAAGGATTCTTTACAGCATTTAAAAAGAACTTTAAGCAGGCGACGATTATTTGGATGATTACTTTGGTTGTTTTTATTCTTTTTTATGTGGATTACCGTATTATTTTATATTCAGGAATTAAATTTCCTAAGGTACTGATGATTCTGTTAACGGCAATGCTGATTTTGATGTATGCCACTTATATGTATATTTTTCCGGTACTTGCCAGATATGAGAATTCCACCAAGAACGTATTAAAGAATTCATTTATTTTAAGTATCTCTAATTTGCCAAAGACGGTGTTGATTATTATTATGCAATTTATACCTATCGTAGTGCTGTATTATATACCTATGTCAGTACCGGTTATTCTGTTGTTTGGACTGACAGCAGTCGCATATGTATCTTCACTTTTGTTTATGACGATCTTTAAAAAAATTGAAGAAAAATGGGCAGAGGAGGCAGAAAGTCAGGATATAGAGGAACACCAAGTCGACGAACACCAAATCGATTCATAGATACATTGGGGGAGCAATGGCTGTAACAGGGGCAGCTGAGAATGGGGTGGAGTATGAGCAAGAAACAAAAACGAGAGGCTAAAAGGCAATGGATATTTCCATTTTTGATTTTAATTATTGTTATTATAGCATTACTCATTAATTTTACGTTTACGGGGCGCAAAGCGAGTAGGGAACAGGTTGAGAAAACACTTGAAAATAAAACGACGGCATATGCTGATAAGCTATATTATGAATTGGAATTGATGACAAAATCCGGTTTACCAATCAGCACTGTTTTAGGGCAATGCACAGGAGAAGACTCAGATGAAATCATTAATCTAATGAAGGCATTACAGGTCAATACCGATGCTTATCAGGTAGTTTTAACAGACATGCAGGGAAAGGCAATCACACAGGATGGTATCGCAGTAGATGTATCAAAGGAGTCCTATTTTAAAACCCAACCCTTGGAACAGATCTATGAATATACCTCGAAAGACTGTATTGTAGGTAAGAGTGCGATTATATCGTCGATACCTGTCATGAAGCATAAACAAGCAGTCGCCACTTTATACCTCTATTATCCTATGGAAAAAGTAGCGACGAACTTACAAAATACAATTTATGTGGACGATACTTTTTATGCTGTAACTTTAGATGATGGAAGTATCATATGTAAAACCGGCTTTAATACAAATTATATTACAGAACAGAATCTCTATACGATGTTATCCAAAGAACCGCAGAGTAAAATGCTGCTAAAGGCACAAGATAAAATCAAACAGGGTAAAAGTGGTTCTATTGCGGTAGAAAAATCAGATCGTTTGGTTCATTTGGTCTACGCACCGCTCAAGATACATAATTGGTATTTGTTTATGGGTATTAAAGATACCAGTATTCATCGCCTCATAGAAAATGACTGGCAAGCGATGGGAAGAATCGTGAAACAGCTTCTGTTTACGATACTTGCGGTCCTGTTATACCTGATAGTTATGATTATATTAAATAAAATTAAGTATACAGAGAATAGTAAGAATCTGGAAGAAAAAGCAGATACTGACTTATTGACAGAGCTATATAATAAGATAGCGACAGAACGGGAAATCAAAGATTATATTAGTGAGAAGCCAACCGGGCAGGCATTACTTTTCCTGATTGATATCGATAATTTCAAAAAAATCAATGATACGATGGGGCATGCCTTTGGAGATGAAGTCCTAAAAACTATCGGGGCAAAGCTTAAAATGGAATTTAGAAAGTCAGATATTTGTGGCAGAGTCGGTGGAGATGAGATGCTGATTTTCTTAAAAGATATCGAAGATGGCAGATTACAATGTGAAGCGGAACGGGTAATCGCTATCTATAAGAATTTTGGCGTTGGTGAATATGTGAAATATACGGTAACGGCCAGTATAGGAGCCGCTGTCTACAGTAGAGATGGTAAGACCTTTGAGGAACTGTATAAGGCGGCTGATCAAGCCTTGTATCGTGCAAAACGCAATGGCAAGAACCAGTTGATGTTCTATAAAAAGGGAAATGCAGAGAACGAGCAGGAAGAACACAGTTAGTCAATGTGTATAAAAACCGGATATAAAATTCGGCAACTTGTTTATGAGCATAGAAAAGGAAAGAGAATATAAGCACTTTTTACAATGGATAAAAAAAAATTTGTGTAATAGTGGCATGGTATTTCCCGATTCTTTTCGCTATACTAGTCACAAGAAGCAATCAATCACAATCAACAGGAGGCAGTTAAAATGGCAAGTTTATCATTAAAGAATATTTGCAAAGTATATCCGAACGGATTCGAAGCAGTTAAAGATTTCAATTTGGAAGTTACAGACAAAGAATTCGTTATTTTCGTTGGACCATCAGGATGTGGTAAATCTACTACACTTCGTATGGTTGCAGGCTTGGAAGATATCTCTTCCGGCGAATTACGTATCGGCGACAGAGTGGTGAATGATGTAGAACCAAAAGATAGAGATATCGCAATGGTTTTCCAGAACTATGCATTGTATCCACATATGACAGTATATGACAATATGGCATTCGGTCTTAAATTAAGAAAAGTTCCGAAGGATGAGATCGACAAGATGGTAAAAGAAGCAGCTAAGATTCTTGATTTAACACCACTTCTTGAGCGTAAACCGAAGGCTTTATCCGGTGGACAAAGACAACGTGTTGCTATGGGACGTGCAATTGTTCGTAATCCAAAGGTATTCCTTATGGATGAGCCGTTATCTAACTTGGATGCTAAGCTGAGAGTTCAGATGCGTATTGAGATTGCAAAATTACATCAGAGATTAGGTACTACCATTATCTACGTTACCCATGATCAGACAGAGGCTATGACGCTGGGAACCAGAATCGTTGTTATGAAAGATGGTTTGATTCAACAAGTGGATACACCTCAGAACTTATATGAGAAACCAAAGAATCTATTTGTAGCAGGTTTCATGGGATCACCTCAGATGAACTTCTTAGATGCAGTAGTAGAAGCACAAGGCGATGCAGTGACACTTAAGGCAGCAGGACATTCCATTCCTCTTCCTCCGGCAAAAGCTAAGAAATTAGTAGATGGCGGTTATGTAGGAAAGACAGTTACCTTCGGTATCCGTCCTGAAGATGTATATGATTCAGAGATGTACATTGAAGCTTCTCCACAAAGCGTATTTGAAGCTAGCATCAAAGTATACGAATTGTTGGGAGCAGAGGTTTACTTATACTTTGACTTAGATGAATACCCGATTACAGCCAGAGTAGATTCTCGTACAACAGCAAGACCTGGAGACAAAGTTAAATTTGCACTTGATGTTGAAAAGATTCATGTCTTTGACAAAGAAACAGAGCAAGTTATTACAAACTAAAGCTAGAGGAATGCATATAAAAAAGAGGGATGCGGTTGCATCTCTCTTTTAAATTTAAGCAGGCATCCCTTGCACTTTGGGGTAAAATGTTTTATCATTAAGCAAAGAAAATGTGATAGAAACGAATAGGAAAGGACAAGGTTATTCATATGATATCTAATCAAGTGATTCAAACCAGTATTGATGAATTAAAGATGATTACGAAGGTAGACTTATGCGTGCTGGATCTGGAAGGAGAGGCGATTGCGTCCACTTTTGAAGAACTGGAGCTGGATCGAACGATTGTCAATAGCTTTGCGATATCACCTGCGGACAGCCAGATTATTACTGGGCATCATCTGTTAAAGATTATGGATGATGGGGAAGTGCAGAATATATTGATTGCCAGAGGAGCCAATGAAGATGTATATGTAATTGGAAAGATTGCAGTTTGTCAGATCCAAAATCTGATGATTGCCTATAAAGAGAAATTTGATAAAAATAATTTTTTCCAAAACTTATTATTAGATAATCTTTTACTGGTGGATATTTATAATCGTGCCAAGAAATTGCATATTGAAGATAAAGTAGCAAGATCGGTATTTCTGATTGAGACCAAGTCTGATAAGGACAATGATACCATGGAGATGCTGAAAAGTCTGTTTACACCTCAGAATGGCAATTATGTGACGGCGGTGGATGAACGCAGTATTATCCTTATCAAATCATTAAATAGTGAAATGGAATATGATACTTTGGAAACGACGGCACATACGATTGTAGATATGATGAATACAGAGGCTATGATGTCTGTTAGGGTATCTTATGGAACTATCGTACCGGAATTACGAGAAGTATCCAAGTCTTATAAAGAAGCCAAGATGGCATCGGATGTTGGTAAAATATTCTATGCAGAAAAAGAAGTGATCTCTTATCGCACTTTAGGAATAGGAAGATTAATCTATCAATTGCCTATTAATCTGTGCCAGATATTCATGGAAGAAATCTTTGGAGAGAATATACCGATTAATCTGGATGACGAAACATTGATTACTATTAATAAGTTCTTTGAGAACAATCTTAATGTATCTGAGACTTCCAGACAATTATTTATACATCGAAATACACTGGTATACCGCATTGAAAAACTACAAAAACGGACAGGCCTGGATATTCGCATCTTTGACGATGCATTAACGCTTAAGATTGCACTTATGGTAGTGAATTATATGAACTACCTAAATATGCGAGAAATTTAGAAAAACTGCATGACATATACAACCCCATTTCTGAATACAATGGTCATAGGACTGTTGGGAGGGATGGGGTTGTCTGATTATATTAAGAAAATCGCTTATATAGATCTATATGAAGAAGAGGAAAAAATAAAGAATATTGGATATGTGAAATCAAGAAAAAGAGATGGCATATGGAATCTCACAGTACATGTGCAGGGATTGGCTCAAACAGATACCTTACTATGTGAATTAAAAACAATCGAGGGAAAACAGCCGTTAGGACAGATAAACATAAGAAATGGAAATGGAGATGCGGAATTTGTCTATACGAAGGAAGACCTTAAAACACAAGGCGTTACGGAGATGATGTGTAATGGACTGAAACTATTCCTATCTGCCAATCGATATGGACTCTGCCGTTTGCGGGATATACAATTGGAAGCTTCTGAAGAAAAAACAGTGGCAGATATAGAGGTAACAGCAGTAGAAAAAACAGCAGTAGAAAAAATAGCAGTAGAAGAAACAGCAGTGAAAAAAATAGTGAGGAAGAAAGTAACTGAACAGAGAGAGGTACAGGTATCCGGAAATAAATGGGAACAACTTTGCAAAAGATATCCACCGGTTGCTCCCTTTAAAGAAAGTGTCATAGAGGAGTTCCTTTCTTTAAAACCGGAAGATTTCGTAGTGCTTTCAGAGAAGGATCAAACATTAGCAAATAATAGCTTTCTTTTGCATGGGTTTTATAATTATAAACATATTTTATTGGGAAAACAAATAGGTGATGCCGGGAATCAGTATTACATAGGGGTTCCGGGTATCTGCCACGAGCGAGAGAAGATGGTGGCAGTTATGTTTGGATTCGAAGCATTTGAAGCAGTGGAACAAGAAACGCAGGGAGCTTTTGGATACTATTTAAAACGCGTCGATCTCTAATCTCAGTCGATACCGCGTAAAGCGACGGTAGCAATAGACGGTTTCAGGATGTCCAGAAAAGTAAGTAATTCTTCTTTGGTATAGCTATGGAATCCCTGTTGTATCACAGTATCACTGTCTTTGTAGGCTTGCAGATAATATGCTTCACAGCCTCCAATCCAGTCAGCAATGGCTGTAAAATCAGTGGCATCATGCAGTTCTTTAACGACAGTAGTGCGAAATTCATAGTGGATACCGCAAGACATGAGATACTCAACAGAACGCTTAACAGCAGATAAGTCAAGCTTATCTACTGTTAGGCCGGCGACTTTGGCATAATGATGTGGGCTTGATTTGATATCCATGGCAACATAATCTATTAAGTGATGTTCATATAATGTTTTGATCATCCGAGGGTTAGAACCATTGGTGTCTAGCTTTACGAGATATCCCAGTTCTTTGATGGCCGAGATGAACTCAGGCAAGTCGGTCTGTAACGTGGGTTCGCCACCCGTGATACAGACACCACTTAGGACACCACTGCGTAACTTTAAGAAATCAAGGATTTCCGTAATCGGAATCACAGGTTGAGACGCAGGATCTAATACCAGATCTCTATTTTGACAAAAAGGACATCTAAAATTGCAATTACCCAAGAAAATAGTAGCAGCAACGTGTCCGGGATAATCTAATAACGTTGTTTTGTTAAGTCCATGTATCTGCATTTCTTTTCCCTCTCTTTTCTGCTATAATGTCGATAGTGAAATGCTATCGTTTGTTTTAGTATAGCAGACAATCCACTAAATATAAAGAATAATAAGAAATGAGAAAGACATTCGATATGAAAAAATATGAGAATACAGATGAAAAATATATGCAGGCAGCGTTGCAGCAGGCACGCAAGGCACGAGATCTCAAGGAGGTGCCAATAGGCTGTGTGATTGTGTATGAGGACAAGATTATTGCCAGAGGTTACAATAGACGAAATACCGATAAAAACACACTGGCACATGCAGAGATCAGAGCAATTGACAAGGCGAGTAAGAAGCTGGGAGATTGGCGTTTGGAGGGGTGCACCTTGTATGTGACACTGGAGCCGTGCCAGATGTGTGCGGGAGCCATTGTGCAGGCCAGGATCCCGCGAGTGGTTATGGGAAGTATGAATGCAAAGGCAGGCTGCGCAGGGTCTGTGCTGAATCTTTTAGAGATGCCTGCATTTAATCATCAGGTCGAAGTAACAAGAGGGGTGCTACAGGAAGAGTGCAGTGAAATCATAACTTCTTTTTTCAAAATTCTGCGTCAATCTTGACAATAAACGTGAAAAAAGGTATACTTTAAAAACCGTGCAGCCGGGGAATTAGCGGAACCTTGTACCTACAATCCGCTCTAGTAGGGGTGATGTGTCGTTGAGGGCAAGTATTTGTATAGCAGCCCTTTGCAAGTGGTGTTGAAGTTTGAGTCTTACGCAATAGGAATCTACTAATCGAGTCAGGGCAGGAATGCAGCAGCTCTACGTAGAACCTCTTATGTGCCGTGAGGGTGCTTGGCGGAGCTAACTGTGAAGGTAACGTATATGAGTATCGTTCGATGCGATACGCACGGTTTTAAACGATGTTAATATGAGGAGGATGAAGGAAATGAAGAGAACAAAGAAAATGATTGCAACAGCATTAGCTACAGTGATGGTATTATCGATGACCGCATGTGGCAGTAAAGAAGCAGCAACAGATACAGTAGCAACAGGTGAGACAGCGGGTGGCAAATTAGTGATGGCTACTAACGCAGAGTTCCCACCTTATGAATATCATGAAGGCGATAAAGTCGTAGGCATTGATGCAGATATTGCAGCAGCGATTGCAGCAGAACTGGGTATGGAATTAGAGATTGAAGATATGCAATTTGATTCTATTATCGCAGCGGTACAGTCCGGAAAAGCAGATATCGGAGTTGCAGGTATGACAGTAACACCGGATCGTTTGACCTCTGTCAGCTTCTCCACACCATATACTACAGCGGCGCAGGTTATTATTCTGACAGAAGACAGCGAGATCGCTACACCGGATGATCTGACAGGTAAATCTATCGGTGTTCAACTGGGTACGACAGGAGATATCTATGTAGAAGATGTAGAAGGCGCAACGATAGAACGTTATAATAAAGGATTTGAAGCAGTACAAGCATTACAGCAAGGCAAGATCGATGCAGTTGTGATTGATCGCGAGCCGGCGAAGGTATTTGTCAGTGAGAATAAAGGCTTGAAGATATTGGATGAAGCATTCACAGAAGAAGAGTATGCGATTTGCTTGGCAAAAGATAATACAGCGCTACTGGAGAAGGTAAATGCAGCTTTGGCAACCTTAGAAGAATCAGGTAAATTGGATGAGATTCGAGCAAAATATATTGCGGCGGAATAAGGAAAACTGCCACAGATTTCAAAGAAAACAAAGAATACAAAGAATACAAAGAATACAAGATAGATAAGTCTGGAGTGAACCGCTATGTTTGATGAATTTGCAGTTAGTTTTTATAATAATTTTATCAAGGAGGACCGTTGGAAATATATCGTAGACGGTTTGGGCGTTACGCTGGAAGTCACTTTTTTTGCGGTTTTGGTAGGTATCATTTTAGGCTTCCTGGTAGGTATGGTTCGTGCCACCTATGATAAAACAGGCAATATGGTTATCTTAAATGCTATCTGTAATGTATATCTGACGGTAATCAGAGGGACACCGGTTGTTGTTCAGTTATTGATTACTTATTTTGTTATCTTTGGAAGCGTGAATATTGATAAAATACTAGTAGCAGTGATTGCGTTTGGGATTAATTCCGGTGCATATGTTGCGGAGATTGTTCGCAGTGGTATCATGTCAGTGGATGCCGGACAATTTGAGGCAGGACGCAGTATCGGATTCAGTTATGGTCAGACGATGATCTATATTATATTACCACAGGCACTAAAGAATGTACTTCCGGCACTGGCCAATGAATTTATTGTTTTATTAAAAGAAACCTCAGTAGCAGGCTATATTGCATTGCAAGACCTTACCAAAGGGGGAGATATCATCAGAAGCCGTACGTATGATGCGTTTATGCCGCTATTTGCAGTGGCACTTATTTATCTGCTTATGGTTATGATGTTTAATGCTCTGGTAAAACGTTTGGAGAGGAGATTACGTAACAGTGAACACTAATAATGAGTATCAATCCTTAATCCATGTTGAAAATCTGACAAAATCGTTTCATGATTTCCATGCCTTGAACGATGTGTCAACAGATATCTATGAAGGTGATGTTATCTTTGTGGTAGGACCATCCGGATCCGGAAAGAGTACTTTTCTTCGCTGTTTGAATCGTTTGGAAGAGCCAACCGGTGGAAAGATTTTCTTTGAAGGGCATGACATTACAGATCCACACGCAGACATTAATCTCCATCGCCAAAAGATGGGGATGGTTTTTCAACAGTTTAATCTATTTCCACATATGACGATTATGAAGAATCTTACCCTAGGTCCCATCAAGCTACAATCGAAATCCAAAGAAGAGGCAGAGGCGGAGGCGATGCGTTTATTAGAGCGTGTCGGCCTATCAGATCGTGCGGATGCCTATCCGAATCAATTGTCAGGGGGACAGAAGCAACGTATTGCTATTGTACGATCCCTGTGTATGAAGCCGGATGTTATGCTGTTTGATGAGCCAACTTCGGCATTAGATCCGGAGATGGTAGGTGAAGTCTTAGGTGTTATGCGTGATCTTGCCAAAGACCGTATGACGATGGTGGTTGTTACGCATGAGATGAATTTTGCTAAGGAAGTAGCGACAAAAGTGCTGTTTATGGCAGAAGGACAGATTATAGAAGAGAATGCACCACAAGAATTTTTTGAACATCCGCAAACTGAACGGTTGCAAAACTTCCTCAGTAAAGTGTTATAAGGATGCTATAGGATATTTTTATGCTTACAATTAAATCAGCCAAATGATCGTAGTATTAAATTCACTTGAATAATAAAAAATGTGTCGAAAAGTAAAGTTTTTTCCGTACCCGGAAAAAACTTTACTTTTTCTTTTGTGTGCACTATAATGAAGACAGAAAAGGGGTGGCTAAATGATTGCACGAATGGATTATTTAA
>JAVVVE010000023.1:0-34074 GCA_036652815.1 Lachnospiraceae bacterium
CGCAACTGTAAAGGGTGATATTCATGATATTGGTAAGAATCTGGTAGCACTGATGCTTAAGAACTATGGATTTTGTGTGATAGACCTTGGAAAAGATGTGTCGAAGGAAGAGATTATCTTAGCAGCAAAAGAGCATCACGCTGCCATCATTGCCTTATCTGCTTTGATGACAACTACCATGCAGGAGATGAAGCAGGTAGTGGAGTATGCCAGAGCACAGGGTGTAACTTGCAAGATTATGATAGGCGGAGCAGTCATTACGCAGGACTACGCAGATGAGATTGAAGCAGATGGATATTCTAAAGATGCGGCAGACGCTGTAAAACTTGCACAGCGCATTTTGCATATTCTATAAGGTAATGTATAAGAAATACGATTTTTGGCAAACTAATTAAAAACGACTGTAATTTGCCAAAAAGGAGTCTTTCTTATGAATGAAAGTAACAATTATGATCAAGATAATACAGAATTTAAAGAGAAGACAATATCTGCATCTCTTCATAAAAACAGAGATTTTTTGAATCAAAAACTTGAAATCAATAAAAATTTTGATATGATATCCAGAGATATTTATGTAGGTGGCAGAGAAGCCAGTATGTATTTTATTGATGGATTTTGCAAGGATGTATTGATGCAGAAGATGTTACAATTTTTTATGGGCTTGAAGGCAACGGATATGCCGGATACCATTATTGATATGGCAAAGAAAAATGTGCCTTACGTAGAAGTGGATTTACAAGATCAATGGGAAAAAATCATCGTCAATATTATGTCAGGCGTCTTTGCCTTGTTTATAGAAGGATATGAGCAGTGTATTCTAATCGATTCGAGGACATATCCTGCCAGAAATGTGACAGAACCGGAGAAAGACAAGACATTAAGAGGTTCTAAGGATGGTTTTGTAGAGACTGTGATCTTTAATACAGCATTGATTAGAAGACGAATTCGCAGTACGGATCTGTGCATGGAGATGATGAACGCAGGGAAAAGTTCCAAAACGGATATCGTTTTATGCTATATGGATTCCCGAGTAGATCACACCTTTCTGGCAGATATGAAGAAACGCATCCAAAATATTCAAGTAGATGCACTGACCATGAATCAGGAGAGCCTTGCCGAATGTCTGTATCAACGAAAATGGTTCAATCCCTTTCCCAAATTTAAGTTTACAGAACGACCGGATACAGCGGCGGCACAGATACTGGAGGGGAGCATTATAGTCTTAGTGGATAATTCGCCATCGGTTATGATTACGCCGACTTCTATTTTTGATGTGATAGAAGAAGCGGATGATTATTATTTTCCACCGATTACAGGAAGCTATCTTCGCTTAACGCGGCTATTCATTGCCATCATGACATTTTTTGTAACCCCTACTTTTTTACTTTTGATGAATCATCAGGCATGGATTCCGGAAGCCTTGCAGTTTATTATCGTAAAAGAAACCATTAATATACCGATTATCTGGCAATTATTAATGCTGGAACTGGCGATTGACGGACTGCGCCTTGCAGCGATTAATACACCGAGTATGTTAAGTACCCCTCTTAGTATTATGGCAGCGTTGGTGTTGGGAGAGTTCTCTGTTAAGAGTGGCTGGTTTAATTCGGAGATTATGCTTTATATGGCATTTGTGGCTATTGCCAGTTATACACAAGCCAGCTATGAACTTGGATATGCGTTGAAATTTATGCGTATTATCACACTGATTCTCACATCGCTCTTTGGCATCTATGGATATGTGGCAGGGATTCTATTCCTGATTATCGCAGTGGTAAGCAATAAGACCATCTCCAATAAGAGCTATATCTATCCGCTGTTACCATTTAATGCAAAACAATTGTGCAGAAGAGTGTTTCGGCTTAGGTTACCGGAAGCTAAACTATAAAAATAACGATATCGAAAGTCCGGCGTAGAAGCAGAAGCTCCTAGCCGGACTTTTTATATCGTCATTTAGTCATGTTTGACAAAGATGTCTATGGTGTTTTAATTGGTAAAGTTATCAAAGTAGCCCTGAACCAGTACGATAGGAGTACCTTTGTCTCCGGAACCACTGGTCAAGTCACATAGGGAGCCGATTAAGTCAGTTAATCTTCTTGGAGTAGTTCCCTGAGATGCCATATTACCAACCAGATTATCATCTTTTTCTTTGATTTTCTGTGAGATAGCTTCTTTTAATGCAGCACCTGATAATTCTTTAAAATCATTATCTGCCAGGTATTTTAATTTAAGTTCATTTGGTGTTCCTTCCAGACCATTGGTGTAAGCAGGAGATACACAAGGATCGGCAAGCTCCCATATTTTACCAACAGGGTCTTTGAATGCACCATCTCCGTAAACCATAACTTCAATATGTTTTCCTGTTTTTGTCAAGAGAGAAGCCTGAATCTCTTCTACAAGAGAAAAACATTCGCGAGGAAATAGTTTAATAGAATCTTCCGTTGATTTATTGGAGCCAAGTAATCCGTAGCTCTCGTTGCATCCACTGCCATCGATAGAAGTATTCATGATATCATCAAGGCCACATACGATGTTGGCACCTGCATCTTTCAGAATCTTCTTTGTTCTCATTCGGGTATGAATATCGCAGGTCAGAACATTTTTTGTGTACTCTAAAATGGCACGAGGATTGTTGGCAAAGATAATCTCAACGTCTGCACCGGCATCTCTAATTACTTGACTATAGTAGTCAACATAATCGATTCCGGTAAATTGGTGCTTGTTTTCTCCAAATAGAGCTCTGTATTTATCTAAAGTAAGGACATCACTATAAGGATTAATACCGGCTTCATCTAATTGATCTAAGGTAACCAAAGAATTACCGACCTCATCACTTGGATAACTTAACATGAGTACCACCTTTTTCGCACCCATAGCGATTCCCTTTAAACAGATGGCGAATCTGTTACGAGAGAGGATGGGGAAGATGACACCAATTGTATCTCCGCCTAATTTATGTTTTACATCTTGAGCAATTGCGGTTACTTTTGCATAATTTCCTTGAGAACGAGCTACAATAGATTCTGTAAGGGCAACCACATCGCGGTCTCTTAATTCAAAATCTTCACTTTGAGCAGCTTCCAATACGCTATCGACCACGATTGTAGCCAGATTATCTCCTTCACGAATGATGGGACAACGCACACCTCTTGATACAGTTCCAATCTTTCTTTCCATTTTAAATACCACCTTTCATCATTATCAAACAATCTATCAATACAGCATCGTCACTGACTTGTTTATTATAGTACATAATATAGTATTAGTAAAATTGAAGTTAATTATGTTTCACATAATTTTTATTTATATCACTTTGGATTATAAAGAAGTTTTTATTTGTTCTTAGGTTTTCTTATCTTTTAATTATCTTTTAAAGAAAAAGTTCTTTTCACTTTCTTCTACTTTGTGGTACAATGGGTAAGGGTTTTGAGAATAATACAATCAATCGTGATGTGAACCAAAAGGGATGGCCCATAAAAATGGAAGATAGTACTACCAATAAGAAGAAACGCGTTGCCAGAGTGCGTCTGTTTAAGAAGATATTAATCATACTGTTTTTGATAGCACTTATCATACCGACAATTTTGTGTATTGTTTTGTTTGGAAAAGTGAATACACTGGAACAACAGTTGACGAAGCTCTATCAGGTCAGAGCGGAAAACACAAAACAAGAGCAGGAACGGATGGCGCTAGAGCAAGTTGAGCAACAGAAGATTGCAAATGAACAAGTAACATCAGGCTCCTTGCAGACACAACAGGTTCAGACTGAATCTAAACAGAAAGAGATTTATTTAACCTTTGATGATGGGCCAAGTGCCAATACAGAAGAGATTCTGGACATTCTTGCAGAATATCATGTAAAAGCGACTTTTTTTGTAATCGGTAAAGAAGATCCGTCTTATCAGGCTCTTTATAAGCGTATTGTGGCGGAAGGTCATACCTTGGGGATGCATTCCTACAGTCACAATTATCAGCAGATTTATGCCGATATTGAAAGCTACAAAGCAGATTTGTCCAAATTACAGACTTTTTTAACAAAGACAACAGGTGTGGTTCCCAAGATAGTTCGATTTCCGGGTGGAAGCAGTAATCATGTGAGTAAGGTTCCTATGAAAGACTTAATTTCGTATCTGCAGGAGTCCGGTATCACTTATTATGATTGGAATGTAGCTTGCGGAGATACCAATTCCGGTTATGTCAGCACCAGTCATATTGTGGATCATAGCTTATCGGCCATTGAACAATTTCCGCATGAAGTGATGATTTTGATGCATGATGCCAATGACAAGATAACAACAGTGGAGGCACTGCCCATTATTATAGAGAAGATTCAACAGATGAAAGATACCGTATTGCTTCCGATTACGGAGGATACAGATCCAATACAACATGTGATAACCAGATAGATAAACGAAGGAACCAATGGAGGATGAAAAGATGGGATTTTTTCAGGATTTAAAAGAAGATTTATCGCAGGCAGTAACAGAATTAATGGATGAGGATACACAAACAGAAACAACGAAGACAGAAACCGAAGAAGAAAACTTGAAGATGGAGATGAACCAGGATACTTCTTTGAATGATATCAATCTTGATGAGATGCTTGCACATATAGAAGAATCAAAGATAGAAGATGCAAAGACAGAAGAACCGGTCATTGAAGAGACGTTGACAGAAGAACCTGATATTGAAGAAACACAGGCTCCCTATACAGAGCAGGAACAGGAAATGAACAACCTGTTAAAGGAGATGGAAGCAAAGAAAGAAGAAGCAAGGAAAGAAGAAGCAAAAAAAGAAGAAGCAAAAAAAGAAACTGCAAAAAGGGTGGAAAAAAAGATGCCGGAAGATAAATATACAGCACAGACAGCGTTAGATGAAACAGCTATTATAACAAAAGGAATGTTCATTAAAGGAGATATTACATCTAAGGGCTCGATAGAGGTCATCGGGAGTATTGAAGGAAATATTGATGCTTTGGGCAAATTAAATATTACCGGCAGTGTAAAAGGAGACTCTAAGGCAGAAGAAGTCTTTGCAGATGCTGCTAAGATAGTGGGAGAGATTACAACACAGGGAACTGTCAAAATAGGAGCAAGTTCTGTAGTCATTGGTAATATTAAGGCAACTTGTGCAGTGATAGCCGGTGCAGTCAAGGGAGATATCGATGTGCAGGGACCGGTGGTGCTCGATACATCGGCGATTGTAATGGGCAACATCAAATCCAAATCAGTACAGATTAATAATGGTGCTGTCATAGAAGGTTTATGTTCTCAATGCTATGCAGAAGTTAATCCAATCAATTTCTTTGATGATATCAAATAAGAAAGGTGCGTTTATTCGATGAAAAGAATCTTATTGAAGTTAAGCGGAGAGGCTCTGGCAGGTGCTCAGAAAACAGGGTTTGACGAAGAGACTGTTCGTGGAGTTGCCTTACAGGTCAAGCAATTAAGAGAAGAACAGATAGAAGTAGGCATTGTCATTGGCGGTGGTAACTTTTGGCGTGGAAGAACCAGCGAAAACATAGACAGAACCAAAGCAGATCAGATAGGGATGTTAGCCACGATTATGAATTGCATTTATGTATCCGAGATATTTCGTACGGTTGGGATGGATACAGATATCTTGACACCATTTGTGTGTGGAGCATTTACAACATTATTTTCAAAAGATAAAGCAAATGAAGATTTTGCTGCGGGTAAAATAGTGTTTTTTGCAGGCGGTACGGGACATCCGTATTTCTCAACAGATACAGGCGTTGTTTTACGTGCAATTGAGGTAGAAGCAGATGTCATCTTATTGGCGAAGGCAATAGATGGAATTTATGACGATGATCCTTGTAAGAATCCACATGCCAAACGGTATGCATCTGTATCCATAGAGGAAGTGGTGGAAAAGAATCTGCAGGCAGTAGATATGACGGCTTCTATTTTAGCAAAGGAAAATCGGATGCCGATGTGGGTGTTTGGATTGAATGAAGAAAACAGCATCGTCAATGCAGCCAAAGGAAAATTTAACGGCACCAAAGTGACCGTATAAAAATAATAGGAGGACATATAATGGACGCAAGGATACAACCATACGAAGATAAGATGCAGAAGGCTTATGAGTTCTTAGAAGCCGACTATCAAACGATACGTGCAGGACGTGCGAATCCACATATTTTAGATAAATTAAAAGTGGATTATTACGGAACGCTGACACCGATTCAGCAGGTTGGTAATATTACCGTACCGGAAGCTCGCATCATTCAGATCGCACCGTGGGAAAAAGGATTGATCAAAGAGATTGAAAAAGCTATTTTAGGTTCTGATGTTGGGATTACACCTTCTAACGATGGACAGACAATACGTCTGGTATTCCCGGAACTCACAGAAGAGAGAAGGAAAAGTATTGTAAAAGATGTAAAAAAGAAGGGTGAAGAAAGTAAGGTAGCCATTCGTAATATTAGAAGAGATGGAAATGAAGCACTTAAAAAATTAGCCAAAACAGAAGTTTCAGAAGATGAGATTAAACAATTGGAAGAGGTTCTACAGAAACTAACCGATCGTTACATTAAGACGGTTGAGAATCTGGTTGAGACCAAATCCAAAGAAGTTCTTACGGTATAAAAACCGATAAATTGAGCGATAAGCAATAAACTATAGAGATGGGGCAGACGAAGATATCCGTTCTGTCCCTTGCTTATATAGAAAGGACATTAGTATGGATGAGATGAAAGACAAGAAAGATAAGATGCCCAATCATGTAGCCATTATATTAGATGGTAACGGAAGATGGGCAAAGAGTAAAGGTATGCCTCGTAATTATGGACATGTACAGGGAAGCAAGACCGTTGAGGTTATCTGTGAAGAAGCCTATAAGATGGGGATTCAATATCTGACGGTCTATGCCTTCTCAACAGAGAACTGGAATCGTCCCAAGGACGAGGTAGATGCTTTGATGAAGCTGTTACGTAATTATATGAAAACATGTCTTAAAACAGCTGCTAAGAATCGTATGTGTGTCAGAGTCCTTGGAGATAAGACAGGACTGGATGAAGACATACGTAACCGTATAGAAGAATTAGAAGAAGCAACGAAAAATAATGATGGACTGCATTTTCAAATTGCTATTAATTATGGTGGCCGTGATGAATTGGCACGTGCAGTGAAACGATTGATGAAACAGGCAGAACAGGGACAGCTAAAAGCGGATGATATTACCGAAGAAAGAATCAGCTCTGCGCTCGATACTGCCGGGATTCCAGATCCGGATCTATTGATTCGCACCTGCATGGAACAGCGTATCTCTAATTTCCTATTATGGCAATTGGCATATACGGAGTTATATTTTACGGAAGTTGCATGGCCGGATTTTACCAAAGAGGAATTAAGCAAAGCAATCGAAGTATATCAACATAGAAACAGAAGATTTGGCTTAGTGGAAGGATAAGGATATTGATATGTTTATCACAAGGGTATGTAGCAGCATTGTATTGGTAATCGTGACAGCAACGTGTCTGGTATGTGGAGGACCTTTACTTGCAGGGGTATTACTTGCAATATCGCTGGTGGCTTTTTATGAGCTGAGTAAGGCTGTTGGGATTCATGAGGAAAAAAAGAAAGCGAATGGGCTTGAACTTGTTGCAACGCTGGGTATTATTGCATATTATGTAGTTATGTATTTTGCTAATCGTTATGTTTTCTTATGTTTTGCATTGGTTATGACTTTTTTGGCAATTATGTTTGTATATGTATTTTCCTTTCCAAAATTTCATGCCAATCAGGTCATGTCAACATTCTATAGTGTTATTTATGCTCCTGTATTATTGTCCTTTCTTTATTTGACGAGAGAACTGGAACAAGGTGTTTATATCGTGTGGATGATCTTCATCAGCTCGTGGGGCTGTGATACCTTTGCTTATCTGACGGGTATGCAACTTGGAAAACATAAGCTGGCACCGGCACTAAGCCCTAAAAAGTCTATAGAAGGAGCAGTCGGTGGTGTCATCGGTGCCAGTGCAGTCGGTGGTCTGTTTGGGTATATTATGGTTCATTTGGCAGCTGCTACTCCTGATGTTATCCCGGTTTTTGCAGTCATAGGAGCAATCGGAGCAGTTATCTCGCAAGTGGGAGATTTAGCAGCCTCTGCTATTAAAAGAAACCATGATATCAAAGATTATGGGAAATTGATTCCCGGACATGGTGGGATTATGGATCGATTTGACAGTGTTATTTTTGCGGCACCGATGATTTATTTTCTGGCAGTATTCTTATTATAAAAAGCGAGGATGTATATGAAAAAAATAACAATATTAGGTTCTACAGGTTCTATCGGGACGCAGACGCTGGAGATCGTCAGAGAGAATACTGACATAGAAGTGGTGGCACTGGCAGCGGGTAGCCAGGTGGCTAAGATGGAAGAGCAGATACGCGAATTTAAGCCACGTGTGGCAGTCATGTGGCAGGAAGCGGCAGCTAAGGATCTTCGTATCAGAGTAGCAGACCTCGCGGTAACGGTATTGTCCGGGATGGAAGGCTTATTGACGATATCTACCTTGCCGGATATGGATGTGTTAGTGACTGCGATTGTTGGTATGATCGGTATTAGACCAACGATTGCGGCGATTCAGGCAGGAAAGACCATTGCACTTGCCAATAAAGAGACTTTAGTTACAGCCGGGCATCTGATTATGCCTCTTGCTGCTGCCTGTAAAGTTGCTATTTATCCGGTAGACAGTGAACATAGTGCAATATTTCAAGCATTAAATGGTGAGAATCCTAATAGAATTAGTAAGATACTATTAACTGCTTCCGGTGGGCCCTTTAGAGGTAAGTCAAGAGAAGAATTACAGAATATGACAGTAGATGATGCACTCAAACATCCAAACTGGTCGATGGGACGTAAAATCACAATAGATTCTGCAACTTTAGTGAATAAAGGACTGGAAGTTATGGAAGCCAAATGGCTGTTTGGTGTTGATTTAGACAGGATACAGGTGGTTGTGCAACCACAAAGTATCATTCATTCTATGGTGGAGTTTGTAGATGGCGGTATTATTGCACAGCTTGGCACACCTGATATGAAATTACCGATTCAATATGCATTGTTTTATCCGGACAGAAGACCAATGAGTGGAAAAAGAGTTGATTTTTATGAGCTGGCACAGATTACTTTTGAAGCACCGGATTGTAAGACTTTTACAGGACTGCAATTGGCATTTGATGCGGCAAAAGAGGGCGGTTCTATGCCAACGGTACTAAATGCAGCGAATGAATTGGCAGTCAGCTTGTTTTTAGACCGTAAGATAAGGTTCCTGGAGATAGCAGATATAATCGAAGCCTCCATGCAGGCACATAAGACGATTCCGAATCCAAATGTAGAGCAGATCTTACAGACAGAAGCAGAGACGTATGAATTTATTGACCATATGATAGAAAGGCAGAAATAGGTGATCTTGTGATAGTTACAGTAATTGTATTTCTATTAATATTTAGTATCGTAGTGATTGCACATGAGTTTGGACATTTTTTACTGGCAAAGAAGAATGGAATTAACGTAGTTGAATTTGCTGTAGGGATGGGCCCTGAGATTGCTAAGATAGAACGTAATGGAACCAAATATATATTAAGACTGCTCCCGATTGGGGGCGCCTGTATGTTTGAGGGAGAAGATGGCCTGCAAACTGATGCCAATCAAGGGGTGGCACCGGAGGGCAGTTTTCAGAGTGCCACTGTCTGGGCAAGGATATCAACAGTCATTGCAGGACCATTGTTTAATATTTTATTGGCTTTTTTTCTTTCTCTTTTTATCGTAGGGTTTGGAGGATCGGACAGACCGGTAGTAACGGATATCATGGAAGGCTATCCGGCGCAGACAGCCGGCATACAGGCAGGAGATACCATTCTTCGTATGGATGGCAATAGGGTGCACCTTTATCGGGAAGTCAGCTTAAATTCGATGATTAACCGTGGAGAGCCAATTGATATCACCTATGAACGTGCTGGAAAAGAGTATGAGACTACGATTCAGCCGGCTTTTGACAAAGAAAGTGGGCGTTATTATATAGGGTTACGTGGCTCGGGTGAATATATTTCACCAAAAGGTTTTTCGATTTTTCAATATGGTTTTTATGAAGTGAGATTCTCGCTGGTATCGACTTTTAAGAGTCTTGGTATGCTGCTTCATGGGAAAATCACCAAAGATGATGTAGCCGGGCCGGTAGGTATTGCCATTGTGATTGATGATGCGATAGAACAGACCTCTCCTTATGGCACTTCTGCGGTAGTTTTGACGATGCTTAATATAGCGATTCTTCTCAGCGTGAACCTGGGTGTTCTAAATATATTACCGGTACCTGCACTAGACGGCGGCAGACTGGTCTTTCTCTTGATCGAAGCTGTGCGTGGAAAACCAATATCACCAGAAAAAGAAGGCATGGTGCATTTTATTGGTTTTGCAGCACTGATGATACTCATGGTTTTTGTTTTGTTTAATGATCTTTCAAGGTTATTTCGTTAGGACTAATGGGGTTGGGTGTTAAACATCCGCAGCTATTACAATCACAAATTTATAGCATTGACTTTTCTGAAAGTCAATGCTATTATCTAAATATCTTATCTGTCATATTCTTATGCAGATAGTATTCACAGAGTAAAACCAATTTCGTTTTACTCATCAAATAAGCTTTCTATAAGCTTCTTATTGGTTATTTCAACCAACTATTTACCGATTATGCTGTAGGGAACAAAAAAAGAACAAGGAGGGTGTTTGTGGATTTTTTAACTTCATATTATTGGGAAACCGGAACACGTAAGCGAATTAATCAGGACTCACTTTGTCTGCAGAAGGTTATGACACGCAGAGGAAGAGTAGTAATGGCATGTATCTGTGATGGACTGGGTGGACTGGAACAAGGGGAGGTCGCCAGTGGATACGTGACTGAGGCTGTATCCAAATGGTTCTACAAGGAATTTATGCAATGTATAAAAAGAAAGACGGGCAGAAAGGGAATTGAATGGTCAGGAAGAAGAGTATGCCGTAACATGAACCAGAGTCTATGCCTCTACGGAAAAGAAAAGAAAGTAGCACTTGGAACGACAGCTACTATACTTGTGATATGGGGAACACAATATGGCATTTTTCACATTGGAGACAGTCGAGTCTATGTATTAAACAGACATATTAGGCAGGTTACTAAGGATCATGCAATGGATGAACATACTTTAACAAGATGTCTTGGTATGACGCAAGACAGCCGTGTTGATTTTATATATGGGCATATCAGACGTCACACCAGATTTCTGCTGTGTAGTGACGGATTCAGACATTATACAGAGGATAGTGTATTCCATAAGATATTTGCATGGAATCGGATTAACGAAGAAGAGCAGGCATATAAAAGTCTGCGTGAAATTGGAAAACGAAATATGAAACAGGGAGAGCAGGATAATATCTCTGCTATCTATATACAGGTGATTTCATAGATAAGGAGATTTCTATATGGAGAAAATGTTAAAGAATAGTAAGTATGAGGTATTGGAAGAGATCGGACAAGGCGGTATGGGAGCAGTCTATCTGGTATGGGACACAGTGCTATGTAAGAGATGGGCTATGAAGGTGGTTTATATAAAACCGATGCAGGGAAATGAGTCTGCAGAGTTTGCAACGTTAAAGAATCTAAGTCATCCCTTATTACCGATGGTGGTGGATCTGGTACTGACAGATACCTATATTGGTATGATTATGGAATATATCGAAGGAATTACACTAAAAGAATATCTGGAACGTAAAAAACGAGTAACACAAAAACAGGCGATACAATGGGGAATCGAACTGACACAGGTATTGACATACCTACACGAACAAAGACCACCGATTATCTATGGAGATCTGAAACCATCCAATATTATGATTCAGCCAAATGGCAGTCTTAAGCTGATTGATATGGGAGCCGCTATGGAATATCATCAGGAAACGATGATTATTAGGTCAAACTATGGAACTTATGGGTATGCAGCTCCGGAACAATTACAAAAAAATGGTGCCAAAATTGATTTAAGAAGCGATATTTATGCGTTTGGAATTACCATGTACCAGATGGTAACAGGCGAGAATCCGGGAAAACCGCCTTATGAGATTTACCCAATCAGAGAAATCAATCCAAACCTTTCCGGTGGATTGGAGCAGGTCATTCAACGTTGCACAAAAGTGCTGCCGAAAGACCGTTATCAAAATATGACAGCCTGCAAAGAAGACTTGATGCGCTATCGACAGCTTGAAAAAAAACAAATATGGTTAGTAAGATGTGCTTACGTAATCTATTATGCGGCAATGGCGATTTCGGCAATCCTGCTGGGCATTGGGATGGAACAATTATATCTGGAACGCTGGGAGTACGGTAGGGTACAGGCAGGGATTGGATTGCTGTTTCTTCTAATCGCAGTCATAGAACGTCATTGTTTATGGAACAAGAAACGTAAACAACATTTTATGATAAAGCAGGAGGTCAATATTCTGCTAACAGAGAAGAAGATGGTAGGCTTATGGAGTATTGTGTTTTTATGTATGGTATTGGGACAGTTATGCAGTACGCTGTTGGTAGAAAAGCTTTCCCTTACCATGAAAGATATAGGAGGGAGACATATTTTATTACAGGAAGAAGCTGTTTTACATACCGCAGATAAAGTGATATTTGAATTGCCATCGGAAGATGCAGTGCAATATCAAGTCTCTATCGCAGATAGCGGATGGAAGAATCTACAGCATAATAACTATGCACTGGCAATCGGACATTTACCGAATCACCAACCTCTGGAGATCACATTTCGCAGTCATGACCCTGCCACCAATACAATCTGTATGCGGACGATCTTAGTCAGTTCTTAAAAGTGCCTATGCAAGTTCTGGGAAGCGGTGTATAATTATGACACGATAAGATAGAGAGGACGTGACATTAACAATGTATAGAGATCATACGAAAGTGATTCAGATCGGTAATAGACAGATAGGCGGGGGTAATCCCATCCTTATCCAATCTATGACCAACACTGCAACAGAAGATGTAGCAGCAACAGTAGCACAGATTCTTAGATTAGAAGAAGTAGGCTGTGATATTGTTCGTGTAACAGTACCAACGATGGAGGCTGCAGAAGCGATTGCACGGATTCAGAAAGAAATACATATTCCATTGGTGGCAGATATTCATTTTAATTATCAGATGGCGATAGCTGCCATGGAACATGGTGCTGACAAGATACGTATTAACCCCGGTAATATTGGGAGTATGGATCAAGTTAAGGCGGTTGTAGCAGTAGCAAAAGAACGAAATATTCCGATTCGAATAGGGGTCAACAGTGGATCGCTGGAACGCGAATTAGTGTCAAAATATCATGGTGTTACGGCAGAGGGATTGGTAGACAGTGCACTGGATAAAGTACATATCATCGAGAATCTGGGATATGATAATCTAGTCATTAGTATTAAATCTTCTGATGTTTGTATGTGCATCAAGGCACATGAACTATTAGTTACAAAGACACAATATCCATTACATGTTGGTATTACAGAAGCAGGTACGATTATTAGCGGTAATATCAAATCTTCTATCGGTCTTGGGATTATGTTGCATGAGGGTATTGGAGATACCATCAGAGTATCGCTTACCGGAGATCCTTTAGAAGAAGTGAAATCAGCGAAATTGATTTTACGTACATTAGGATTGCGCAAGGGAGGCATAGAAGTGGTATCGTGCCCGACTTGTGGCAGAACTAAGATAGACTTGATTGGATTAGCCAACCAAGTGGAGAATATGGTAGCAGATATTCCATTGAATCTTAAAGTTGCGGTTATGGGTTGTGCGGTAAATGGCCCGGGAGAAGCCAAAGAAGCGGATATCGGGATTGCAGGTGGGATAGGAGAAGGCCTTTTGATAAAAAAAGGGGAGATTATTAAAAAAGTACCGGAATCTGAACTATTAAATGTCTTAAGAGAAGAATTATTACATTGGGAACAAGAATGAGGCTATATGAGTAAATTATTTTTTGAAGTATTTCCACAATTACAAGTTCGCAGTGAATATCAAGCACTGTTTGAACAGGTTTTGGTAGAGAAAGTAACGACAACCAAACGAAAAGATTGGATACGTATCTATATAACAAGTGAAAAGATGATTCAAAAAGATATCATTTTAGAGATAGAACAAGCGATTCATAACCAGTTATTTAAGGGGATGAGTCTGATTGTAAAGCTCTATGAACGATACAACTTATCGGGACAATACACACCAGAGAAGCTGATGGTTGTTTATCGCAAGAGCATGCTGCTGGAATTAAGGAATTATAGTCCGGTTATCTATCAATTGTTTAAAACAGCAGGGATTACCTATGACACCATAGATACCAATCGTTATCGTATCACGTTGGCGATTGAAGATTCTGTTTTTGCCAAAGATAAATCGATAGAACTGGAACATATCCTTGATAAGATATTAAATGATCGTTTCGGGTTTTGCGTGGAGGTACAGACCACACTCACAGAAACGATCCAGACAGATCATCGTAAGGAAGAGGAAGAACTCAAATTACAACGTCAGGTATCTGAGATTATGACGCAGTCAGAAAAATCGTGCAAAACAGACGAGAAGAAAGCGATACAACAAGAGAAACCAAAGAGAGAAAATGGAAAAGGAGATTATCGAAGAAGCCTTAAAAAATCAGATAATCCGGATGTGTATTATGGACGTGATTTTGAGGAAGAGGCGATTCCTATGGAAGAGATCCATGGGGAGATGGGCGAAGTCGTTATTAGAGGGCAAATTCGTAAGCTTGATAAACGCGAGATTCGTAATGAAAAGACGATTCTTATTTTTGATTTAACAGATTTCACAGATACGATGACGGTTAAGATGTTCTTAAATAACGACCAGGTAGAAGAAATAACAGAGCATATCCATGAGGGTGCATTCCTTAAACTTAAGGGTGTTACCATGATTGATAAATTCGACAGTGAATTGACGGTTGGTTCCATATCGGGAATCAAAAAAATCGGAGATTTTACAACCGGACGTATGGATCACAGCGTAAAGAAGAGAGTGGAACTTCACTGTCATACGAAAATGAGTGATATGGATGGAGTATCTGATGCCGGTTCCATTATTAAACGTGCCAAGCAGTGGGGGATGTCTGCACTTGCTATTACAGACCATGGCAATGTACAGGCTTTTCCGGAAGCGAATCATGCATTGGATAAAGATGATACATTTAAAGTCATCTATGGAGTTGAGGGTTATCTGGTGGATGACCTCAAAGAGATTGTATCCAATTGTAAGGGCCAAAGCTTGGAGAATATGTATGTGGTATTTGACTTGGAGACAACCGGATTCTCGCCGGTGCAGAATCGTATTATAGAGATCGGTGCTGTGAAACTCATCCATGGAGAAATTACAGACACTTTTTCCACTTTTGTGAATCCCGAAGTACCCATTCCGTTTCGTATTGAGCGATTGACCGGAATCAATGACAGTATGGTTTTGGATGCTCCCACGATAGAATCTGTTTTATCTGATTTTTTGGCATTTTGCGAAGGTGCGATTCTGGTTGCACACAATGCAAGCTTTGATATGAGCTTTGTGATTGAGAATGCTGCGAGGCAGCATATTAAAATCGACTATACGGCAGTTGATACCGTAGCTTTATCCAGAGTGCTGCTTCCCAATCATGCCAAATACACACTGGATGCAGTGGCTAAGATCTTAAATATATCACTTGAGAACCATCACAGAGCCGTTGATGATGCTATGGCTACAGCAGGTATCTATCAGAAGCTCTTACATCTCTTAGAACAGGAGACGGTAACAGAGCAGGATGGAACCAAGAGTTCGATTACGAATCTGACACAGATCAATATACTGGGAGCCGCCAGTATAGGAGCGATACGTAAGCTGCCTTCCTATCATGCGATTATTCTTGCGTGTAATGAGACCGGAAGAGTGAATCTATATCGTTTGATATCGGAATCCCATCTAACTTATTATAATCAAAGACCACGTATTCCAAAGAGTCTGTTTCTTAAATACCGGGAAGGACTATTGATAGGCAGTGCCTGTGAAGCAGGAGAATTATACAGAGCGATCCTTGAAGGAAAATCAGATACAGAAATATCGAAACTGGCAGCTTTTTATGATTATTATGAGATCCAGCCTCTGGGTAACAATCAATTTATGATTGCATCGGATAAGATGGAAACCATCACATCAGATGCTGATTTAATCGCGATCAATAAGAAAATAGTTGCATTGGGAGAGCAGTTCCACAAGCCGGTGGTAGCGACCTGCGATGTCCATTTTCTGGATCCACAAGATGAAGTATATCGTCGTATCATTATGGCAGGAAAAGGATTTAAGGATGCAGATGATCAGGCACCTCTTTATTTACGAACAACGGAAGAGATGTTAAAAGAATTTGAATATTTAGGCAGTGATAAAGCAGAAGAGGTCGTGATTACCAATACCAATCTTATTGCTGACAGAATAGAAAAGATATCCCCGGTTCGCCCTGATAAATGTGCTCCTGTCATAGAAGACAGTGATAAGACTCTGACAGATATCTGTTACAGTAAAGCACATGAATTATATGGAGATCCTTTACCGCGTATTGTAGAAGACCGTTTGGAGAAAGAGCTTCATTCTATTATTAAGAACGGGTTTGCGGTGATGTATATTATTGCACAAAAATTGGTGTGGAAATCAGTGGAAGATGGATATCTGGTGGGATCGCGAGGATCAGTAGGCTCTTCTTTTGTTGCTAATATGGCAGGTATCACGGAAGTAAATTCACTAAGTCCACATTATTATTGTCTGCATTGCCATTACAGTGATTTTGATTCAGAGGAAGTAAAACAGTTTGCCGGAGGTTCAGGCTGTGATATGCCGGACAGAATGTGCCCACAATGTGGGGAACCATTGGTAAAAGATGGATTTGATATTCCGTTTGAGACTTTTCTTGGTTTTAAGGGAGACAAAGAACCGGATATTGACCTTAATTTTTCGGGAGAATATCAAAGTAAAGCACATAAGTACACAGAAGTAATATTTGGAGCAGGACAGACTTTCAGAGCAGGAACGATAGGTACCCTGGCAGATAAGACAGCTTTTGGATATGTAAAAAACTATTACGAGGAGAGAGGACAAAGAAAACGAGTTTGCGAGATTAATAGAATCGTGGATGGCTGTACCGGAGTCCGCAGAACCACAGGTCAGCATCCGGGAGGTATTATCGTACTACCACTGGGGGAGGAGATTAATTCTTTTACACCGGTGCAGCATCCGGCGAACGATATGCAGACAGATATTATTACAACGCATTTTGATTATCATTCAATTGATCATAACCTATTAAAACTGGATATCCTTGGACATGATGATCCCACCATGATTCGTATGCTTCAGGATTTAACAGGGGTAGATATGGTTAAGATACCATTAGATGACAAACAGGTTATGTCTTTGTTCCGAAGTACGCAGGCATTGGGTATTACACCGGATCAGATAGGGGGATGTCCTGTGGGTGCACTTGGTATTCCGGAGTTTGGCACTGATCTGGTTATTCAGATGCTGGTAGATACTAAGCCGGAATCTTTCTCAGATCTTATCCGTATCTCAGGACTGTCCCATGGGACGGATGTATGGCTTGGCAATGCACAGACATTGATTGAAGAAGGAAAAGCAACGCTTGCAACTGCTATTTGTACGCGAGATGATATTATGTTGTATCTGATTCACATGGGGGTAGAAAGCAGTCTTGCTTTTACAACGATGGAAAGTGTCCGTAAAGGAAAAGGATTAAAGCCTGAGATGGAAGCAGCTATGGTAGAGGCAGGGGTACCTGATTGGTATATCTGGTCCTGCAAGAAGATAAAATATATGTTTCCAAAAGCACATGCGGCTGCTTATATTATGATGGCATGGAGAATCGCTTATTGTAAAGTGAATTATCCACAGGCATACTATGCGGCTTATTATAGCATTCGTGCATCTGGATTTTCTTATGAGATTATGTGTCAGGGACAGAAACATCTGGAAGATGTGATGGCTGATTATAAACGCAGAACGGATACTTTGTCCAAAAAAGAACAAGATACTTATAAGGATATGAAGATCGTACAGGAAATGTATGCAAGAGGATTCCTCTTTGAAAAAATCGATATTTTTCGTGCACAATCCAGATTATTTCAAGTATTGGATGAAAAAGTCATGCCATCTTTGAACAGCATTGATGGACTTGGTGAAAAAGCCGCAGATGCTATTGTGGAAGCTTGTAAGGATGGCCCTTTTTTATCAAGAGAAGATTTTCGCATTCGAACGAAAGCGAGTAAGACAGTCGTTGATCTTATGGGAGAATTACATCTGCTGGGGGAACTTCCTGAATCCAACCAATTGAGCTTATTTGACCTGACATAGTTTATTCATATTGTTTTTTTGTTTCTAAAATGGTACTATAAAAGATGTAAATTCTAAACAAGAAGGGCACAACCTGAGTATTCAGATACGAGTGGGGGGAACTATCATGAGACGCAGCAAGGAAAATGAATACAAGAAAAAAATCGCTAAGTTAGAATTTTCACTGCTTTTAGATGAAGAAAAGTATCGTTTGGTGTCGGAATATGCAGATTGTGGATTATGGGAATATGACATAGCAGATGACAAGATGATACAGCGAAAGCAATTAAAAGGTAAATATTCAGATGCTTTGGTAGTCATTGAGCATTATGGGGAAACTATGCTTCAAGAGCAGAAGATACATCCACATGATCGTGTTGCATTTGATTCCTATTGTAAAAACTTAAAAAGCGGAGAACCTACGATAGCATCTGAATGTAGGATTCTTACCTCTGAGAATACTTACCTATGGGTAAGGTTCGAAGGTCTGACTGTTTTTGATAAAGAAGAACATCCTGTTAAAGTAGTTGGAAAAACTTTGGATATTACTAAGGATAAAAAAGAACGAGAAACCTTGTTACAGCAGGCACAAACAGATGCTTTAACGGGATTGCTGAATAAAGCGGCGATTCGAGAGGTGTCAGTAGATTGTATTTATCGCTGTAGTACACATAGTGATTTTGAGCAGCATGCTGTATTTCTTATTGATATTGATAATTTTAAAGCGGTAAATGATACCTATGGTCATCTTTATGGAGATTATACCTTAGAACAGGTAGCATCTGTACTTCGTAATGTATTTACGAAAGAAGATGCCATTGGTCGTGTAGGCGGAGATGAATTCGCGATTATGACCAAAGGATATTTTAAAGACGACGAAATAAAACAGCATGCGGAAGCATTACTCGAGAATATGCGTAATACTGTGTTCAAAAAGGAGAATAACGTTACCATCAGCGTTGGGATTGCTGTATATCCAACCCATGGACACACCTATGAAGAATTATTTGGCAAAGCTGATATTGCATTATATGAATCAAAACATATCGGGAAGAATGCTTACACATTTTTTGAAAAAGGAATGGAACATCAAGACAGCAAACCGGCGATGGGAAGAGCCAATTACAGAACTACGGTTCCGACTGCACTTGAAAAAGATGTAACGGGATTTGAACAGCATCTCTTAAAGACAGCGGCAAAAGTATTATATCAAGAGACTACGAGAACCGGTTCCATAGAACAAAAAATATCTCTATTACTGGAAGAAATCGGTAGTTATTATGAGCTGGACAGTATCTGTATCTGCACCAATTATTCTTCTGATGCGGAACTTAGAGTCAAGGAATATTGGAATAAAAAAGGAACGCATGAAAAGCATATTTATCTACAGAGTGAAGATAGCGAACATAAATTATTGAATCAATTTTGTGACCGTTTTGCAAAACAGGATGTTGTAGTTTTAACCGATAGCAAAGAAGGGATTCATCCCATTGAACAATATTTTATGCCGGGAGATTATTGTTTGCAATGTGCTTTCTTTCAGGCAGAACAATTTAAAGGATATATTGCATATACAAGGGAATTGGAGACCTGGACTTCACAGGAGGTTACTTTGTTTACGATGCTCAGCAATATGATGAGTACGCTTTTGTTATGCGAGGAAAAAGTGAAGGAACCGCAATGAGAGGCTTGCTACAATATCTTAAACCTTATAAAAAAGAATCTATCTTAGGTCCATTTTTTAAATTATTAGAAGCCGGTTTTGAACTAATCGTTCCGCTTGTTGTTGCAGGTATGATAGATACAGGGATTAAGAATCATGATTTACCCTATCTTTTACGATGCGGAGGAGTTCTTATCCTGCTTTTAGTGGTTGGCTTATTATGTTCTGTGACAGCCCAATATTTTGCGGCCAAAGCTGCAGGTGGATTTGGTACGGGATTACGCAATGACCTATTTCGTCATATACAATACTTTTCGCATGAGCAGTTAGATACAATCGGTTCTGCTACACTGATAAGCCGACTTACCAATGATACAAATCAGGTGCAGTCCTGTGTGAACATGGTACTGCGTCTTTTTTTACGTTCTCCTTTTATCGTGCTTGGTGCTATGATTATGGCATTTACGGTAGATCGAAAAGCAGCCATGGTATTTGTAATTATGATTCCGTTGTTGCTGTTTGTTGTTTTGTTTATTACGCTGGTAACGATACCTATCTATAAAAAGATTCAGAAGCAATTCGATGGCATCCTTGCAAAAGTAAGAGAGAATCTAACCGGTGTACGTGTGATTCATGCCTTTAACAGACAAGATATGGAAGAAGCAGAATTTAAAGAATCCAGTGATATGTTACAGAAAACCCAAAGACTGGCCGGAAAAATATCCGCCGGCATGAGCCCGATTACCTATAGTATGATTAATCTGGCTATCATTGTTATATTATGGATCGGAGGGAAAGAAGTAGACGGTGGATTGCTTACACAGGGGGCTGTCGTTGCACTGGTCAATTATATGTCACAGATCCTAGTGGAATTGATTAAACTATCTAATCTCATCATACAGCTTACAAAGGCACTTGCCTGTGCAGATCGTATTCAGAAGGTGTTTGAGATGCCAGCGACTGCAAGAAAAACTAATCGTTCTAAAATAGTATCAGAGATTACCCATACTACGGGGCATGCGATACCTGTGATACAATTTAAACAGGTTGATTTTTGCTATCCGAAGGGACAGACCAATTCCCTTAGCGGGATTACTTTTGAAGCTTACGTCGGGGAAACGATCGGTGTGATTGGCAGTACAGGTTCCGGCAAGTCAACGCTGGTTAATCTGATTCCCGGATTCTATCCTGTTACCGAGGGCAAGATCTGTATGGATGGCATCAATATAGAAGAGTATGAACCGAATCTATTATTAAGCCGAATCGGAATCGTACCTCAGGAGGTGGCTTTATGCTCGGGGACGGTGAGAGAGAATCTGTGTTGGGGAAAGAAAAATGCAACTGAAAGTGAGATTTGCAGTGCACTTAAAACTGCGCAGGCATTATCTTTTATAGAAGAATTGCCACAAGGAATCGATACCGTGCTGACACAGAATGCAAAGAATCTATCGGGAGGCCAGAGACAACGACTTACCATAGCAAGAGCGTTACTGAAACATCCTTCGATTCTTATCTTAGATGATAGTTCTTCTGCACTGGATATGACAACGGATGCCGCACTTAGAAGAGCCCTTCTACAGAAGCAGGGAAATACGGTCATTCTTATGGTATCGCAGCGAGTATCCACCATTAAGCATGCAGATAAAATTATCGTGATGGAGGATGGTGCCATGGTAGGTTTTGATACCCATAGAGAATTACTGCGGACTTGCGATGTTTATCAGGAGATATGTCTCTCTCAATTAACCAAAGAGGAGGTATATGGATATGCCTAAGAGCAAACGCATGACAACGTTACAAAAGATATTACATTATATGCTCCCTTATCGTGGAATGCTTGTGCTATCCTTATTCTTAGCTTTTTTAACCGTCGCACTTACACTTTATGCACCTATCTTAGCGGGGCAGGGAATTGATTTGATGGTTTCCAAAGGGTGTGTTGATTTTGCTGCATTAGTTCCCTTGTTATTCAGATTGATGATTGTAATTATCCTAACCTCAATGTTTAAATGGAGCATGAATCTTTGTAATACGACCATGACGTACCGGATAACAGGAGATGTTCGCATCAAAGCATTTGCACAACTGGAAAGGGTTCCGATTGCTTATATTGATACCCATAGTCATGGAGATTTGATGAGTCGTATTGTATCAGATATTGATCAGTTTTCAGATGGCTTGCTCATGGGATTTACGCAACTGTTTAGTGGTGTGATTACCATTTTGGGCACCTTGCTGTTTATGCTGTTTCTTCATGTTAAAGTTACGCTGCTGGTGGTATGTCTCACACCGATTTCTTTGTTTGCAGCAGCGTTTATTGCAAAGAAGACTTTTACGATGTTTAAGGTGCAGGCAGAGACAAAAGGAAAAATGACCACTGTAGTCAATGAAATGATAGGGAATGAAAAAGTGGTGCATGCATTTAGCTATGAAGAAGAAGCGATTGGTAGATTTGAGACTGTGAATGATACCTTATGTGGACAGAATATACAGGTAACTTTCTTTTCTTCTTTGACTAATCCTGTTACAAGATTTGTGAATGGATTAGTCTATGCGGGAGTCGGTATTATGGGTTCTGTTCTAGCATTGAAGGGACAGATGTCTATCGGTCAATTATCTTGCTTTTTAAGTTATGCCAATCAATATACGAAACCATTTAATGAGATATCGGGAGTGATTACAGAACTGCAGAATGCACTTGCCTGTGCTGCCAGAGTGTTTGAATTGATTGAAGAAGAAGCAATCATACCTGACCCTGTGGATGCAGTTACACTAAGTGAACCAAAAGGGGAGATCGCCATCCATCATATGGACTTTTCTTATCAGACCGATAGAACGTTGATGCAGGATGTCAATCTTTTAGTTCAGGCGGGACAAAGAATAGCCATCGTTGGTCCGACCGGTTGTGGCAAGAGTACTCTGATTAATCTTTTAATGCGTTTTTATGAAGTTACAGGTGGAGATATCAAGATAGATGGAATCGACATCAAACAATATTCGAGGAAAAGTTTGAGAAAAAATTATGGGATGGTGCTACAGGAAACGTGGCTTAAATCAGGTACGATTCGTGATAATATAGCATTTGGAAAACCCGAGGCTTCGATGGAAGAAGTAGTGGCCGCAGCAAAGGAAACACATGCACATAGTTTTATCAAACGCCTGCCACAAGGATATGATACTTGGATTACAGAAGGAGGCAATTTGTCGCAGGGGCAAAAACAGCTGCTCTGCATTACCAGAGTCATGCTGTGTCTGCCACCGATGCTGATCTTAGATGAAGCCACTTCTTCCATAGATACACGAACAGAATTAAAAGTACAGGATGCTTTTGCCAAGATGATGAAAGGCAGAACCAGTTTTGTAGTCGCACATCGATTATCTACGATTCGTGAAGCGGACTTAATCTTAGTGATGGATCACGGAACCATCATAGAAAGGGGTACACACGCTGAACTGCTGGCACAGAATGGATTTTATCACAAACTCTATCAAAGTCAGTGGGAATCCTAAAAATAGTGTTTGAAACATATGTTCGATTGTGTTATAGTGTGAATATGAAAAAAAGTGATGGTATCATAATTGCAGTTATTATTGGGATTGCATGTATCGTTTTTTTAGGCATGAGAATCGATAGGCAGCCCGGAGACAGTGTGATTGTATCAATGGATGGTGAGGTCATTGCAGAATATCCTTTAGACAGACCATTAGATATCGTGTTACAATCAAATCAGAACAGGGGACATAATCATTTAGTCATTGCAGATGGGGAGGCTAAGATTACAGCAGCAGATTGTCCGGATGAGCTGTGTGTGCAGCAGAAGTCCATCAGCCTTTTGGGTGAGAGCTTAATTTGTCTGCCTCATAAGCTTGTGATTACAGTATCCTCCAAGGAAACTGCTACGATAGATGCCTTAGCAAGTTAGCAGTATAAAGGAGTAGGATGATGTATCGAAAGACCGCTTTATTAAGTGTCCTGTTAGCATTTGCTATGATTTTAAGTTATATAGAATCTTTGGTTCCTTTCTATTTCGGTGCACCCGGTATTAAGTTAGGATTAGCCAATCTGGTCGTAGTATTGTTGTTGTATCTATTTGGCTGGAAAGAGGCTTTGTCGATTAATCTGTTACGAATTGTACTATCAGGTTTTCTCTTTGGTAATCTGTATGCCATTCTATATAGTCTTGCAGGGGGTATTTTAAGTTTTTGCGTGATGTTGGTTATTAAAAAGATGCCGCGTTTTAGTATCGTTTCGGTCAGTATCTGTGGAGCAGTAAGCCATAATATTGGACAGATATTAGTAGCGATGGTGGTGGTACAGACCGCTGCCATTGCGTATTATATTCCGGTTCTATTACTGGCAGGTCTGATGACGGGATTTTTAATCGGAACGATAGCATTACAGGTAGAGAAAAGAATACGAAAGTTACAGGGGACTGAGATATGATAGCTTATGTGAAGGGGAAAATAACAGAGATTACAGAAGACAATGTAGTGGTTGAGACGCATGACATCGGTTACAATATCAAAATATCAACAGGGGATGCCAATATACTTCCACCGATTGGCAGTATGGTTAAGATCCATACTTATACCTATGTCAAAGAAGATGCATTCCATCTATATGGATTTTTAACCAAAGACAATCTGATGATGTTTCGTTTATTGATTACCGTGAATGGAATCGGACCGAAAGGTGCACTTGCGATTTTATCTATTATGGACGCAGATGAACTGCGATATGCGATTATAGCAGCAGATGCCAAAGCCATCGCAAAGGCACCGGGAGTGGGAGCAAAGACAGCAGAGCGTCTCATCCTCGATTTACGGGATAAGGTTTCGATAGAAGATACTTTTAAGACACAGGATACCACCACACTACTATCTGATTCCCAGAATAATCTAAATCATTCTGCCAAAAATGAAGCAATTGAAGCGCTGGTCGCACTCGGGTATTCAGCATCTGATGCACTTCGTGTGATGCAGGAGATCATACCAACGCAAGACATGGATACAGAAGGTATCCTAAAGGAAGCATTGAAGAGGTTATAGCAGATGGCTAAGAGAATGATAGAGACAACTTATACGGAAGAAGACAGCAAGATAGAGGGGACGCTTCGTCCTCAGACCCTAGATGATTATATTGGTCAGGAACAGGCAAAAGAAAGCCTTCGCATCTACATAGAAGCAGCAAAGGGGAGAAATGAGACACTGGATCATGTCTTGTTCTACGGGCCACCCGGACTTGGCAAGACAACGTTGGCGGGGATTATCGCCAATGAGATGGGTGTTAATATGAAGATTACAAGTGGCCCTGCGATTGAAAAGCCCGGGGAGATGGCAGCGATTCTGAATAATCTCCAAGAAGGAGATCTTCTGTTTGTGGATGAGATTCATCGTTTGAACAGGCAGGTAGAAGAAGTACTGTATCCGGCCATGGAAGATTATGCAATCGATATTATGATTGGAAAAGGAGCAACTGCCAGATCCATTCGCCTTGATTTACCTAGGTTTACACTGGTTGGAGCGACGACGAGAGCGGGGCTTTTGACAGCACCTTTACGAGATCGCTTTGGCGTCATACATCGTTTAGAGTTCTATACGGTTGCAGAATTGACTGTTATTATCCAACACTCAGCCAAGATATTAGAGGTTGAGATTGAAGAACAGGGAGCGAGGGAGCTTGCTAAGAGAAGTAGAGGAACACCAAGACTAGCTAATCGGATGCTAAAAAGAGTCCGTGACTTTGCACAGGTCAAATATGATGGCATTATTACCAGAGAGGTAGCAGATGTTGCATTGGATCTTTTAGAGGTAGACAAACTTGGATTAGACCGCATAGACCGTAATATTTTATCCACGATGATAGAGAAATTTCATGGAGGACCGGTTGGACTTGACACGTTGGCTGCTGCTATGAGCGAAGATGCAGGCACTTTAGAGGATGTATATGAACCATATCTGTTAAAAAATGGCTTTTTAAATCGAACACCAAAAGGAAGGATGGCTACAGAATTAGCTTATCAACATTTAGGACTTGAATTTCCCACATGATTTGTTATAATAGATGTTGTATAAGCGTGATTCTAGTGTAATACATGTAGTGGTTTCCTAAGAGGGGTATGAAGATGGCTTCAAAAACAGATGCGGAAGTTATAATATTCGGAAAAGTATTCACCCTGAGTGGCTATGAAAGTGCAGAATATCTGCAGAGGGTAGCTTCTTACATTAATAATAAGATGATAGAATATAATAAAGTAGATAGCTTTCGAAGACAGCCAATAGATAAACAGAATGTACTGTTACAGCTTAATATCGCTGATGATTATTTCAAGGCAAAGAGTCGGATCGAAGTGTTGGAAGAAGAATTAAAGAGTAAAGAAAAAGAACTCTATGATTTAAAACATGAACTGATTACTTTACAGATTAAACTTGAAAATCATGAGAAGAATATGAAAGATTTAAAGAAAAAAGATGAGTAAAAAAGTAGAATTACTGGCACCGGCAGGGAATTATGAGAGTTTTCTTGGAGCGATTCATGCAGGAGCAGATGCAGTCTATTTAGCGGGCAGTCAATTTGGAGCCAGAGCCTATGCAGATAATTTTTCGGAAGAAGAAGTTTGCAAGGCTATTTATTATGCCCATCTATATCATAGAAAAGTATATCTTACCGTTAATATCCTGTTGAAAGAAGAAGAATTAGAGACTCTTTATTCTTATCTTCTGCCATACTATGTTGCCGGATTGGATGGTGTCATCGTACAGGATATGGGTGTCTTTCTCTATATTCGAGATCATTTTAAAGGATTAGAATTACATGTCAGTACACAGATGTGTGTTACAGGAGCATATGGTGCTGCTTTGTTAAAAGAACTGGGAGCATGTAGAATCGTTCCAGCAAGGGAACTGTCTTTAGATGAGATTCGTTTTATGAAACAGGAAGCGAAGATAGAGATAGAGACTTTTATCCATGGCTCTTTATGCTACAGCTATTCGGGGACATGTCTGTTTAGTAGTATTCTGGGTGGCCGCAGTGGAAACAGGGGGCGTTGTGCACAGCCATGCAGATTGCCTTATCAGGTGTTTGATGGAACACATCCTGCCACAAAAGAGGAACAGTATGTTTTAAGCCTTAAAGATATGTGTACGATACAGATGATACCACAGTTAATAGAGGCCGGGATAGATTCTTTCAAAATAGAAGGACGTATGAAGAAACCGGAATATGCGGCAGGAGTGACTGCGATATATCGTAAATATATTGATCGTTATTATGAACATCAGACTGCACCCCTGGTAGAAGAACAGGATATACAGATTCTGAAACATCTTTATATTAGAAGTGAATTACAGGATGGTTATTATCAAAAACATAACAGTGCTAAGATGATTACGCTATCAAAACCAAGCTATAGTGGTTCAGATGATGTTTTGCTAGATCAAATCCGTGCAGCGTATATGGAACAAAAGCAGCAGATACCGATTACCGGATTGATACAGCTGCATATTGGAGAGCCGGCAGCACTCAGTATTACAGCAGCATCCATTCAGCTTACGGTATTTGGTAATATAGTAGAGCAGGCTCTGGGGCATCCGTTGGAAGAAGCAAGTATTCGTAAACAGATCCAAAAAACGGGAACAAGTAATTATAAGTTTACATCCTTAAAGATAGAGATGGATCCGGAGGTGTTTTTACCGCTCAAAACCTTAAATGAATTAAGAAGACAAGCACTGGAGCATCTGGAAAATGAGCTGCTACAGCATACCTATAGAGAAGCACCTATAGAAGCACCAGTAGAAGAATCAGTAGAAGAACTAACCGCACTCGCGGACTGCACTGCATTCAAAAACGAGGATAGGATCATAGCAGTTTCTGTGCTTGGGGAAGAGCAGCTAAAAGTGGCATTGAAACATAAGGAAATTACCAGAATCTATTTGTCAGCAGATTATGTAATGGATCATGCCTGTACAAAAGAATCGCTTTCCTTTGGATCAAAAGAACTTTATCTTGCACTGCCTTATTTAATCAGACAACAGTCCTATGATTATCTCAATCAATTAGAGGCTATCCTAGTAAAACAAACAATAGATGGTGTTTTGATTCGCAGTCAGGAAGAATGGGGATGGCTTAAGGCGATTCAATATACAGGCTCTATTGTGACGGATGCAGGACTCTATTGTTACAACAGTGCGGCAAAACGCTATTATCAGAACCGGCAGAACCTGACAACCGTTCCATATGAATTAAACTTAAAGGAACTGTTACGACTTGGGATCCAAGATATGGAGGTTCCGGTATATGGAAGAATCCCCATGATGATTACGGCCAATTGTGTTCGTAACACAACGGTTGGTTGTCAAAATTCAAAACAGGATTTAAAGCCATTTTTCTTATTGGATCGATATCAAAAGAGATTTCCGGTACTGACCAATTGCAGGCATTGTTATAATGTAATCTATAATAGTACACCGACTTCACTTCACTCTTATATGGAGCAGTTATTAAGATATCAGGTTAGGAGCTTGAGACTTGATTTTACGGTGGAAGAAGCGGTAGAAGTAGAACAGATTCTTACATACTATGCACAGGTTATTGCACATCCGGAGCACAAATTCACACCTCCTTATGCAGAGTATACCAAGGGACATCTAGGCAGAGGTGTGGAATGAAATGGAGCATCTATGGAATACTTAATACGTGATTTTTCTCAATATATCATAACATTTTGTATGGCAATTTATACTTATGAATGTTTTGCGGTGTTTCGTTATTCTGATATGGAAGACCGTAACGGTATCTATATGAGACAGACTGTTTTATTGTTTGTGATTCATACCATAGGATTTTTGGTTCTGTACCTGCAGAAGAATGATCTTAGATATTTGTTTTTATATGCAGTGCAATTGATTGTACTATTTTCAGTGATGGTTCTTTTTAGAGCTTTTTATGCACATATTAATCGCCTTACTGTGAATAATATGTGTCTGTTACTGAGTATTGGATTCTTAATACTGACGAGAATATCCATTCAAAAATCAATCAGCCAATTTTGTATTGTAGTTGCTTCACTGCTGATTGGTTTGATGATTCCGTATTTGATGAGGAAGGCTCCTTTTCTCAAAAGGCTGTCATGGGTATATGCCGGTGTTGGCATAGCAGCGCTGGGCTTGGTTCTGCTAGTTGGCGCGGTTACCAATGGTTCTAAGATATCCTATCGATTTTTAGGCTTTTCGTTTCAGCCTTCAGAATTTGTGAAAATAATATTTGTTTTTTTTGTAGCAAGTATGCTTTATCGGTCCACCCATTTTTTACAGATATTGTTATCAGCGTTGGTTGCCGGTGCACATGTACTGATTCTGGTTTTATCCAGAGATTTAGGCAGTGCTTTGATTTTTTTCGTAGTTTATATTTGTATGCTATTTGTTGCGACCGGAAAATGGATTTATGTAGGGTTGGGAACGGGTTTTGGTGTTGTGGCAGCTTGGTCTGCCTACAGATTATTCTCACATGTGCAGGTAAGGGTTCAAGCATGGCAGAATCCGTGGGATGATATCACGGGAACGGGATATCAGATCGCACAATCGTTGTTTGCGGTTGGAACAGGCGGTTGGTTTGGACTCGGTCTTTTAGGCGGAACACCTACTTCGATTCCTTATGCAGAAACGGATTTTGTGTTTGCGGCAATCAGTGAAGAATTTGGAGCTATTTTTGCAATCTGTCTTCTGCTAGTCTGCATTAGCTGTTTTATGATGTTTATGAACATTGCATTACGTTCAAAAGACAATTTCTATCGTTTACTGGCGGTCGGACTTGGTATTACCTATATCTTTCAGGTATTCTTAACTGTTGGCGGTGGAACCAAGTTTATTCCGCTTACGGGAGTTACCCTTCCGTTTATTAGCTATGGAGGCAGTTCGGTGTTGTCAACCGTTATTATGTTTTCTATGATACAGGGACTTTATATGATAGGAAGTGATGAAGAGAATGAGATGCAATAAACAGGAAGATAACAAGGAAGATAACAAGGAAGATAATAAGGATAAAGAAATTATGATATTGACCTATGCCTTTGTATTTTTATTCCTTGGTCTAATCATATATATTGCACATTTTGTATATGCTGACCGTGAAAATATGATTAATAACTCGTATAACCCAAGACAGGAGATATTGGCGAATCAGACACTGAGAGGGCGCATCCTATCTGCTGATGAACAGGTTCTGGCTGAATCTACTATAACGAGCGGTGAAAAGCAAACAAGAGACTATCCCTATGACAATCTGTTTGCACAGGTCGTAGGGTTTCAAAGTCATGGAAGAATGGGCATTGAATCTTTTGCAAATTACAACCTGATTACTTCTGATATCCCTATGAAGATGAAAGCTGCAAATGAACTAAAGGGAAAGAAGAATCCGGGAAATGATGTATTTACCACACTGGATGTTGAGTTACAAAAGGTCGCGTCTGATGCCTTGGGCGTCTATGAAGGTGCTGTTATTGTGATGGAACCTTCTACGGGAAAGATCTTGGCGATGGTATCAAAACCGGATTTTGATCCTAATAAAATCGATACCATCTGGGAAGATCTTATAAATGATGACAGTAGTACCGTCTTATTAAATAGGGTAACGCAGGGACTTTATCCACCCGGATCCACCTTTAAGATAGTAACCGCACTTGAATATATCCGAGAAAATCCTGATACTTATGAAACTTATCATTATGATTGTACCGGTAAATTTCAATTAGAAGATGGTAAAATCCGTTGCTATCATGGAACCAAGCATGGGAGCGAAGATTTAACCAAGGCTTTTGCAAAATCCTGTAATTCAGCATTTGCACAGATTGGCTCAACGCTGGATCATGTCTCTTTTCAGAAAACATTACATCAGCTCTTGTTTCAAGAATCATTACCGCTTGAATTTACCTATAGGAACAGCATAGTTGCACTAGATGAAAACACACAGGAAAGTGATATGGTACAAATGGCGATCGGACAGGGAGAATCACAGATTACACCGATTCATATGGCTATGATTACATCTGCAGTTGCTAACCACGGGACTGTAATGGATCCTTATGTGGTGGATCGGATTGAGAATGCGGAAGGCACATTGATCAAACAAAACAATCCTACTGCATATGGAACGATTATGACTCAAAAAGAATCTGAGATATTGACCCATCTTATGACGGAAGTAGTAGAATCCGGTACGGGAAGAAAATTATCCGATTTATCCTATACGGCAGCCGGTAAAACGGGATCGGCTGAATACAATGAGGTGAAAGAGGACAGTCATGCGTGGTTTACCGGCTTTGCACCTGCCCAGAATCCGCAAGTAGTAGTAACTCTTATTGTGGAAGGAGCAGGGAGCGGTGGCGATTATGCGGTTCCGATTGCCAAACGAATCTTTGACGCATATTTTGAAAGGCATCTATCATAAATGTGCCGGCTGTGATAAAATAACCAAAATGACTTTATACAAAACTTGAATGAAGGGGTAAGATGCGATTCTATAAGGAATTATATGTATCGGATAATTGCATAGAAAAGAAAAATAAGATATGCTGGAAATTAAAACATCATGCAGGACAGCTGAATATCTTTGTGATTACACTTGCACCGGGGAATGACCTGTTGGAGATTTATCATTGTGCCTATCTGCAACAGCGCTATTACAAAAGAACAGAACAATTTATCATCGGAATTGCAGGTGGGTATGAAGAAGCGATTGCTTTATCAACTAAGATTATTGATGAAGTGTATCAAAATACAGGTACTACGGATGTTAAAAGATATTTTATGGAATGAAACAGAACATCGTATAGGAGAGTTCTATGTTGACTATGATGATATATATAGGTAAGATAATAGGGATGATTCTCGTGGGTCTGTTAGGTGCCATGTTGCTCTTGCTACTACTGGTTATTTTGGTGCCGATTAGATATGCAGTACAAGGGAACTATGACACTGCCATACATGCACAGGCTAAGGTGACATGGCTGCTGCATCTGTTCAGCATTCGGATGCGATATGAGAAAACCTCCCATGTTAGCATAAGACTGTTAGGGATACCCATCTTTGATTCGGTAAGAGCTGCTCAAAAAGCGGAAAAAAAAGCAGCGAAGGAAGCCGAAAAAACACAGAGGGAAGCCGAAAAAGCACCGAAAGAAGTAAAAAAAACGCAGGAGCCGATAGAAACAACAGAGCCGATAGAAACACCAGAAGAGGATGCTGTTTTTGAGGAACAGGTAACTTCTCAAGATATTCCACCGAAAGAATTGTCTCTTTTAAAAAAATGGAAGCATTTTTTATATAAATGCACTCATATCAAGTACACAATCAAACAGATTTGTGATAGAATAAAAAATGCAATAGAAGAGATTACTTATTATAATCAGGTTTTACACAGTGAGATTGCAAAACAGGCATTTATGCTATGCAAAAAACAATTACTATTTTTATGGAATCATTGTAAACCAAAAAAATATCAGATTTATCTGCATCTGGGTATGGAAGATCCGGCTACGATGGGGATGATTATGAGTTATTATGGTATGTTTTATCCGCTCTATACAGATCATGTTATGATAGCACCTGACTTTGAACAGATTATAATAGAGGGACATGGATATTTAAAAGGTAGAATAACGATTGGTATGTTATTACGCATGGCATGGATTATTTTCTTTGATAAGAACTTAAGAAGATTTATCAGGATATGTAAAAAGGAGGAGATTTATAATGGGTGATAATAATTTTACAGGAGTAGTAGATTCTTTAATGAAAGGAATGGAAACTTTTCTTTCGTCTAAGACGGTAGTCGGAGAGGCAACAAAAGTAGGAGATACCATTATCTTACCGCTTGTGGATGTGACTTTTGGTGTTGGAGCCGGTGCCAGTGTGAATGATAAGAAAAATGGCAGCGGTGGTGGGATGTCCGGAAAGATGACCCCCAGTGCGGTGCTTGTTATTAAAAACGGACAGACTAAATTAGTGAATATTAAGAATCAGGATAGTGTTACGAAGATATTGGATATGATCCCGGATCTTGTAGATAAGTTTACAACGAAGAAAGAGCCTATGATGAAGGATGAAGAAGTAGTGGACATCGCATTCCCTGAGAATAAAGAATAAAGTGTTCTATTAAGATATCGTTGGCATATATTATATAGAATAAATGTAAGCAGTGAATGATGATGAGAAAAATAATAGGGTTCACTTTGTTTTGGATTGCAATAGGAATGTTGTTAATGCTATTGATTCCCAATGTATTTGCCAGATTTGTTATTATAGCACTGTTGTTATTGGCAGGGTATAATCTATATAGTTGTAAATCGTAATTGAGGGATTGCTACAATGGAAGAATTTGATAATAAATTAAATAAGGCATCAAAAGAGAAATTAGATGAGCTTAAGATATGGCTTTTTCGTGAAAATGTACGTATTCAGGCAGAACGTCGAGAGATTGATGAAAAATACGAACTTTTTGAACAGGAAAAGAAGCAATTTCAAGAAGAAATGAAACAGACCAATCAAAGAATGCAGGCAGAACAGAAGAAACTGAAAAAAGAACAGGCGCTTTCCGATAAGAAGCTTGCTATTTTACAGGATGCCTATAAACAATTGGATCATGACAAGAAAGTAATCGAAAAAGAAAAGAATGCCATTGTCTCAAATAAAGGAAAACGCCATATCAGTAAGGCAGATTATCTGGCAGTAGAATCTTACTTTAGAGGTGTAACCAGTGTGAGTGCGCTTAAAAAGAGATACAAAGAGCTTCTTAAGATATTTCATCCGGACAACCTATGTGGGGATGCGGATGTTGTACAGCTGATTAATAAAGAATATGATATGTTACATGAAACCTATCAAAAAAGAGAACACACGTAAAAAAAGACTGTCCTATTAGGATAGTCTTTTCTGTACTTATTCAACTACCCTGACTTTTGCAGTTAAATAAGTATGAAAATACCCGCCAAACCAGTAAATATAA
>JAVVVE010000024.1:0-33936 GCA_036652815.1 Lachnospiraceae bacterium
AATGTTTCCACCACTTTCATAAAATAATTTCATTTTTTTCAAAATAAAGGTAGCGGTTTTAATGGATATGTTTTATTGTTTTCCAAATAAGCCCTGTTTATGGGCATTTCATTCTAATATCCAAATACTCTTTTAAATGCTTTTCTTGATGCTGTCTGCATTGCATCAAATAATGGCATATGATGATTAAATCTGTCTGCATATGGATTTCTTTTCCGTCTTTCTTTGGTGCTTTTGCTGCGCTGAGTGTTTCGACCGCAGGTGTTACTTATTGTTTCTGCCGTAATATGATATGGAGATTCCGTTACCGTTAGTGCTATCTTTTCAGCAAGATTCGTAGATATTAAACCTATCTTATCCATATGCATAGCCTCATCTAGTAAATAAACATACGCATTCTGACCTTCCTCTGTCTTTGTTTGATATACATTTCCGGAATATTCATCATACAGTCTCCTTTACGTATTTTCTTTGTCGTTAATATCATAAAGAAGTGCATTGCAGATGGCCGCGGCCACATTACTGCCTCCTTTTCTTCCTTTTGCAACGATATAAGGGCAGCCTGCCTGCATGATTAATTCCTTGGCTTCTATTACATTGACAAAGCCTACCGGTACTCCGATGATTCCTTTCGGCTGTATGCTTCCTTCTTTGATGAGTTCATAGAGGCGTATCAGTGCAGTCGGTGCATTCCCAATGGCAAAAATAACGTCTCTATTTTGTTTTGATGCTTTGTCCATACTGGCTACCGCTCTGGTACTGCCATTTTTTTTTGCTGTCTGTGCCACATCACAGTCACTCATATAACACCATACCTCTCCGCCATATTGTTTCAATGCTGATTTGTTAATGCCGGCTTTTACCATCTGCGTATCTGTCACAATACAGGCACCCTCTCTGATCGCCTGCTGTAGATACGTAACTGCATGCTCCGAAAAGCACAGATTTTGCAAGTAATCAAAATCAGCAGTGGTATGAATCACTCGTTTGATGATGGGTGCCTGTTGTGGATCCAGTGATACGCTGCCCAGTTCCTGCGTAATGATGGCAAAACTTCTTTTTTCTATTTCTTCCGGTAATACAATCTCGATATCGCTCATAATTCTATTCCTTTTCTCGCTGCTATCCCCTGGTCAAAGGGATGTTTTATCTTATGTATCTCGGATATATAATCTGCTCTTCGACACAGTTCTTTGGACGGATGCTTTCCACTGAATACGATCTCAATATTAGGAGTACAGGCATCCAGCAAATGATACAGTAGCGTTTCATCCAGTAGATTTTTATGGCATGCATGGAGCACTTCATCCAAGATGACTACCATAAACTCCTGTTGAGATGCTCGTATCTTGCGTTCGATCTCCTGCACCAACTTTGTGTTATGCAGTTTCATCTCTTCCTTTTGTCTCGTATTCATATCTTTCACAAAGCCATAAAAAACCTCTGTATGCATCACCTGAATCTGAGGAATCCCCTGCAAAATCGTGATTTCTCCGGAATGATTGTTTTTCATAAACTGAGCAAAAATAACAGGAATATCATGTCCTGCTGCCCGAACAGCCAGACCGACACAAGCTGTTGTTTTCCCTTTTCCATCTCCACAATATAGCTCTAACATAGACTTACTCCTTATCAAACTCCTGTTGATGCAGCCAAGCTAGCGATTTAAGATCCTATAGATGGCTTCCATATCAAGACTGTCTCTTAAAACAGCCGCTATCTTATCATACTGCTGTTCCTTATATTCGTAAAAAGGAATCGTAGTCTGTATCCCATATGGGATACCTTTTCTTGCACATAGTAATTGAACAAAAGCGATGCGAAATGCTTCTTCCTCAAACATACCATGCAGGTAGGTCCCCAGGACTCCATTTCGACAACATCCATCGGTTTTCCCCGGAAGCAGAATAAGTGGCTGTGCTGTTTTATCACTGCCTATAGAATGACCCATGTGAATCTCATATCCACTTATCTGTGTGGAGGAAAGAGCATGCCATACTCCGGGAAGGTCTGCGATATGTCCTTTCACTCTGGTTCTGGTTTTCTGTGCTTCAAATTGAGTGATCATAGGAAGCAACCCCATTCCCCGTATGCTTCTGCCATCCTCTACCTCATAGGGATCTTTAATTTGCTCTCCCAGCATCTGATATCCACCACAGATACCTATCACAAGAGTTCCTCGTTCCACTAATCTGAGGATCTGTGTTTCCAGTCCACTCGTTCTAAGCCAATGCATATCCTGCATGGTATTCTTGGTGCCCGGCAGTATGACTACATCCGGTTCCTTTAGTTGTGATACTCTTTCTACATAGCGCAGTGACACTGTCGGTTCCATCACAAATGCCTGAAAATCTGTAAAATTAGAAATATGAGGAAGTCTGATAACCGCAATGTCTATCTTCGTCTGCAGCCTGCTGTCTGAGGTAGTCTGCTTTAGTTCCTCTGCCAGCGAATCTTCTTCCTCTATCTCTACATCCATATAAGGAACCACACCCAGCACTTCTTTTCCACATCTGTGGGTCAAGATAGATAGACCCGGTGCCAGTATCTGCTTATCTCCTCTAAATTTATTTACAATTAATCCTTTTATTCTTGCCTGTTCCGTTGGCTCCAGCAATAAGACCGTCCCGATTAGTTGAGCAAATACGCCGCCTCTGTCAATATCTCCAACCAAAAGTACCGGTGCATCCACCAGTTCTGCCATGCCCATATTAACGATATCTTCCTGCTTCAGATTAAGTTCTGCGGGACTTCCCGCTCCTTCTATCACTATGATATCATATGCTTCTTCCAGTTGATGGTAAGCAGCCTGAATCACAGGGAGATAGGAGCGTTTCTGCTTATAATAATCCATAGCACACATATTACCGATCACTTCTCCATTGACTATGACCTGTGAACCCATATCCCCTGTTGGCTTCAACAGGATGGGATTCATACACACCTGCGGTTCGATCCCGCAAGCTTCTGCCTGTACTGCCTGTGCTCTACCCATCTCCAGATTATCCTGTGTAATATAGGAATTTAAAGCCATATTCTGCGATTTAAAAGGTGCCACCCGATACCCATCCTGCTTAAATATCCTGCATAGTCCTGTCACAAGTAAGCTTTTTCCTACATTGGACATCGTTCCCTGTATCATAATTGATTTTGCCATACTATATCATGCTCTCTTTCCATCTGCGAATTAAGACTTCGTTGTCAGAATGTGTGCGGATGCCGATCCTAAAATAAGTGTCTGTCAGGTTACGGTAATTGGCACAGGAACGAATCAGGATCTGTTTCTGTAAGAGCAGTCGTTGCAGATCACTCCTGCTCCTAAAGAAAATATAATTGGCACAGGAGTCATATATTTTATCTGTCAATCCATCTGCCATTTCCCGTAATAAATATTCTTTTTCTGTTTCGATTATTTCCTTCGTCCGTAACAAATAATCCCGATCCAATAACGCCGCTATGCCTGCCATTTGTGCCGGAATGGAGGTATTCCATGGTTGCAGGCAACGAGTTACCCCCTCCATCCGTGTCTGATTTGCACAGAGTGCATATCCCAATCTCAGTCCCGGCATGCCATACAGTTTGGTAAAAGCCCGCACTATAAAAAGACAGTTGTATTCTTCTACTCTGTGTTTCATCGTTCGTTCTTTTTCTTCTTCTATAAAAGGAAGAAAACATTCATCTAAGCAAAGACAGGTCCCTGTCTCTTCACATCTTTGAACAATCCGTTCCAATAACTGTGGTTCTATAAGACTGCCTGTTGGATTATTGGGATTACATAAGAATACAATCGCAGTCTCTTTCCCAATCGCCGTTAAAAAATCCTCCTGTAGTCGGAACCCTTCTGTTTCCTTAAGCTCCCATATCTCACAGATTCCACCGGATGCCACAACTGCTCTTTCATATTCTCCAAAGGTCGGTGCTAAGAGGAGTGCTTTCTTTGGATGCAGACTATAACATAACGCATAGATTAGTTCTGCTGCCCCATTCCCCAGTATAATCTGTTCTGCCGGCACTCCTTCCTTCTGTCCGATGGCTCTGCACAGTTGTCTCCCTGTAATATCCGGATATCCTGTGCTTAACCGAACCCCTTCCAACGCTGCCTGCAAACTGCCCTTGGGCATACCCTGTGGATTTACATTCACGGAAAAGTCTATCGCTATGTTATGCCCGTATATATCCCCACCATGCACATCTTGTATTGTAGGTACCTCAAACATCTTCTTCATTCCTCTTTTCTCATGGAAATATCTTTCACCCGATATATAAGATATCGATGACTAACATTAGCAGGATCCCCGTCATCAGGACAAGCACAGAAGTCGCATAAAGGAGTCTGTTTGCTCTGCGGATATCTTCGGTCTCTACCGTCCGCTTCGCATCCCCAATCGTTGGTTTCTGATACAGGATGCCAAAGTAATACGCATCTCCCGCTAATTGCACCGACAAAGCTCCTGCACATACCGCTTCCGTCTGTGCCGAATTAGGACTGGCATGCCGATATCGATCTCTTTTATATATTTTCACTGCCTGCTTTGCGTCCATTCCCAGTAAAAAGGAGCTCAGAATCATGCCCATTGCTGCTATTCTTGCTGGGATATAGGTTAGGATATCGTCTAGCTTGGCTGCAGCAGTTCCCAAATAACAATATCTATCATTGCGATAACCGATCATCGAATCCATGGTATTGACTGCTTTATACAAAAATCCTCCCGGAATCCCAAACATCATCATATAAAAAAGTGGGGCAATGACTCCGTCTGATGTATTTTCTGCTATTGTTTCAATCGTAGCTTTGATAATACCCTCTTTACTCAGTTCCTGTGTATCCCTGCCTACGATCATGGATAATGCACCTCTTGCCTGCTGCAATTCTCCTCGTTCCAGTGCTGTATACACTTTCATGCTTTCTTTTTTTAGGGATTTCATCGCCAGCAATTGATAGCACCAGATACAAGCCAGTATGCTATAGAAGCCGGGATGAATCTTTCCGGCAAGAAAAAGTAGTCCCGCCGGGATGCCTACCGACAAGCTAAGTACGAGGAGCACCAGCAGGACACCGACCCTTCTTTTCTTATTTTTATCCGCTTCTCTCTCTTCTCGAATATGAAAAATAGCACGTAGAACACGTTCTGTAACTGTGATACAATATCCGATTCCTTGCACCGGATGCCACATCCTGTGTGGATCTCCAAAACACAGATCTGTTAAGAACCCCACGCATACTATGATCATTCTGTTTATCATGTTCTAAGTCCTCGCAATCCATCTATCTCCTATTACTTCAACAGTCAGGTATCCTCCATTTGCGATCTGCCACTCATAGTAATCCAGATGAGGATGCGAATAATGATCCAGTAACGCCATAATCGTTCCTCCATGTATCACAAAGGCAATGTTTCCTTTTGACAGCTTCTCTGTTTGTCTGAGATGTTCAAACGCATTGACACATCTATGCTGAAAAGTATCCCTGTCCTCTCCCTTAGGAAATCCGCTTCTGCCTGCAGTATCGATAAAGTGCTGATAAGCAGGCTGATCTCTTAGTTCCGGATACGTATGATATTCAAACATACCAAAATCACATTCTCTAAAATCAGGCACGATTTGCTGCCTAATCTGTGGATAGAGCAGTGTGGCAGTTTGCAAACATCGTATCATCGGACTGACATACAAACGTTCAATCGGGGGCATCTGACAGGTCTTGAGCTTCGCGCATGCTTCCGGCAGCAGGCTTTCATCGGTTCGTCCCACATAGCGATGTTCTCTGTTGCCCTGCGTTTCTCCATGTCTGATTAAATAAAGTATCATGTGCCGACTCCTTTCATGCGATTCTGCTTTTATGCGATTCTACTTTTATGCGATTCTACTTCCGATGCCACAGATGACACGAATGACCTGCTCTGCCTGCCCTGCCAGATAACAGTTGACTCTGCCGGATGCCTCTCTGTATTGACGTTCAAAAATATCGGTCGGAACGATACCACATCCCATTTCATCACTGATGATGACCAGTTTATCCTGCTGTTCCAACAGTCTTTTTGCCTCTTCGAGCGGATTAAGCCCTTTTTTCAATGCTTCCTTTACCACCAGTTGATACTGATTCATGATGACATACTCTTCTGCGAAATGCTGCTGTGCGTAGGTAAGCTTGCCCTGATACGCACCTCCAATAATGAAAATCATAGGATTGTTTTCCTCCCTTTTATGCTTATGACAGTCCTGTTTCATGATTATGACAATCGTGTCACGATTACAATACCTATCAATAGAACCAATTCGCACATCTGTAAGAACCATCCCGCCAGATCGCCTGTGATTCCCCCAAACAGATGATATGCCATATGCCGATAATATCCAAAACACAAGAGACCTATTGCGATGCAGACAAATCCCATGAATGGATTTAGCATCACATACAGCACCATACACAAGATCAGCTCTATGCTTAAGATACCTTTCACATGCTTATCTGCTGACTCTGCTGTCACAGCAGCCATTCCTTCTTTTTTTGCTTTCTGTAACGTTACGACAGATAATCCACTGAGCGTTCTTGAATACACATATCCCAGTGCAATATAAGGCATTTCACTTCCCTGCACTTCATGAAACAGACCAAATTGAACTACTATATAGAGTATCCCATAGATAACAGCAAAGGCTCCAACATGAGGGTCTGATAAAATGCGAAGTTTTACATCTGACGGTTGATAAGAATGTTTTGCATCCACCGTATCTAAGAACCCATCCATATGGATGCCTCCACTGATCAAAACAGGCAGCACCGTAAGTAACATTGCCACAACGGCGATATTGGGTGTCAATGCCGTCACAATATGGAAACATAACATACTGCCGACTCCGATTACCACACCAATGAAAGGGAAAAAGCACAGGCTGTAACGCATGCCTGCTTTATCCCACGAGAACCTAGGCATCGGAATCACAGAATACGTAGAAAAAGCGATGATGGCTGCTTTCAACATAGGAGTTCTCCTTTCCTGCACACCGGTATCGAGCAGACCACTTCCACTACATGATCTGCCAGGCTGCTCAGTCTTTGATTCAGTATCCCAAGCAGATTTACATAACATTCTGTATCTTCCTGATATCTGCTCCCATCTGAGAATATTTCATTGGTCACAATAACAATATGTGCTACTGTCCGAGACAGGGTTAGAATCGGCTGCACAATAGCATGTTCCATCTGTTTGCAAGCCTCTTTCTCTCTATCCCATATCCTTCCTTCTTCATCATACATCTCATTCGCTAACAGGTTGGACATACACTCCAGCAGCAATACATCTCCGGGATGGAGCATGGGTATGATACGTTCCAGTCGATTGAAACATTCTATAGTCAAAAATCCCTTGTCTTTTCGCATCTGTTGATGCCTTTTCACTCTTTGCTCACTTTCGGCATCGGCGATATGCATCGTCGCTATATAGTATAGTTTGCCGGTCGGATTATCTGTATTTTCCTTTTGCAAATTTCTATTGCTATATTCCTCCTCTGCCAATTTTTCTGCATATGCTGACTTACCGCTGCCACTGCCACCGGTGATAAGAACTGTCATATCCTCATTCCCCCTCTTCATAACGGATATAAGGTGCAATCTCGTATTCACTAAAAGACCCCATCTGCGTATAGATATCCATCGCCATATCCAAAATCGGAAGGACTGCCACTGCGCCGCTTCCTTCTCCAAGACGCATCCTGCCATGTAAAATAGCTTCTACTCCCAGTGCCTGTAACGCAAGCTTCCCTGTGACTTCTTCTGATTCATGAGATGCAATCACATAATCCGGCACACGTTGGTCTATTCTGGCTGCCACAAGAGCCGCTACTGCTGAGATAGCTCCATCTATGATAAGGGGCATATGATATTTGACTCCTCCCAAAAAAGCACCTGCCATAGCCGCTATTTCGTAACCACCTACTTCCGCCAGAATCTCCATCGGCTGCGTCAATGGATGCAGTGCCAGTTTCTTTACCCTGTCAACTGCCAATTCTACAGTTTGGCACTTTCTGTGTAATCCTGCATCTGATAAGCCGGCTCCTTTGCCGGTTACCATGCTCGGTGTAAGATCCAGTAAAATAGCTGCCAGTGCACTGGTAGGCGTAGTATTGCCTATCCCCATCTCTCCTGTTGCCAGAATGTGATACCCCTGTCGTTTTAATTCTTGCACCGCGTCACTGCCTGCTGTGACTGCTTGTCTGCATTGCGCCATACTCATAGCAGATTCTCTGGCTATATTATGACAGCCTCTGGCTATTTTACGATCAATCATAGCTCCCTGCACATATGTTTTAGTCGGATAAATAAGGGTATCCATCCCCATATCAACGGTATACACATCTACTTTGGCAGAGCGTGCCATAATATTCACTGAAGAACACCCTTTTGTAAAATTCTCTCCTACTATTTGGGTCACTTCACTGCCTGTCTGTGTGACTCCCTCCTGCACGACTCCATGATCTCCGCAGAAAATAAGCAATGCTCTTTTTTGCAAATCATAGGGTTGTGCACTGTTGACCATCCCGGCAATACGTACTACGCTATCCTCTAACCATCCCAGACTGTCTATGGGTTTTGCGATCCTGTCCCAATGCTGTCTGGCTTCTCTGCCCGCCTGAAACCTACTGGCAGAAAGCAAAAACTGATAGATCATATCAGGATTGCTGTAATAATAAAGATGGGCAAATCCAACCGCATAGGACGCAGTATGAATCATGCAGGGGTATTCTTTGCTTCCATCCGGTTTTTTTGCGATACAGTCCTCCCCATTTTGGGTACAATCCCAATAATGAAATTCATGCCCTTTCATAGTCTGTCCGCGCTCTCCCAGTACCCCCGGTGTCCGATTGGTCACTTCAAGATATCCAAATCGTTTTAACCCCTGTGTCCGATATCCTCTTCCGGGCAGCACCCCTGCCATGTGATATTGCTTGCCGTCCATCCCCTCTAGTTCATCCTGTAGATACAAAAATCCTCCACCCTCTGCAAGACATGGTAAGCCATCTGCGATGGCCTGACGGATCTCTTGTTTTAGAACAGTAGTGTCCAATGCCTCTGCGTATTGCTCCGGATATCCTCCCCCTAAGAGCAGACCATCGATCTCTTCCGGCAGATGAGTCGCATGAAGCGGGGAAAAGAAAACCGGTTCTGCACCCATTTTAGATAATAATGCCAGATTCTCTGCATAATAGAATGAAAATGCCTCATCTCTTGCAACTGCTATTCTCACAGGCTGTGGCAAACACGGTAAATCCGGTGTCGTAATCAACGCTAAGGGAACAGCTTCCTCTGCCATAGCTTGCAACGCCTCTACATCCACTGTTTTTTCAATCGCATCTGCGATCCCTGCAACCATCCCTTTCCAGTCTTTTATCCTGTCCGGAGGCAGTAACCCCAAATGTCTGGAAGATAGTCTGATCTCATCGAGTTCCGGTAGATACCCCAATACTCTGATCCCGCATTCTCGTTCAATCAGTCCCTTCAAACGTTCATAATATCCTGCCGATACACGATTCAACAGTACTGCTTTTATACCACTGTCTGTCCGATACTCACACATCCCTTTTATCATAGCGGCGAGGGAAACACTGGCTCCTTTCCCATCTACAATCAGAATCACAGGTGTCTTGGTAACCTTTGCGACTTCATACGTACTGGCTCGTTCTGATTGTCCTCCCATGCCATCATAGTACCCCATCACCCCTTCCAATATAGTCAGATCAACCTCTTTGGCTCTTTCCCATAGCAGGTATCTTGTCATCTCCTCATCTGTGAAAAAGGTGTCCAGATTCCCCGACGCCACACCCAGTACACTTTGATGAAAGAGCGGATCGATATAATCCGGCCCACATTTCAAAGCAGCTACTGCCTGCTTTCTTCTCTTAAATACTTCAATCATGCCACAGGTAATCATCGTCTTGCCACTACCGCTCTTGGGTGCCGCAAATAAGATTCTCGGTATCTTTTTATCCATCAATCTGTTCCTTTCTACCACCAAAGCAAATAATCGAAACCGGATTATCTGCACCCATACTATGATATCTGCCGAGTGGTCTGCTTCTTGCGATATTGACCTGGATCACTTCCATATCAATATATTCCGGAAACTCTGCCTTGATCTGCTCCAGTTGTCCCCACGTCTCGAGCGTAACCACAGTCAGTACAAAACGCACCTGTGTATTTTTATCGTGCACGCTTCGGATAATATCCTGTAATCTACCGCCGCTGCCACCGATGAATACATGTGTGGGTATCGGTAATGACAGGATACAATCCGGTGCTTCTCCGACCACCACCTCGAGATTATCTGCTTGAAAGTGCTGCTTATTCTCTTTGATTAATAGAATCGCTTCCGGATTCTTCTCAATGGCATAGATTTGTCCTTCCTCACATTGTAGCGCTGCCTCCACTGCAACAGAGCCTGTTCCTGCACCGATATCATACAGAATAGAGTCTTGCTGCAAGCGTAATCTGGATAAGGCAAGCGTACGAATATCCTGTTTGGTCATCGGAACACTTCCTCTTATAAATCGGCTATCTGCGATACCAAATCCCAAGATATTACCGATAGCACGTGGATTCTCAAATAACGCAACGGACAGTTTTTCAAAGGTTAGGTTACCTAATTCCTCCGGATAGCCTGTCACGATTCGTTCTTCCGGATAGCTTAATCGTTCTCCCACTGTTATCTTAACATCCTCCATATGATACCACCGCAACTTCTGTGCGATCTCACTCACACTGATTCCCTCCCCCAGTAAAGTGCAGACCTTTTGATGATGTTTGATATAAGAGAGCAGTGGAATCTGTTTGGCATGGCAGCTCACCGATTTGACCGTATCCAGAGGGATATGAAGCTTATTCAGCAAATAAGTGGGGGTCGAGATACCGGAAAATACCTTGACTTCATAATCCGCCAAACGCTCTGCCATCCCACATGCTCCTGAGAAAAATCCAATATCTCCCGAATAGACAAGTGCTGCTCTTCTATATTCCGTATGTTTTTGTAAAAATAATAGAATCTCCTCTTTTTGATAGCAGTCATAAAACGGTTTATCTTTTCCTTGTAGTGCAGTCAGCAGGACACGCTTCGCTCCAATCAGAACATCACACTTGGCTAATTCCTCTTGGGCTTCCTGCGTCAAAAGAGCAGGACTTCCCGGTCCCATCCCAATCAAAGATACCTGTCTTTTACTCGGTAAACAGTGTTGTGGTAAGCTGCGTTGTGTCAGCCAGGCAATCGCTTCCGTTAAGCTCAGACTATCAGTTTGAGACGGCTGTGGTGCTCCGGCAATGACTACCAGGTTTGCTCCTGCATGTAAGGCCGCCTCACATTTATCCTGATATCCGCCCTCCTTACCGGCATTCTTCGTTACCATCCATTTCGCACCGATTTGTTTTAGCAATGCTTCATTAAACGCTTCTGTAAACGGCCCCTGCATACCAATCAGATGACTCTTTGCAAATCCCATTTCCTGACACTGCGTAAGTGCAGACAAATCCGGTAATATCCTTACAAAACATCTCTTTTGATATTCTCTGATGGCTGTATACTGTTTTAAATCTTTACTGCCGGTTGTAATCAATATCACACCTTGTGTCTGATTTAGGAACGCTACGGCCTCCTCGATATCGGGTTTTACGTATACCTGTGCTTCTCCCACCCCTTTGCTGTCTATCTCTTCTGTCTGACGAAGCACCCTAAAGTACGGCAGGCCTATCCTCTTACAGGCTGTCCTGATATTCTCCGTAACACAGGTTGCATAAGGATGTGTTGCATCAAAGCAATACTCTGCCTCCCATTCTCTTAAATATGCTTCCATCGCAGCTTCTTCCATACGTCCCACCTGTATCTTAATATTAGGACAGTGAGGCAAAAGTGAGGCTCCATATTGTGTTGCAACACAGACCTGTATCTGTAACGGTGTATCCTGAAATGCTTCTGCCAGCTTACGCCCTTCTGTAGTACCTCCAAAGATTACGATTCCTGCCATAGTTCCTCTTTTCTCTGATATCCTCTTGGTGTTACCATATGATCTCCGATTCTTTTTGTTTGGGAATTACCCACAAACACCGTGGTAAACATATCCACCGATGTCTCTGACAGCTCTGTCAGTGATACGATTTCTGCTTGTTCGCCGATACGGCCGATATTGTGCACATACCCGCATACCGTATCCCCGGATCGATATCTGAGCATAATGTCACAAGCCTTTTTTAGATAATCTTTTCGTTTACGGCTAGAGGGATTATAAAGGCAAACCGCCAGATCAGACCTCGCGGCACACAGCAATCGTTTCGCAATCATCTCCCATGGTGTTAATAAATCACTCAAACTAATGACTGCGAAATCATGTCCCAAGGGTGCTCCTAACACAGCTCCTCCTGATAATGCGGCAGTCACTCCCGCTATGACTTGTATCTCTACCGTCTGATAGTCTTGTGAAAGTTCTAACAGGATACCCGCCAGACCATATACCCCAGCATCTCCGCTACATATGACCGCCGTCCGCCTGCCCATCTGTGCTGTTTGCAAAGCCAGTCTGCAACGTTCTAGTTCCTGTTTCATACCCGTTGTCACATACTGTTTATCCGGATAAAATGGCTTGATTAAATCCACATATACCGTATAACCTACGATGACCTCACAGCTGTGCAGGATATCCCTCGCCTCCAAAGTCATCTGATCTGCATCCCCCGGGCCGATGCCCACTACAAATAACCGATTCTTCATTCTGCCATCCCTTTCTTTTCGGCTAATGCCACGGTAACACCCTGATAACTATGTTTATGGCAAAGTAGTTTCCCTCCGCCCGCTGCTTCCACCGCACTTCTTTCACAGACATTGGATACCCCTGTAATCTGCTCCACAAACTCGGAACTGGTGAATACTCCTTTTGTCTGCTGTAGCGTATGTACCGAATAAGTCAGGAACAGCAATCCCGTTTTATCGCAATAAGACAGCAGACCTTGCTCTTCTTTCTTCAAATCAATACTGGACACTGCAAATACCTCTCCCTGTTCAATCCCTTCTTCCAGTAGGCACTGACGTATGGCATCCTCTATTTTCTCTTCCGAGGTACCTTTTTTGCATCCAATCCCAATCGCGATCTCTCTTTTAGCTATCTTCGCTCCCTCCAGTGTGGACACCGCAATCTCCTTTGCCAACTGCCAATTTGTAATCGTCAATCCCTTTTGTCTGGCAAACTCATCTACCGCAAATTTACCTTCGATATCCGATGCCGTAGTAATAACCGGCAGTGCGCCTATCATCGGTGCAACCTTTTTCACCATATGATTAGCACCTCCCGTATGTCCCGATAACAAAGAAATACAAAAAACACCCATCTCATCTATCACGAGTACCGCCGGGTCTATTGATTTATGTTTGATATAAGGTGCGATACTACGCACTGCAATACCGGTCGCACATAGAAAAATCATAACATCCACACGGTCAAACCATTCTCCTACCACCTCTAAGAGCGTTTTATCAGTCGAGACCGCCTGCAGTCCACTGCACTTTACGATCGTGATAATCTCATCCTCTGCCTCACTTTGCAGCCACTCTGTCTTCAGCGTCTGCATCAGGTCATACGCCTGTCTGCTGCATGCCAACATCAATATCTTCATTTCATCCTGCTTTCTTTTCTGTTTCCTTTTTTGTACCCTTTTCTGTATCCTGTCGTAAAAGTGGCATCATATAACTTGGATTTGGCATACCCCGTACCCAGTACATTACCGATGATAATGAGTGCCGTTTTATCGATCTGTGCCTGCTGCATGGCTTGCGGTAAGGCATCCACAACGGTATGCAATATCTTTTCTTCCGGCCAGGACGCCTTATATACAACTGCCACCGGTGTATCCTTGTCATATCCACCCGCCAATAATTCTTCCCGCACTGTTTCTGCCAGTCCTGCGGACAGGAATAGGATCATCGTTGCCCCATGGGCTGCCAGTGACCTTAATTGTTCTCCCTGCGGCACCGGTGTTCTTCCCTCGACTCTGCTGATAATCATACTCTGCGACACCTCCGGTAAGGTATATTCTATCTGTAAGGACGCTGCCGCTCCCGAAAGAGCACTCACTCCCGGACACACATCAAAGGGGATGTTTTTCAGCTTCAATCCATCCATCTGCTCACGTATCGCACCAAAGATAGAAGGATCTCCCGTATGCAGACGCACTGTCGTTAGATGCTTTTGTTCTGCCTCTTCCATCACACAGATGATTTCTTCCAGATTCAATAAGGCACTGTTATATATGCTGCATTCTGCTTTTGCTTCCTTTAATAATGCCGGATTTACAAGAGAACCCGCATAGATAATCACGTCTGCCTGTCTAAGCAGATTTTGTCCCCTGACTGTAATCAGATCGGCCGCTCCCGGACCTGCTCCTACAAAATGTACCATCTCACTCACCGCTCTTTCTTATCGATATTCTGCCAGAATCAGATTCGTCTGTTCTGTCTGTCCTAAATAACCGAACTTCTCCGAAAAAAGGATCACACCAACCTGCATTTTGTCACCCACCCGCCGGTTGATATGCTCTTGTATCTTACGACACACTGCATCTATCACAGCATCCCGTAGTCCCCATTCTTCAAGATGACGAAGAATCTCCTCTGTATTGATACATTGCATGATAGTCTCTGCCATCTTCTGACTGCCACCGCACAGCACTGTATGTACCGCCAATATCTCACACCTGCCATCAGCCACCTTAGAGTGGGTATTCATAATCCCCGCTGCCAATTTAACCAATTTTCCGATATTCCCTATTAATAGAAACTGCTGCATGCCATATGCAATAGCCAGATCAAGCGTATCGCCAATATAATTACTGCATTGAATACTGCGTTCCATATTGAGATGCAGTGATTGTGATGCATAGCTTTGTCCATAATTACCGGGAGTGACGATCAGCTTATGGTTGCCCTGTACCTGCATTTGACGAATCTGTGTCTCTATCGTAGCAAGGATCGCTCGTTCACTCATCGGTTCTAAGATACCACCGGTTCCCAAGATAGAGAGCCCCCCTACAATACCAAGTCTTGGATTAAAAGTACGATGTGCTAATGCCTCTCCCTCCGGAATAGAAACTAAGATAAGCAGGTTTCCCGTGTACTGTTCTGCTAGACAGATCTCTCCCACCGCTTGAAAAATCATCCTGCGTGGTATTATATTAATCGCCGCCTGTCCCATCTCTTGTTCCAAACCATCCAGACTGATACGCCCTATGCCGGTTCCCCCATCCAGATATAAGTTAGGATACGCTGCCTCGCTAAACGCTGCTTTCCCAATCTGTGACACCTCTGATTTTTTCTCTACACTGACCTCTATGGCAGTATGATTGGTTACATCGGGGTCGTCTCCACTATCTTTGATGACTCGGTACGTGACCATGTCCTGTGTTTCCAATAACAGTTGTACGGGAACAGTTACGCTAACGCCTTTAGGAGTCTGTATCACGACTTGTTCTCTACGGATGCCACGCAATAATAGATCTGCTGCTGCCGTTGCTGCCGCTGCCGCACAGGTGCCTGTTGTGATACCACAGCGAAGCTTTTGCTGATATTTCATGAGATAGGGTTTGGCTTCCTTTTGTGCTTTCATAATAATCGTTGTAAAATATCCTGCATTCTCTTGCAAGCATTTGATATCCTGATAGCTTTGTTGATTCTCCATACCACAATTGGTAACTGCATAGGCTTTCAACTGTTCCCTGTCTTCCAATGCCATCAACTGCTGTTTGACTTCTCCCACTTTACTACCGGATTTCATCAATATCGTAGTCCCTGCCGGATTCACATTCTGCGAGACATCATAGCATCCCGGTACGATATGTATGGTTTCCCTGCCACTTGCGAGAGCGATCTCCAATTGTGCTGCCACCGCACAAAAAGAAGGGACTCCACTGACGATCAATGCCTGATATCCTGCATGTCTGATTCTCTGATGCAGCTCCATATAGGTGCCATAAAGGGTTGGATCTCCCAGATTCAGAAACGCTACTGTCTGATTATCGTCCAATGCCTCCAGCAGCAGCATACAGCCTCGTTCATAAGCTTTCTCCAAACGCTCTCTCTCCGTCGTCATCGGAATCGGCACCGCAATAACCGGTTTATCTGCTATCTCCGGTATCGCCTGCAATGCGATTTGATATGCCGTACACACTTTTTCATCCTTGGCAGGAATGCCTATCTTATCACAGGAACGTAATAGTTCGGCCGCTTTCATCGTGATCAGTCCCGGGTCACCCGGTCCCACTCCTATTCCATATATGATTCCCGACATGCTTCTCTTTCCTCTTTCCTCTTTCCTCTTTCTTTCTTCTTTCTTCCTTCTGCAATCGATACTATCCTGATTGCATCAATGCTTTTAGCTTATCCAGATATTGTTGGCGAAACTGTGGATACTCACTCAGCCCTTTCATAATGACTTCTACTCGGTATCCTGCATCTGACAACCTTGTCACAAAAGAATCCTTTTCTCCCGCCATATCCTTTTTGGCATGTTCTCCTGCCACTACCATAAACGGATGCAGCACTATCTTTTTGCCATGTTTCTGCCCTCGCAGTGCTAACATAGCATCTTCTATCTTGGGTTCTGCTTCTACCGATGCGATCCTTACATAATGCAATCCGGCATCCCAAAATGCCTGATTCATCTGTGCATACCGTATATTCGCATCCTCTTTGGTTCCGTGTCCCATCAGAATATATTCATACTGAGGGGAAAAATGCAGCATCTCTGCCATGAGTGGCACTAGCTTATGACAATCTGCCTCCTCCGCCAGTACCGGAGATGCCAGTCTAATCACCGGAAATGCCGTTTTGTATTGCTCTACTAAGTTACAGATTTTATGGTATTCGCTCCCCGGTATCATATGGGTGGGAACCACATATATGCACTCTATTTGATGATTCCGTGCCTGTATCAAAGCTTCTTCTACTGTATATTTGATAATCTGCTGCGTCGCCAGTCTGCGGATTATCATATCGCTGGTGTATGCCTGCGCGACCCAAACGGTATCATATCGTTCTGCCATTTCTCTTTCTATGCAGAACAGACTCTTTGCTTCAACCTCCGGATCACAGGTTCCGAAACTAACAAGAAGGATGGCTGTTTTCATATTTTTTACGCTCCACAAATCTGCCCATCCAGAATGCGATGATACCTACACCGATACCTGTCTGTACGCAGAATAATAAACTCTCTATCTCTCCCGGTAGTTCCCCCTGCAATGCAGTTTCCAAAACCGGTGTGAACCACGGTTCAAAAGAACCTTGAATCTCTGCTATCATCTGACTGCCGGCATCGTCTGACCCACCAAATTCGGCTCCTTTTTGCATCCATAACGGCACTATCATAATAGTCAAACTTAGCAATAATAAGAGCCATAAGGTTCTACTGTTTCTTTTCATACAAAACACCTGCTTTCTCAAAACCGACCGATTGAAGTTCCGGTTTTGCATAATTTTCCAAAGTCATCACGATCATGACCGTTAGGATCCCTTCTATCACGGCAAGCGGAAGCTGCGTAGGTGCAAACACCCCTAAGAACTTTACCGCTGAGGCTGCTACACCGCCCGATGCACTCGGATAAGCCAGTGCAAGCTGAATGCCGGTAACGCAATACGTAAATAAATCCCCTGCCGCTGCTGCCAAAAAGATACCGACCTTCCGGTTTACTTTTCCCCTCTTACACAGCGTATAAATACCAAAGGTCAAAATGGGGCCGGCTATCGCCATGGAAAATGTATTGGCGCCCAAGGTCGTTAATCCTCCATGTGCCAGCAGCAGTGCTTGAAACAATAGCACGATAATACCAAGAATACTGACTGTCGATGGGCCAAACAAGATGGCACCCAAACCTGTTCCTGTCATATGGGAGCAGCTCCCTGTCACAGAAGGAATCTTCAAAGCCGATAATACAAAGATGTAAGCACCTGCCATCGCAAGCATCGTAATAGCCCTTTGGTTTTCCCTAAACATCTTCCTAATGATAAAAAAACCCCTGACTAAAAATGGAAGGCACAGAATCCCCCATGCAATGCAGTACTTTGGTGGCAGATATCCCTCCATGATGTGCATGGCATTGACACTCTTACTGACTGCAAAACAAGCTGCGAAAATAATACTGAAATAAAACACTCTTTTTTTTATCATCATAAACCCCTTTCTTCCATCGCTTCCATCGCTTTCACCGCCTCTACCACCTGACTCAGTGTGGTAGGATAAGGCAGTGACTGTGTCACCAGATTAGCAGTCCGCAATGCCTCCCAGACAGTCATCATAGCAGGTGCTTTTAAATGTGCCTGTTCCATCATATCTGTGTTGTGAAAGAGATCAAATGGATCCCCATCCGCCAGGATAGAGCCTTCTGCAAACACGATGATTCTATCTGCAAAACGATAGGCAAAATCAACATCATGCGTTGCAATCAATAACGTTTTACCTTCTTCATGAAGGTTCCAAAGGATCTGCTCTACACGAGACGCATTGAATGGATCCAGTGCTGCCATCGGTTCATCAAACAGAAGAATCTCCGGTTCCATCGCAAGGATATCTGCAATACTGACCCTTTTCTTCTCTCCTCCACTTAAATAATGCGGTGGACGTTCTGCCAGATCCTCAAGATCCATATAGTTCAGCGCCTCTTCCACCCTCTTTTTGACTTCTTTTTGGGATAATCCCAGATTCATAGGGCCAAACGAAATCTCAGCTCTTACATTGGATGCTATGAGCTGGCTATCTGCATCCTGAAATACATAACCGACTTTTTGCCGAAGCTTTGTCTCTGTTTTTTTCTGTATCTGCCTGCCTGCCAAACATATTGTGCCCTCATCCTGATGTAATACCCCGTTCAGATGAAGAAAAAAGGTGGATTTACCGGCACCATTGGCTCCCATAACCGCAATCTTTTCTCCACGATGAATGGTGACATTAATATCCTTTAACACTGCTGATTCCCGATATGCAAAGGTTAGATTCTGAACCTGTAATAATACATCTTCCATCTTCTCTTTCTCCTACCTAATCATGGCAATCCCCGTTAACATGATAAAATATAATATCATGCCCATAATCTGCCACATCCTTATCTCTTTATTCTCCGTTAGGAATGTAAGTGTGCCATCATATCCTCTTGCAAGCAATGCATCATAATAAGAATTCGCCTTCTGCAAGGAGATTAAAAACAGATTAGCACCGATTCCTGCGAAGCTCTTGCAGGAACTCCTAAAATTATGATATCCCATTCTTGATTGGGCCGATATCTGCATCTGTTCTGCCACCTCCAACAAAATAAACAGATATCGATAGATTAAATGCATCAGCTCTATCATGAGCTTAGGCAGATGCAGCTTCTGTAACACCAAGATCAATTCATACATCGGGGTTGACAATGCCAGCATATATACTGCACTCATCCCTGCCATCGCCTTGCAAAAGACCCGTCCTGCACTCCAAAGGCTTTCTCTTGTCAGACACAGATACATAAAATACCCATCTATATTCCATTCCCCTATCGGTTGTCTTGCAAATATAATCGCTATCATAAATGCCTGGAAAGAGATAAATACAAGTGGAATCCTGAGCAAATGCCAATACTCTTTCCACTTCACCTTGCCCTGCCACAAGGTAAGCTGCGTCATGGAGAGGATGACCAATAAAGAAACCAAGAGACGATTAGCAAGCAGCACCATGCACAATGTTCCTACTGCCAGAGCTGCCTTGACCCCCGCATGCCAATGCCTCATGCCTGAACGATATGCATAATAATCCATCTGCATCTTTTGCCACCTTGCCTCTTTCCAAACATTAAAAAAAGTCCATCTGATTCGCATTCTGCGATTACAAATAGACTTCTCTTTTTCGGATATCCAAAGGCTGCTTATTCCATAAGAAATAAGCTACTCCCATCGTATCTTCATCAGTGCCTGTCCATCGCAGTTACATGAGTTACGCATAAAAAGGCAGGTCTTCTGACTTTGCATCATCACATTTTTCATCTTCCCATTCTCACAGTGACTGCCTTTCGGCTGAAAAATGCTCCGCTATACAGCGACGGGATCGTCCAAGATTCTCACTCGGTTCCCTATTAGCCTGCCATGCAATCGTTCCCTGCATGAAGGCACCTTTTTATTATAAAGTTACTTAGATTGCAAACCTTCCACTCTCAATATCTCAAATCCTTCTGCCTTACCTTTTAGTTTGATGCTGTCCCCAAGAGAAGTGAACTTAACCCGATCTGCCAAAGCATCTGCCACCACTCGGCTGACTAAGATCTGTCCTCCCGGTGCATTGGATTCTAATCGCGATGCGGTATTCACGGTGTCACCGATGGCTGTATAATCCATCCTGTTGGGTGCTCCAATATTACCGATGATTGCCGATCCATAATGTACCCCGATGCCAAAGCTCACACTTCTGCCAAACTTCTCCTGTAGCTCTTCGCTCAGTGCTTTAGAACCCTCTACCATATCCAGTGCTGTTTTGACTGCCTTAAAGATCACATCCTCCTGTGGCAATGGGGCACCCCAAAATGCCATCGTACAATCTCCTACAAATTTATCCAGGGTACCGCCATTTTGTAAGATACAGCTGCTGGTCAGAGTCAAATACCGATTTAGAATCTCTACTACCATAGCCGGTTCTAAGAGTTCCGACATCGTAGTGAAGCCGCGGATATCAACAAACAAGACTGCGATATCGGTAAGCTTACCGCCAAGACCCAGACTCTGTGAGCCTTCTTTGAGTATCTCCGATACGATCTCAGGTGCCACATAGCGTTGAAAAGTACCTGTCACGCGACGCTTTTCCAATACTGCACGCACATAATTAACCGCCACTGATATCACATACAGGATAATCGCCGCCATCGGTAAATAAAGCGGTTTTAATACAAAGCCCATCTGCCATGCCAATAAGCAGCCCGTGAAAGAAAGTAATAAAATCACTGCCAAGGAGATGCTCGCTTGCAATGCTTTCCTGTCACGCAGCCACCATGCATAGCAAAAGAGAATCAAAAATAATACCAGTGCCTGTCCTACATTAGAAACTTCCCGTTTAAAATCCCCTTCTAGCAGAGCATCGATCGCATTGGCTTGATATTCGATCCCATACATCGGGGCTGCATGGTCTATGGCAGCTGTTACGATATCAGTCAGTCCTGCTGCATAGGGTCCGATTAATACGATCTTATCCTTAAACAATTCCGGTGGTAAGCTGCCATTTAATACATCCGCAACGGAATATCCATCGCTAAAATCACCCGGAAGTGCACTAAAAGACAGATACCAGCGGTGCAATGCATCTGTGGGCGGTGGAACGAGTGTTTGCCCTGTTTTCTCTGCATACATCTGTGCCAGCCCATAATTAAAGGAAAACACTTCACCACCTTGCGGTAGGTCTAGTTTCAGGATACAGTGTCTTAAGATACCGTCCCGGTCATTCATCGCATTGATATGCCCCTGTCTGGTGGCTGCTTTTAGAGCATCATAAGGTTCATCAAAATCCAGAATCGCATTGGTATCCAGATAAAACCCTTCCTGATTGGTAATGACTGCTTCCCCAAAACTCGCCGCGGCAGCTACGAGTACATTACCGCCGTCTTTCGCTGTCTGTGCCAGATAAGCATCCTCAGCAGGTGTTGTCTCGCCGCTGTAGATCACATCGACGCCGATAGCCGCCGGCTTATTCTCTTCCTCGGCATTCAGTTCTTGAATGACCTGTGCGATCACATCACGTCCCCAGGTCTGAAATGGTCCGATCTCTTCCAACGCTGCATTATCGATGCCCAATAGGATAATATTTCCACTCAGTGCCTGAGGCTTCTGGTAGAGCATATCCCCTAATATATGGTCTGCCGTATATAACACCCCCGTCAAAGGCAGTAGGGCAAACAAAGCTGCAGCCAGCAACGGAAACCATAGTTGCTTTAGTTTCATCTTCTTCATCCGATGGCTATCCCTTCTGTTGGATTGAAAATTTGGTTATTTTAATGTGGAGTATCAGTCCATTGAGCATATAGGGTGATATTCTGTGTGATAGGGGTTGAAAAATCATATTCCGAGTAACCACCGTCTTGATAACACCAAGCTGAAAATGAACGCCCTTCTGTACTACTTGTTGGTTCCCCTGGACTGGTTGCCGTTTCCCCCTTCTTTATGCTTTGTGATGCCGGTGGCGGATTTGAATCTCCATGCATATCAAACGTAACCGTAAAATACTCGTCCTGCGGTACCGGCGGTGTTGGTTGTTCCGTCTGTGTGCCATCCTGGTCCTGTGTCGACACTATCGGTGGCTGCAGTAGCTGATTCGCTTTGATTGCAGCTGCTTCCTTCTCAGCCAATAGGCTTGCACTCTGCCCGATTTGGGCTCCGGTGAAAGAGGTTGCCGCTTCTATTTTTAGTAGTAATGCTGGGTTTTGCATGATTTCCGTTGCTGCAAAGGGTGGTATATTTTCTGTCAGAATAGGCGTTACCGTAGCAATAGATTGATCTATCACGAGCTGTTCTCCCGCTTTAACTGTTTGCGCATGCGGTATCCCATCCGGACCTGTCCAGGTAACATTAGTACTTCCGTCAAGTAATTGAAGCCAGGTTGCCCCTTTCGATGGTTTAGAATAGGTCAAGCTAGTGCCACGTATGCCTGTGACCTGGTCAGAGGTACGCAGCTGCAGGCTTTCATCGATGGTAAGCGGTGCGGTAACATTTAAGAAAAGTTGTCCTTCCAAAAGAGAAATTTCTAGCTTCTTTCCATCTTTTTTGATATTTGCCTTGGTGCATTGATCTAATTTTATGGCCTTGGTATTATCCAGACTGATATAAGCATAGCTTGCTATCGCTGTATTAATCCCATAACCATCATATAACTTAGCGCCATCTTTTACCAACCATCTGGCTCCATCCGCATTGGTAAATTCGACCGTACCCTCTGTCTGAGTAAGTCGCATCGTCGATGCAGACACCTTGTCTGTCTCTTTTGCATACACCGGTACACTCATACTTCCCAGTAACGCTATCATGATACCTATCATGATAATCTTTTTTATTTGTCCATGATACATCGTTTGTTCTCCTCCTCTTTTTGCAAAATAGCAGTTCCTGATTTAGCTGTCTTCTTCCTTGTCTTTTGATCCTTAGTCATCCTCTTGCTCCGTGTCCTGGCTGTCATTATCCCGATCCTCTGCGTCCTCCTTTTGTGTAGCACTTCCCGTGATATGGGATATGCCTTGACGTGCATCCTCGTCATCATCCGCATCATCCACATCATCCGCATCGTCATCATCTGCATCATCTGCATCTTCTGCATCCGCTGCTGTTACAATTGCCTGTATATTAAATCCGGTTTCTTCTGCTATCCTTTGTTGTAGATTGGCATCACGCGCTATTTCTTCTGCTGCAAAATCCGGGATATCTTTCTCTTGAAAATCAACTACCGTAATCTTACTTTCCACTACTCCACTTCCTTTTGAAATCGCAGTAGAGACCAGTTGTTGTTTTTGTGATCTAATTTTACAGCCTTGTCAGCATCCAGATCGATATAGGCATGACTTTCTTGCGCAGTCCTGATTTGATAGCCATCATATAGCTTTGCTCCCTCCTGTACGAGCCATTTCAAGCCCTCGGGATTGGTAAATTCCACGGTTCCTTTTGTTTTTACTAAGACGCATCAGCTTGGCGTCAGCATGATCGGTTACCGCATAGACCGATAATGAATTGGTAAGCGAAAGAAATATCACTGTAAAAATGGCGGTCAATATTTTGAAGTTTGTTTTTTTCATTCTGTTTCCTCCCATACGTGACTGTCAAAGAACAGTTGCAAAACAGTCGCATCAAGTTTACCCTCTGCCTGCATAGATTGTAAAATAGTGAATGCTTTTTCAGCAGGCATACCCGCCTTATAAGGTCTATCACGTGCAGTCAGTGCATCAAAGATATCTAATATCGTAAGCAGACGCACCTCTCTTGGGATATCTTTTTCTTTTAATCCCTGCGGATATCCCGTTCCATTTAAGAACTCATGGTGTTCTCCTGCCCAAATAGGCACCATGGCATAATCCGACGGAAATTTTACTTCCTGTAACATGGTGGCGGTCATCGTGACATGGCTCTCCATAACACCTCGTTCTTCTGACGTCAATGTACCACGTCTAACCGACAGATACGTCTGTTCCATATTCGTAAGCCACGGCTGAGGGATGCCCTCTTCATCGATATATGTTTTTTGTGCAAGTGCATTAATCTCTTCTACCAGTTCATCCTGTAGATAACCCACTTCATTCACTTTTAAGATCAGTTCCCGTGCTCTTGCAAGTTCTGTTTGACTCGCTGCATATTCGCTGTCATTTTGGATTCCACTTTGCCATTCAATCTTATGAATCAAAGCGATTATCCTAAATCGTTCCAATACGGTTGCCAGATGATTACCCAATCTGGTTTCCTTATCCATAATCTCGAGTGGCACCGTCAGTTTGCCGGCATCATGTAGCCATACACTCATGATAAATTGTCTACGTTCCCTTTCATTAAAGTTCCATTTGTTTTCACTTTTATTCAACCATGATATAAAATGATCCGCGTATTTCACCATATTGCGTGTGTGGTTGGCATTGTAGGGAGTACGTGCATCAATCGCCGTTGACATCACTCGTACCAATGAATCCAAAAGTTCTCTTACTTCTACAGCATAATTCATATTGGTAGTAAAAATCGCTGTCTGTGAAGCAAGTGACAAAATAACCGGTTCACAACTGGAATCAAACGGTATAATATCCCCTTGCTCATTCAACGCATTAATCAATTGTAAAACACCAATACAACCCCCTTTATCATCTTCCATCGGCACCACCAGCATAGACATTGTGCGATAATGCATCATGGCATCATAACTTTTAGGATTGGTAAAATCATAAGTTTCACTGGTATAAACATCTGCTATATTAATCAGTTTCCCAGACAAAGCTGCCTGAGAGCATACATTTTTTGGAGAAAGGGGTACCGGTGGGAGGGTAATCTTACCTGATTTTCCTCCTTTTTTAATATGCTTTGATTTGGTAACCATGAATTTGAATTTTAAGAATTCACCATCTTTGCTATATAAAGTCCCGCCGTCACAGTTGGTAATGTCCATTGCTGTTGTTAAAATACGTTCAAATAGACTATCACTGTTCTTTTCTCGCGAAAGTGCAATTCCCACATCCAAAAGCTGTTGTATGCTTACTTTATTCATAGAATAATCTCCTCTTTTGCATGTGCAAAGGTACAGTTACCATATTCTCTTTGAATCAAAGCGGCTGCTGCATCCAGCTCCTGATCCGTTCTATCGGGTGCATGATGAATAATCATGGTATGTCCTGCCTGACATCTTTGTCCCAGCTTAGCAGCCTCATGCCAGGAAGAATGTCCAAACCCGACTCTGTGGGGAAATTCCTGATCACTATACTGTCCATCACACAAAAACAGGTCACATCCTGCCGCAAACTCTACCAGTTGGTTATCTGTCTTAGTTCCCTGTTCATAATCAGTTACATAGACAACGCTTTTCCCTTGATAGGAAAGCTTAAATATACTGCATCCTCCCGGGTGATTGCCGGCCATGACTTCTACGCATACATCCCCTATCTGAAACATCGGTGTAACAATATCACAGAATCTCACTTTCGCCAAAAAAGCATTCGGCGTTATCGGCCACAAAGGCGGTGCCATAAGGCTTAGTAGCTGCTCTTTGGCTGACAAGCCACTGCGCGGCTCTGCATAAAGAGAAAAGCTGAGACCTGCCTGATAAAAAGCCGAGCACATCGGCAAACCCAATAGGTGGTCAAAATGCGAATGTGACAGTAACAGATGATGCATCCCGGTGTATTGCGCCAAATACTTTGAATATTCTCGTAACCCTGTACCTGCATCCAAAATGATGCTTTCTGTACCCATATGCAACAGTACACACATAGTGTCTCCGCCATAGATGAGCTTATCCGCTCCGCAAACAGGCATCGTACCTCGTGCTCCTGCTATGGTGATTCTCAGATTATGATTATCTTCCAGCATGCTTACTTTTCTCCATAACATATCTTTTTATTTATTTTGTTCTACTTTAGATTTTAGCAAAAAAATGCGAAAATTACAATGTATTTATATCTTGCCGGTGTTTGTGAAATTTTTCTGTATTTATTGCTGCTAAAGGTGTATAATCACTTTATCTTTTCAATGCTATTAACACTCGTCAACCACAGCAACCAAAAAAAGGAAAACGCGTATGAAAAAAAAATCATCTATCCTTATGCTATCCATGACTGCAACATCAATACTTTTATCCGCTTGTGGAAATCAGCCTTCTACAACCACTAACACGACAACAGAAACAGCAGTCGCAACCACCACTGCTGCAACGACGGAAGAAACAACAGTCGCAGCAGAAGCATCGACAACTGCAGCAACAGAAGACGCTAGTGTGGAACTCGTTAACCCTATGATTGAGTACCAAAATATCGCAGAGCTTAATAATACCATGAATTTTATGATGATTGATTTTCCGGTTTCGTATGGTATGCTCGACACCGAAAAATTTTATGCGATTGATGGAGTCATTGCGGAGATACAATGTACCGATGACAATAAAAATCCCGTTCACATCCGCATGAGTGAACGTAAAGATGACATCTCCGGTGTAAATGGTGTAACCTACAGTCAAACAAAAATAGGTGACACAAACGTAAATATCGGCAAATTAGATAAGCTGCAAGTTGCTTGGTGGCAAAACGATCACTATAGTTATTCTTTAAGCGTTGATGGTTTGTCGGATGCGGACTTTTCCACTTATTTGGAACTTTTAATATCTGATTCTCTATTTAATTTGGAATACTCTTCCATTGAGAATTATACATCTGTTGCAGACTTAAATAGTGCACTGGGTTATTCCGCTATGGAGCTTCCTGCTACTTATAAGGTGAGCCCGACTACGATTCAAATGTCATCTGAAAAGAAAGCTTATATTCGCTATAATTTGGGTAAAGAATCGGATGATTGCTATGTGGATTTGTACACTGCTCCTGTCGCTACTCCTCTTTCTGACCTATATTCTTATTCCTTCCAAGATGCTGAAATCGATGGGATGAAGGTCAAAGAATGCAAAGATGATTCGCTCCATATCGTAACCTGGGCAGATTCTGATTTGAACTATATGTTAGTTTCCTTGAACCTTTCCGATCCGGAGTTCAGCGCCTTACTAAAAGAGATAAAAAATAAGTAATTTGTTGAGATACAAGACAATGCCATCGCGGAAAAACCTGCGATGGCATTTTTACGTAATGCAGTGATGGGTAATCTACTGGTGATTTTCCACCCCTCTTTTTCTTTATTTTCTTTCCTACACAACTGTAGGATCAAGCAAGAACTCTATGCGTCCAATCATCATATACCATTATTTGATGCAATGCAGACAACATCAAGAAAAGCATTTAAAAGAGTATTTGGATATTAGAATGAAATGCCCATAAACAGGGCTTATTTGGAAAACAATAAAATATCATTTTAGAAAAAACAAGAAAAGTGCCAACGATTACTTGACACAAACGTATACATTTGATTGATTGAAATAGCTACTTTACTGTGGTAAAATAATTATATATAAAAATACCCTCGGAAAAACCGAGAGCGTAAATCAATAAATAAAATCCTTGTTACCTCGTAGTGATAACAGAATGGGTGTAATTGGAAGCTTGTTTATATTAGCTTTGCTACAGCCATCAGATTCATTAGCTATAGTAACATAATGAAAGCAGGTGAAATAATATGATAACCGAAGACACTCGGATTGATAATCGTATTTTGCGGGATATGAATGATGGTGTCCTCGTATTGGATACCAAGGGTACAATCTTACAGGTAAACCGTATTGGTCGTGACCTTTTAGAACTTAATCATGACCCCACAGGGGAGAAATATGTCACCTTGTGGGGTGACACCTCCCAAAATGATGCGTTTCACCAGTTGGTTTTAGATGCGGTATACGACAAGGAAAATAACCAGACGGGAGTAGTTTCCTGGATTGGGAATGGAACGAAGCGTTTTTTCAAGCTGACCGTGTCTTTTCTACGAGATGAGGACGGAAACGAGCGTGTAGGAGTAGTGGTTCTTTTCCGTGACGTAACGGAAGAAGAACGGCTAAAACGTCAGCACACAGACGGCACCAATCTTTTTGTCTCTATGATGCTGACTTTATCTGTGTATTTCTATTTTTTGAGTGCCGCAAAGACATATGGTTGGAACATTCCTAGGGGTGTCATATCCTTGATTGGCGAGGGTGTGTTATTGATAGCGTTCGTTCTAATCCTAAAAACCACAAGCTTTACTTTGAAAGATATTGGTCTGTGCATCAAAAATCCCAAAGCGACCTTTGTACCGGCCATCCTTATTACGCTGGGGGGGCATACTGCTACTCATTATCGTAAAGTTGATTATGCTGCACGTAGCCCCAAACTTTTTTCCGGCAAACGCACCTTTTTGGGACTTTAGCATTTTTAATGTTACAAATCTATACTATCCCCTTACGGTCGTTATGCAAGAACTTGTGGTGCGCGGTGCTTTTCAGGAAAATATGCGCCGTATTATCCTCGGCAAGCATGCTACTGTATGTTCGCTCCTTGTTTCCTCCCTTACTTTTGGTGTGCTTCACAGCCACTATGGGTTTGTGTATGCGATTGCTTCTGCAGTTTTGCTGTTTTTTTCTGGACTTCTGTACTTTAAACAAAAAAACATCTGGGGGTTGTGCATCATCCATTATTTTCTCGCCGAGACAGCAACCTTTTTGCGATTTATCCGTTAATCAATTTCTTTTTTATGTGGGACAAGGTAAACGATATCCCCTCAAACACTACAAACGTATAGATATGTAACTCCCATTCATCACCCCTGTGCCTGCCAAAATACACTGCGACACAAAGTTAGTGCAGTCCCCGCCTATCTGTTCAAAATCATAATATTCCTGATTGCGGCGATATGCCCATTCAACAGCATATTTTACCGCAGCTTCCCTATTGTATGGAAACTCCAAAAGCTTTTTCATTCTATCAGTACACCTCCGTCTTTTATCTGGTTATTATATGCTATGCTGGAGATTTACATATGCTATAGTATATAATACCAAATAGTAATGATAATTCATCAATATAATTCACAAAATATACACAGCTATTTCTTGTCGAAAATGGTATTATTATAAGTAATATTGTAAAAAGAGAATGGTGATTATAATGAACGATTTGTTTTCAGTTATAAAAAGTCGCAATTTAGACAATGGATCAAAGCAAGTTATGTCTATGTCCTATGACAACGGCGAATTCAGAACCTATACATACGATAAAATGTTCAGCGCTGCATCACTCTTTGCAGATAAGCTGATTGCCGCCGGTGTGCAAAAGGCTGACCGCATTGTTATCGTTGCAGAAAACTCACCCGAATGGAATATAGCCTATCTGTCGGCAATGCAGCTTAGATGTACCGCTGTCTTAATAGATTTTTCACTGCCTGCCCAGGATATACTGCATCTTATTGAAAATGCCGATGCCAGATGTATCTTTACCTCTCCCAAGGTTGGCGCAAAGCTTGGTTTCCACATCTCTGATACCATACCGGTACTCAATATAATGGATGATGCCCAGCCTCTTACCGGTCAACTGTCTGCCATTGCGAAGGGAGTTCCCCAAACCTCTGACGGCGACAGCGATATAGCTTTTATTATCTATTCTTCCGGCACAACAAAAACAGCTACAGGAATTATGCACACTCACGAGGCAATGCTGGGTACCACCAACGCTGCCATTGATTTTAACAATCTTAAAAGCGACGAAAAAATGCTGGTAGTCATACCTAACAGCCATATCTACGGTGTTGTTACCTCAATGCTGGGGCCGCTGATACTTGGAGGTTCAATGCACTTCATTGAATCCATGACTGCGGAAAACGTCTTAAAGGCATTTGCCGAATATCAGCCTACTGTATTTTCCTGTGTCCCACGTGTCTTTGAGATGTTCCAGCGTCAGATTGTTGACAAGATAAATAAAAACAAGCTGACCGCTACTGTGTTTAAGCTCTTCTTTCCAATCTGTGTATGGCTGCGTCAAAAAGCAGGTCTGAATTTGGGAAAGATTATTTTTGGTGCCGTACACAAGGGTTTTGGCGGACAGATACGTGTGCTTTGTGCCGCAGGAGCACCTATGAATCCAGAGGCTATGTGCTTCTACTACGGAGTGGGAATGAACCTGTTTCTCAACTATGGACTAACCGAGACAAATGTTCCGGTAATTGCCAACAGCTACGACAACTATACGATAAATACATGCGGGAAACCCTATCCCCATGTTGAGCTGAAGCTCAATCTCCTTGACCACAGCGAGCTTAAAGAAATATATATGAAGTCACCCTTTATGATGAAGGGATATTTCCGTGATGAAGAAGCAACTAAAGCCGCCTTTGACGGCGAATGGTTTAAAACCGGCGACCTTGCAGCAGTCAACTCCGACGGCAACATAAGCATCGTTGGCAGGTGCAAGGACAATATTGTGCTGGCAACCGGTAAAAAAGTCACTCCCGATGATGTGGAGGTTGGCTATTCGACTTTGCATGGTGTCAAGGAGTTTGTTGTCTGCGGAATACCGGCAGTTGCCGGCGGATACGATGAAGTTCATGCCTTTGCTGTACGTGACGAGGCTCAAGGCTTTACCGAGGCTGACATTGAGCAGGAGGTCATGAAAATCGGCTCCGGACTGTCTCAGTATATGAAAATTAACGCACTGCATTTTGTGGCAGAAATACCTAAAACCTCCTTACAAAAGCCTAAGCGTTATCTGCTGAAAGCACAGGTAACTGCCGGTAAATGCGACACAGTCCTACCTGCAGAGCCTGTTATATCTGCTCCCGGAAACGAAGGAGATTCATTAAACACTATTATTCAATTGGTTCGGCAGGTATGTAAAACCGAGCTGACAATCCTTCCCGAAACCAGAATCATTGAAGATTTGGGACTGGATTCTCTTGGCTGTATTGAGCTGGACACTCTTATACAGGATAACTGTGGCAAAAGCGTCGTGCATTGTTTCGGCCCCGGAGCTACTGTAGAGCAGTTGGCACAGGAGCTGGAAACAGGAGCAGGCAGTACTGCTGATTTAGTATTTCGCAGTAAATTTCCGGTGAAGAAGATTGGCTTCGACTACTTCTGCTTTAAGGTGTGCAGTGTTTTGGTACGCTGGGTATACAAGGTTGAAATTACAGGATTTGACAATATCCCCAAGGACGGAAGCTATATTATCTGCCCCAATCACCAGACAAATTTTGACTTTTTGTGGGTAACACTAAATTTTGGTAAAGAGCAGTTTCAGCGTCTTGGTTGTCTCGCAAAGAAGGAGCTTTTTAATCATTCCTTTGCCAGCCATGTGCTGTCCAGAGTTTGCGGTATGATACCCATTGACCGCAGCAGCTTTAGCTCACAGGCTGTGTCACTCTGCCGCCAAAAGATTAAGGAGGGCTGGAATTTTCTGGTTTATCCTGAAGGCACTCGCACCAAGAACGGTGAAATGGGCGAGTTTAAAAAGGGTGCTGCAATGCTGTCCCTGTCCGAGAATGTACCGATTATACCTGTCAAAATCAAAGGTGGTTTTGAAATATTTCCGGCAGGAAAAAAGCTTCCCAGATTATTTGACTTTAAGCATATGCGCCGTTGCCGTGTAGAGGTTGCCTTTGCTACACCTATCACTGACTACAGTCTGGATGTAGACAGCCTAAACCGCAAATTACGCGACACTGTTGCCTCTATGTAATTACTTATGATATGAGTTCCTCGTTTACAATAGTATTCATCATACAGTCTCCTTTACAAAAGAATCGGTAAGCTATCCCCCACGCACAGAGCTCCCCACCCCTCTTGTGTTAAGGTAATGCTAAGTGGGGTGTTTCTCGTGTTAAATTATTGCTTAGTGATTTAGTTTAAGAAATTCATTACTAACTTTACCATTGTCTCTTTTTCATCTGGTTTGGATTCTGCAATCATAATGGTTATTGCAACAAGCGTATAATCGTCAATAATTTTCGTACCTTCAATCAGCAGCATTCCGTTTTTCTCAAGAAAATAGAGAAACATGGTAGCTGCAATTCTCTTGTTTCCATCTGTAAAAGAATGATTTTTGGTTACAAAATAAAGAAGGTTTGCCGCCTTTTCCTCTACAGATGGATATACCTCAGCACCTCCAAATGTCTGATAGATAGAACCTATACTTGCTTTGCATCTAGCATATTGTCTGTTCGCTTCATAATACGCACCACCTCATTTAACTGGCTGATACGATTATTATTCACAGCATAGCCTTTTAATATGTAATCCTTTAACACAGAGTTGGCCCAACGGCGAAACTCTACACCACGCTTGGATTTCACACGGTATCCCACTGAAATAATCATATCCAAACTATAATGTTCAATGTTTCTTTCTACATTTCTACCACCTTCATTTTGAACTGTCGCAAATTTTGCGACAGTTCCAATATCCATTTCTTCTTTTAAAGCATTTTGGATGTGCTTACCTATTGTTTTTACATCCCTGTCAAATAACTCTGCCATCTGACCTCTTGTTAACCATACCATTTCTCCTGAAATATTAACTTCAAGCTTCACAAGCTCATCTTTCGTTTCAAACAATATTAAATCATTTTTCATTAGCGTCATCTCCACTATTTTCTACATACTGCCTGTTCAGTCTCTCCATATTAATTTGATACATTTGTAAGCTGTCAGCAAAAATGTCAAAATTCCTCACTTAAAATGACAAAACTTTGTATCTTGGAATTTTTCTGGCTCAATCACAAATTTTGTGGGATTGCGGATTTCTGACATAGGTCGTTCTGCTAATATCAAACAGTTTAAGAAAGAAATATTCATCGTCTCGATATCCGTAAGCCTGTCGTCTTAAGGTTTTGATTTTGTTGTTAATACCTTCAATCTTACCAGCGGATATATCATAAGTAGCATGCGCTATGATTCCTTCGAAGTGGTTGTCAAGCAACCTTTTGAACCAGAGAAGATGTTTATTTCCGGTCGCCTCACAGGTATCCATGATGGAGATGATATCCTCTGCCATTTGTGCTTCTTCATTGCGAGAGTATGCAAGAGTTAAGCGTTCTTTGATCAAATCAAGCGTAAACAGTAGCTTATTCTGACTGAGCAATTCATCATACCTCTCCTCATGACCGCCTTTGCGAACGTAGTCTTCTGTACCAAAGATAGAACTTCCTTAAGGCGTTGCTTATCGATATTTTTAACTGTATTCTTACCAAGACCGGTAAGTTCTGCTACTTCTTTGTTGGTATAATTGCCGGTTGCCAGAAGGTCACGGGTATACTGATACAGTTCTTCTGTAATACGGTGCCCTACAGCTTTAAAAGAAATGAACTGCATTCGGGTTTTGCCACATTTAGGGCATACATATTGATTTCGATTAAACTTCACCTGGCTAAGATATCCCCCAAAAGGAAGATGTCTTAGGATAATTCCGGGATGGTTATTCACATGCATCTTACAACCACACTGGCAGATAATATCATCTTCACAGGCATCCAGATCACCTTGAAAGCAGAACGCAGTACGTCCGGAAGCAGTAACTTCTGTAGAGGTAGAAGCATTCATGAATCCATACAAGCAGGAATGCAATTCAATTTTAAAGGAAGATCCTTTTTTATTCAAGTAAAATGATGTAGCACAAGATTGTCCTTAGGCTGCTGAGCCAGAGGTATCAACCAGCCATCCTGTCAAGGGTGGCGTAACTAATCGATACATTAAGTGGTGCAATCCCACGAAAAAAATGATTGACCCTTTTTTTCATCAAAATTGGCGTTACACTACTGTAGGATCTAATAAAAATTCAATA
>JAVVVE010000025.1:0-31917 GCA_036652815.1 Lachnospiraceae bacterium
GTTTGTAAGCGGATGAAACACATTAATTTCGGTATTCGGTTTTGAGGGTATAACGGTAAGTTTGAAAGCGTTATTTGAGACAATCAAATAGTGCTTTTTTTGTAAATATTCATTAATATTCACACAATTCATCTTTTTGCATAATTACTATGTATTTTTTGAATACATTATGTTATAATGAGAATAACATTTATATATTAATTGAAAGTATTAAAGTGAGAGGTGCTAATAATGGATACAAAAATTCTACTTGAGAATGGAACGAATGAATTAGAAGTATTGGAATTTATGTTGGATGGTAATATTTATGGAATTAATGTTGCTAAAGTAAGAGAGATTATACCTTATCAAGAAGTTACTCCAGTACCGAATGCACATCCGAGTATTGAAGGTATTTTTATGCCTAGAGATAAGATGATTACTGCAGTTGATTTAAAGAATTGTTTACAACGTGGAGAATCCAAAAATGGTGGATTATTTGTTATTACTAATTTCAATAGTTTAGATATTGCTTTTCATGTTGACTCGGTTATTGGGATACATAGAGTTTCGTGGAATCAGATTATCAAACCCGATGCTACTGTATCTAATGCAGAGGATGGGATCTCTACAGGTATTATTAAATTAGAAGATAAGCTTATTATTATTCTTGATTTTGAGAAAATTATTTCTGATATTAATCCGGAAACCGGTTTGAAGGTAACAGATATTGATGCCTTGGGAACCAGACCAAGAAGCGATGTTCCGATTATGATATCGGAAGACTCGGCATTATTGAATAAATTAATTGTTGATTCTTTGAAGAGAGCCGGTTATGTGAATTTAATTCATACGGAAAATGGTCAGGAAGCATGGGATCTTATTTGTGATTTTCAAGAGAAGGGCACATTAAAAGAACATGTGCAATGTGTAATTACTGATATTGAGATGCCATTAATGGATGGACACAGACTTACTAAATTAATCAAGGATAATGATGATTTGAAAGATATCCCTGTCATTATTTTTTCATCATTGGTTAATCAGGAGATGAGGATGAAAGGGGAAGCGCTGGGAGCAGACGCACAATTATCCAAACCGGAGATCGGTCGTTTAGTAGAGGAAATAGACAAATTAGTTCAAAAATAAAGATATATAGTGATATTACATGCATTACATAAGCGTTAAATAAAATAAGACCGGGTTACTTGGTCTTATTTTATTTGATTATATGTATAAAAAAATTGTCTAAACTGTTCAAATATGGTACACTAAAACAAGTTTATAGTAGGTTACATTTTGCTATTAGATGAAAGATGAGGCAATTAGATGAGCTTAAATGAAGAGTCTTATTTGGATGATTTATTGAAATCAGTTACAGCAGAAGGAGCAGAACAAAAAGAACCAACTGCGTTGGAACTTTTAGAAGGGTTGTCGTCAATTACGGAACCATCTGAATCATTAGATGCATCAGAGCATGTTTTAAATTCAGAACTGGAAGATTTATTACAGGGCATAGAGGATACCCCGGAACCCCAAGATGATACGGATATACCTGAAATGAATGAATCAGAAGTGGAAGATATTGTGAATGATACTTCGGATATTGAAGCGTTATTACAAAGTATAGAAGAGTCAACCGATCATATTCCGGACGATATTATGACAGGACAATCAAATTTAGAAGAATTAATAGGAGAGGATTCTAATCAGGACCTGGAGAAAGGGATAGATATAGATCCCAATACAGATCTCAATACAGATCCAGATGCTTCTGAGGATGACATGGACTGGGAAGCGATGCTTGCTAATCTTGGTGAAGACCAAGAATTAGCAGATGTGAATAAATTGCTGGAACAGGATGAAAATCATGAAGCTGTGGAAGATGTAGACGTTAAGCTAGAGGATGATATTGATACAGAGATAAACAAACAGGATATTTCTCCAATAGATAGTAAGAATGATAAAAATTCGGAGAGTGAAGAACAGCCGGAAAAAGAAGCAAACAAACCCAAAAAACATCTATTCAAAAAATTTGGGAAGAAAAAAAATCAGTCAACTGATCAGGATCAAGACATGGACCAAGACATGAATCAAGATCAGATTCAAGAAGCAGAACCAATAGAGATAGAAAAACAGCCTGGATTTTTCAAAAAACTTTTTTTGGGATTGTTTGAAACAGAGGAAGAGGATGAAGTAGAAGAAGGCAGTATTTCAGAAGCTGCAAAAGATAATAAAGAAGCATTAAAAGAATTAGCAGAAGAAGATAAAAATACCAAAAAGAAAAAGGGAAAAAAAGAAAAACCGCAGAAAGAAAGCAAACCAAAAAAAGAAAAAAAACCTAAAAAAGAAAAGAAGCCGAAAAAAGAAAAGAAGCAGAAACCTGAAAAAGAACAGGAAGTTCCCGGGAAAAAGATATCTCCCAAAAAAATTCTTCGAGTGATTGCATTTGCGGTCTCTATTTTGGTTATTATATTGGTCGTAGTTATCTTTGTTCCTAAATCTGTTACCTTGTCCAATGCCAATGATGCATTTGACAAAAAGGATTATAAGGCAACTTATTCTTTACTTACCGGTATGAAATTAAATGAAGAAGACCGAATTATATATCAAAAATCAACGGCTATTTTAGAATTACAGCGTAAATATGAAGCGTTCGAGAATTATCAGCTATTGGGGAAAAAGATGGAAGCACTCAATGCTCTATTGCAGGGCGTTATTCGGTATGACAATATTCTGCCTTATGCGGAAGAAATGCAAGTAGTAGAAGAATTACAACCAATCTATCAAAAGATTATGACGACACTATCTGATACTTATGGATTATCAGAAGAAGATGTAAGAACTATCATATCTTATGATCGCGTAACCTATACAAAAAAACTGGATTCTATGATCAATGGAACAGATTTTGTGGATCCAAATGCTCCGATAGAAGAACCAATCGTTCTAAATGACATGTTGCCTGAGGAAGAGGCTATTCTTCAAGAAGAGGCTATTCTTCAAGATGAAGCTATTCTTCAGGAAGAGACTCAGATGGAAACAGCAACAACAGAAAGCGAAACGCAAGCCTCCCAAGATGCCGCCGGAGAAAATAAGGTTTTGTATGAAGGAGTTATAAAAGATGGAGCGGTAGTACTGAAAGAGTAAGGGAAAAGAAAAGAAAAGAAAAGAAAAGAAAAGAAAAGAAAAGAAAAGAAAAGAGAACTAACATGATAGCCATTATAGATTATGATGCAGGGAATATTCGTAGTGTTGAAAAAGCATTACAATTTTTAGGAGCAGAAGTAGTGATAACCAGAGATGAAAAAACCATTCTAAGTGCTGACCATGTGATTCTTCCGGGTGTTGGTTCTTATGGTGATGCGATGCGTAAGATTCGAGATTATCATCTGGATATCGTACTTCGTAACATAGTAGACCAACAGATTCCATTACTGGGAATATGTCTTGGACTACAGTTATTGTTTGAACGAAGTGAAGAAGCACCCGGTGTTTTGGGCTTGGGCATTTTGCCCGGTGAGATTCGTAGGATTCCATCCGGCCATGGATTAAAGGTGCCACATATTGGATGGAATTCAATTCGATTTCCGCATCACAGTGTATTGTTTGAAGGCATTGAAGAGGATGCTTATGTATATTTTGTGCATTCTTATTATTTACAGGCAGCTGATCCGCGTATCGTTACTGCTACAACAGAATATGGAACCTGTATCCATGCAGCAGTACAAGCAGGTCAGGTCTATGCTTGTCAATTTCATCCGGAAAAAAGCTCAGACACAGGACTGGCGATTTTGAAAAATTTTATTGGCACTTGTAAGGGGGTGCAGTAATGCATACAAAGAGAATTATTCCATGTTTGGACGTCCATGAAGGCAGAGTAGTTAAGGGAGTTAATTTTGTCAATCTGAAGGATGCCGGTGATCCTGTTTTAATAGCACAAGCGTATGATAAGGCAGGAGCAGATGAACTGGTATTTCTTGATATTACAGCTTCTTCTGATGCCAGAACGACTGTTGTGGATATGGTTAGAAGAGTAGCGGAGAGGATATTTATCCCGTTTACGGTAGGCGGTGGTATTCGTACAATAGATGACATTAAAATGATATTACGTGAAGGGGCAGATAAAGTATCACTGAATTCAGCGGCCATTCAGAATCCGAATTTAATTAAAGAGGCTGCAGATAAATTTGGCAGTCAATGTGTGGTTGTGGCGATTGATGCAAAGAGCCGAGAAGATGGAACCGGTTGGAATGTATATCAGAATGGCGGAAGAATCGATACGTTTATGGATACGCTTATATGGGCACAAAAAGTGGAACAATTGGGTGCAGGAGAAATATTATTAACCAGCATGGATTGCGATGGCACAAAATCCGGTTATAATATTGCATTGACACGTCTTATTTCAGAACATGTATCGATACCGGTTATTGCTTCCGGAGGAGCCGGAAAATTAGAGCATTTTGATGAGGTTTTAACAGCAGGTAAGGCAGATGCTGCATTAGCGGCTTCTTTATTTCACTATAAAGAATTAGAAATAAGGGAAGTAAAACAATATCTGCAGGACAAAGGAATTGCAGTCCGTATGATAAAACAGTAATAGGGAAAGGGATATGACAGATAGATGGGAATGATAGAGAATGATTGGCTGGAAGCGGTAGGCACCGAATTTACAAAGCCCTATTATAAAGAACTGTATCAATTTATAAAGCAAGAATATAATCAGACAACGATCTATCCACCGGCAGAGGATATCTTTAATGCGTTTCATTTTACACCATTAAATAAAGTAAAGGTACTGATTTTGGGACAAGATCCTTATCACAATGAGCATCAGGCACATGGACTCAGTTTCTCAGTATTACCGGAACAAAGAGAGATTCCACCTTCCTTACAAAATATTTATAAGGAATTGCAGGAGGATTGCGGATGTGCGATTCCTAATAATGGTTATCTTAAAAAATGGGCGGATCAAGGGGTACTATTATTAAATACGGTGCTGACCGTGCGTGCACATCAGGCAAATTCACATCAGGGAAAAGGATGGGAACAATTTACCGATGCAATCATTCAAGCAGTGAATGCACAGGATAGACCCATTGTGTATCTGCTCTGGGGCAGACCGGCACAATCTAAGATCCCCATGCTAACGAATCCCAAACATCTCATTCTAAAAGCACCACATCCGAGCCCATTGTCGGCATATCGTGGATTTTTTGGATGTAAACATTTTAGTATGGCAAATGATTATTTAAAAACACAGGGGATATCCCCTATAGATTGGCAGATAGAGAATATAGGAGAATGACATGAAAAAAATACCATTTGTGACCAAAGAACAGATTGAGGAAATTGTTAAAAAATATCCAACCCCTTTTCATATTTATGATGCAAAAGGAATTAGAGAAAATGCAAGAGCTTTAAAGGCAGCATTTGCATGGAATCCGGGATTTAAAGAATATTTTGCAATCAAGGCTACGCCTAATCCTTATTTAATTGATATTTTAAGGGAATCAGGCTGTGGTTGTGACTGTTCTTCTTTGACGGAATTGATGCTGGCACATGCTATGGGCGTGGAAGGGGAAGATATTATGTTTTCTTCCAATGAAACGCCTGCAGAAGAATATGCGTATGCACATAAGATCGGTGCAATTATTAATTTAGATGATATTACACATATATCTTATCTGGAACATATCATTGGAACTCTGCCGGAGACTATGAGCTGTCGTTATAATCCGGGAGGTGTATTTCAGATAAGCAATCATATTATGGATAATCCGGGGGATTCTAAATATGGTTTTACAACGGAACAATTATTTGAAGGATTTCGTATCTTACAAAGCAAGGGAGTAAAGCACTTTGGTCTGCATGCCTTTTTGGCAAGTAATACAGTATCCAATGATTATTATCCGGCATTGGCGAGGCAATTATTTGAAGTAGCGGTGTCATTAAAAGAACAATTAGGTGTGCATATTCAATTTATTAATCTGTCAGGAGGAATTGGCGTTCCTTATAGACCGGAGGAAGAGAAGAATGATATCGCGATTATTGGGGAAGGGGTACATCAAGTATTTGAAGAAGTGCTGGTACCGGCAGGCATGGGAGATGTGGCAATCTATACAGAACTGGGCCGTTATATGATGGCACCTTTTGGACATCTGGTTACAACCGCGATTCATGCGAAACATACACATAAGGAATATATCGGATGTGATGCCTGTGCGGTTAATTTGATGCGTCCGGCTATGTATGGAGCTTATCATCATATTACGGTATTGGGGAAAGAAACCAAGCCTAATGATCATAAATACGATATTGTGGGTTCCTTGTGTGAGAATAATGATAAGTTTGCCATCGATAGGATGTTGCCTAAGATTGAGACGGGTGACAGACTGGTGATTCATGATACGGGTGCACATGGATTTTCTATGGGGTATAGCTACAATGGTAAATTAAAATCAGCAGAATTATTATTACAGGAAGACGGAAGTGTGACATTAATTAGACGTGCGGAAACTCCAAAAGACTATTTTGCTACGTTTGATTGTTTGGATATCTATGATAAATTTGAATTTTAAGAGTAGAGTTATAAAAAACAATCCGAATCTTTCACTTTATGTGAAGAGATTCGGATTGTTAATTTTAATGCCGATAATGGGACTTGAACCCATACGTGGTTGCCCACAACAGATTTTGAGTCTGCCTCGTCTGCCATTCCGACACATCGGCATGTCCTGATGGTTTGTCACGACCGATTTTTATATTACCATATTCAGATACAATTGACAAGTGACTTTTTTAACTTTGTTTGGAACTGTGGATTTTAGTATGAATTTATGATAGTATTGATTTGTTGAAAAAGGATGTAAAATAGATAGCATATGTGGTATATACATCGGAGGAAGCATGGAATGTAAGTATTATGAACGAATGATATTACCTTATTTGTCAGAAGAACTGGAAGAGGAAGAATTACAGGATTTTATCAAACATATTGCTACTTGTAAAGGCTGTCAGGAAGAGATTGCGATTCAATATCTGATTAATGATGGTATGCAGAAACTAGAAGAGGGGAAATCTTTCAATGTAGAAAAAGAATTGAAAGATAAATTTTTATCAGCACAAAGAAAAATAAGTGCACGTAAAAGATTAAAGCTTTTTAATATAGGATTGGAAATACTGGGTATTCTTTTAATAGCGGGAGTGATTATGTATTATATTCTGTTGTAAGTGCAGAGTATAACAAAATGATCGGGAATAGAAGCAACAAGGAGGTATGAAGTGGCAGAACGATATGATGGAAAAACATTAGTTTTAATAGATGGACATAGTATTTTAAATAGAGCATTTTATGGGGTGCCGGATTTGACCAATGCAGAGGGATTGCATACCAATGCAGTCTATGGATTCTTAAATATTATGTTTAAGATATTAGAAGAGGAAAAAGCGTCGTATCTGATGGTAGCGTTTGATGTGAAAGCACCTACTTTCAGACATCAAATTTATGCAGATTATAAAGGAACCAGAAAGCCGATGCCGGAAGAACTCAGACAGCAGGTGCCGGTTATAAAAGAGGTGCTGCAAGCTATGGGTGTGCCTATTTTTGAAAAAGAAGGATTGGAAGCAGATGATATCTTAGGTACGATTGCAAAACATGCACAGTCAGAAGGGGTCGAGGTATCGCTGGTATCAGGAGATCGGGATCTTTTACAGATTGCATCGGATCATATAAAAGTGAGGATTCCAAAAACGAAGGGCGGAGGCAGGACAGAAGTTGAAGATTATTATGCATCTGATGTTTTCGATAAATATCACGTAACACCACTTCAGTTTATAGAATTAAAAGCACTGATGGGGGATACCGCAGATAATATACCGGGAGTTCCTAAAGTTGGTGAGAAGACAGCAACGGAATTGATGGTTACCTATGGCTCAATAGAAGGTATCTATGAACATATAGAAGAGATTACCAAGAAGAGTATCAAGGCATCGTTACAAGAGAATAGACAATTAGCAGAACTAAGTAAGGTGTTGGCGACTATCAACGTGAACAGTGATATTCAATATAGCTTAGAACAGGCATTTATTGGAAATCTCTATACAAAAGAGGCTTATACATTATTTCAAAAACTTGGATTTAAAAATTTTTTGACGAGATTTCAAAGTGAAGATATCACGGTATTTACCACGGTAAATACCGCAGTAAACACACAGGTGGATCATTGTCATGAAGTAATAGAATTAGAAGAAACAGAACGAATATTTTCAGAAGCATTAAAACAGACCGTGATAGGATTTACGATTATAGAGGATGATAAGACAGCAGAACATTTTGTTGGAATCGCACTGACTTATGGAGAACAAAATCTTTATTTTATCAAGGCACAGGGTTTTGTGACCAAAGATTATCTGATTGGAAAATTACAGATGCTTTCATCAAAGATACAAGAAAAGGAGAATTGCCTGTTAGCAGGCTGTTATTTAAAGCAAGATTATGCGTATCTGGATAGGAAAGATACCAAACATCTATTTGATACACAATTGGCAGCTTATCTGTTAAATCCCCTAAAGAATGATTACACGATAGAAGATATTGCCAATGAATATCTAGGGATTTTATTGCAGGATCGAAGACAGCTCTTTGGAAAGCTTGCTTTCTGTGATATCGCAGAGAGTAAACCACAGGAACTATTGCATTATGCCTGTTTTTGTGCCTATGTTAATTGGCGTGCTACCGGGATACTACAGGATAAATTAAAAGAGACGGCGATGGACACGTTATATACCGAGATAGAGATGCCTCTGTCTCTTGTACTGTATGATATGGAGCAGGTAGGTATCGGGATCAGACGAGAAGAACTAAAGGCTTATGGAGAGGCACTGGTAGAACGCATTACAGAGTTGGAACGGTCTATTCACACAAGAGCAGAGATCGTGTTCAATATTAATTCTCCAAAACAGCTTGGAGAAATCTTATTTGATAAGTTGGCAATACCGGGAGGCAAAAAAACAAAAACAGGATATTCTACAGCAGCAGATGTACTAGAACGTTTGGCACCGGAATATCCCATCGTTGCAGAGGTATTGGAATATCGTGGATTAACCAAATTAAAATCAACCTATGCGGATGGATTAGCTGTTTGTATTGGAGAGGATAATCGTATTCATAGTACGTTTAATCAGACGATTACGGCAACCGGACGCATTAGTTCAACAGAACCGAACTTACAGAATATTCCGATGAAGATGGAACTGGGAAGAAGGATTCGTAAGGTTTTCGTTCCAAGAGAAGGATATATTTTTATGGATGCCGATTATTCGCAGATAGAATTACGTATTTTAGCGCATATGTCGGGTGATGAACAATTAATAGAGGCATACCGCAGTGCACAGGATATCCATAGATTGACTGCTTCGCAAGTATTTCACACACCATTTGACGAGGTTACAGACTTGCAGAGAAGGAATGCAAAAGCAGTTAATTTTGGCATTGTCTATGGAATTAGTTCCTTTGGACTGAGTCAGGATCTTAGTATTACGCGTGCGGAAGCAGCTACCTATATTGAGAATTATTTTGCTACGTATCCACGCATCAAACAGTTTTTGGATGGATTGGTGGCGACAGCCAAAGAACAAGGCTATGTCACGACGATGTTTGGGAGAAGAAGACCGATTCCGGAATTGAGCTCCAGTAATTATATGCAACGTTCTTTTGGAGAGCGTATCGCTATGAATTCGCCGATACAGGGAACAGCAGCAGATATCATGAAGATAGCCATGTTACGGGTATGGGAGCAACTGAGGAAAAATGGGTTACGTTCTAAATTGATTTTGCAGGTTCATGATGAACTGTTAATTGAGACAGCAGTAGAGGAAACGGCACAAGTGGAACGTATTCTGACAGAAGAGATGCAGGCAGCGGCAGATCTGGCAGTTACCTTAGAGATCGACCTACATACAGGTCATAATTGGTATGAGACAAAATAGGAGTAATTATGCGAACCATCGGAATTACGGGAGGGGTTGGATCTGGAAAGTCAGAATTGCTATCCTATATCCGTACACATTATAATTGCAGAGTTATCATGGCAGATGCTGTGGCACATGCATTAGAAGAGGTTGGACAACCCTGTTATGAAGCCTTGGTGTCTTTATTGGGTCGTGATATTCTACAGGAGAATGGCAGTATTCATACAGGCAGGATGGCAACACGTATGTTTGCGGATGAGAGATTATTGGAGAAGGTCAATCATATTGTGCATCCGGCTGTATTTAAATGGATCCTTTCAGAACTACACCAGGAAGAGCAAAAGGGAGAATATGATTTCTTTTTTGTAGAAGCGGCATTGTTACTTGAAGAACATTATGATACAATTCTAGACGAACTTTGGTATATTTACACGGAAGAAACTGTAAGAAGAAGCAGACTCATGCAGACACGAGGTTATTCAGAAGATAAGATAACACAGATGATAGGAAAACAATTGCCGGAATCAGAATTTCGCATGCGTTGTCAGGTAATCATTGAGAATAACGGAAGTTTGGAAGAAGCTTATAGACAGATAGATAAGAGATTGGAGGCATATCTATGACAGACAAGAAACAATATCCCGGGCAACTGGTCTTTGGTTTGGATATCGGAACCAGAAGTATTGTCGGTACGGTAGGATATAAGTCTGGTACTAAATTCTATGTAGTGGCACAGGAAGTAAGAGAACATGAGACAAGAGCCATGATGGATGGACAGATTCATGACATCCATAAGGTAGGCGACACCATCAAAGCAGTCAAAGAAGTACTGGAAACAAAGATAGGTCGTAAATTGACTGAGGTATGTATCGCAGCCGCAGGTCGTGTCTTACAGACTCTGAATACTACGGTAGAAGTTGAGTTGGAACAGGAGAAAGTGATTACACCTGAGGATATCTATGCGTTGGATGCAGCAGGAGTCGAAAAGGCGTATGCTGAATTTCAGGCAAAGAATCATCTGGAAGATAAATTTTACTGTGTAGGATATTCTGTGATTCATTATTATATGAATGGCTATCCAATCGGCAATTTGGAAGGACATAAGGTTCATACAATTAGTGCGGATATGATCGCAACATTCTTACCGGATGATGTTGTAGATGGACTTTATAGTGCGGTACATCTGGCAGATCTGGAAGTGTCCAACCTTACACTGGAGCCAATTGCAGCGATTCAGGTAGCGATTCCTGAGAACTATCGTATGTTAAACATTGCGTTGGTAGATGTGGGAGCAGGTACTTCTGATATCTCTATTACACAGGGCGGCAGTATCATAGCCTATGGCATGTTATCTAATGCAGGCGATAGCCTAACAGATATTATCGTTCAAAAATGTTTGGTTGATTTTGCGATGGCGGAGAAAATAAAACGTGGGATCACTGATGAAGAAATCGTCGAATATCAGGATATTATGGGACTTACTCAAACGATTACGCGGGAAGAGGTTCTTACGATGCTAGAGACTAATGTCAACATGATGACGAAAGAAGTCGCTGATAAGATTAAAGAATTAAATGGGAACAAGTCAGTTAGTGCGGTCTTTATCGTTGGCGGTGGTGGAAAACTAGAGACTTATGCCGGTAAGCTGGCAGAAGAATTGGAGATTCAGCCGGAGAGAGTGGCATTACGTGGAAAAGAAGTGATGCAATCAATTGAATTCTTGGATGACACGATAGAGAAAGATTCTCTTTTGGTTACGCCGATTGGTATTTGCCTTAATTTCTATGAACAAAGTAATAATTTTATTTATGTTACTTTTAACGGAGAACGTATCAAATTATATGATAATAATAAATTAGCGATTGTAGATGCTGCTATGCAGGCTAATTTTCCAAAAGAAGCTTTATTTCCAAGACGCGGTAAGGCACTTACCTTTACCGTTAATGGAAAAGCAAAGATTGTACGTGGACAGATGGGAGAGGCTGCCGAGATTCTTCTAAATGGAAGTAAAACAGATATTTACAGAGAAATCCATGTGAACGATATTATTGAAGTAAAAGAATCTACGATAGGAGCACCGGCAGAACAGGAAATACAAAAATTATCCGAGTATTCAGCTACGATTCATATCATGGTAAATAATAATGCAATCGAATTGCCTAAGTTTGTATGTGTGAATCAGGAATTAAAATCAGGTTATTATGCGATACAGGAAGAAGATTCTATTGAACTGCTTAACTATTATACGGTTCAGCAGATAGCAGATTTTATGGATGTCATGATAGATAGACAGATGAATATCTATGTGAACAACAGATTAGCTGATGCAGATGAAAAAGTATATGATAATTTTACCGTGGTATGGAAGATTCCATCACCGATTCCATCACCGATGGAGCAGCGATGCGTGAATATGCCGGAAGAGGATATACAAGAAATGCCATTAGAAGAAGCAGAAGTAACCAAAGAACCGGCACAACCTGCGGTTACAGTAGCTACTGAGCCAAGAGACATCTCTGTTTTTGTCAATCAGAGACCGGTTCTTTTAAGTGGAAAACCGGCGTATGTATATGTAGATATTTTTGATTATATTGATTTTGATTTATCTACCGTACAGGGAAAAGGTCTGGTTACAACACATAATGGAGCTGTGGCAGAATATTTGAGCCCTTTGAATCAAGGTGATCTGTTAGAAGTCTACTGGAAAGAATAGAATTGAGTCTTCGGACTTTGAATGGAGAGAAGTATGAGATTATGCAGTATTGCAAGCGGCAGCAGCGGTAACTGCATCTACATAGGGTCAGAAAAGACTCATTTACTCGTAGATACAGGGATTAGTGGAAAAAGAACAGAGGCAGGACTTAATGTATTGGGAGTAAGCTTACGGGATATCGATGGCATTTTACTTACCCATGAACATACGGATCATATAGGAGGACTGGGTGTCATTAGCAGAAAGTATGGCATTCCCATTTATTCTTCTAAAAAAACGATTCAGGCAATTAAAAAGGCAGATAAAATAGGAACGATTGAGGAGGATTTATTTTGTCCGATTCAGGTAGATGACCGAATCGTAATAAAAGATATTATGGTTTGCCCGATGCAGGTATCCCATGATGCCGCAGATCCTTTTGCTTATCGATTTGCATGTGACGAAAAGAAAATAGGTGTTATTACAGATCTAGGGATGTACGATGATGATACCGTACAGAGTTTGCAGGGTATGGATGCGTTACTATTGGAGGCGAATCATGATATCAATATGCTGCAGATAGGTGCTTACCCTTATTATTTAAAACAAAGGATATTAGGAGACAGAGGACATTTATCCAATGAACGTTCCGGAAGATTGCTCAGTAGATTACTACATGATAAGATGCAGCATATTGTGTTGGGGCATTTAAGTCATGAAAACAATATGGCAGAGTTGGCGTATGAGACTGTTAGGCTGGAAGTAAGTATGGCAGATACGCCTTACACAGGAAATGATTTTCCAATTACAGTTGCCAAGCGTAATGAGGTATCCGCCGTAATACAAGTATAAGAGGAGAAGAGGAGAAAAATAATTATGAAAAAAACCATTATTACCGTAGTAGGACAGGACACCGTAGGAATTATTGCTAAGATATGCACTTATCTTGCCAATAATAGAATCAATATATTGGATATTTCGCAGACAATCGTTCAAGAATATTTTAATATGATGATGATTGTAGATATGAATAATTCGGTAAAACCTTCTGATGATATAGCCAGTGAACTGGCACAGATAGGAGAAGAAATCGGAGTTATCGTAAAATGTCAGAGAGAAGATATCTTTGATAAGATGCATAGAATATAGGAGCAGATAAAACTATGATTAATATGTTTGAAGTCGCAGAGACAAATAAGATGATTGAGGAAGAAAATCTGGATGTAAGAACGATTACATTAGGGATTAGCTTATTAGACTGTATCGATTCCAATCTTACAAAACTAAATGATAATATATATCGTAAGATAACAACAGTTGCAAAAGATTTGGTATCTACAGGAAAAGAGATAGAGAAAGAATTTGGGATTCCAATCGTGAACAAGAGAATCTCAGTTACACCGATTGCATTGATTGGCAGTGCAGCTTGTCAAACATCAGAAGATTTTGCAACGATTGCAGTTACCTTGGATACGGTAGCCAAAGAAGTAGGGGTGAACTTTATCGGAGGATATTCTGCTTTAGTATCAAAAGGTATGACAAAAGCGGACGAGCTGTTGATTCGTTCTATCCCGATGGCAATGGCAAAGACAGATCGGGTATGCAGTTCAGTTAATCTAGGCTCTACGAAAACCGGCATTAACATGGATGCGGTAAGACTGATGGGGGATATTGTTCTTGATACAGCACGCGCAACACAGGAGAATGATTCGCTAGGTTGTGCAAAATTAGTGGTATTTTGCAATGCACCGGATGATAATCCATTTATGGCAGGTGCATTTCATGGAGTAACAGAAGCAGATGCGATTATTAATGTTGGGGTCAGTGGACCGGGAGTCGTGAAGACAGCACTTGAAAAAGTACGTGGAGAGAGCTTTGAGGTGTTATGTGAAACCATTAAAAAGACTGCATTTAAGGTAACCAGAGTCGGACAACTGGTAGCAGGAGAAGCTTCAAAACGATTGGGAATTCCTTTTGGCATCGTTGATTTATCTTTGGCACCGACACCGGCAGTCGGCGATAGTGTAGCAGATATCTTATGTGAGATAGGGTTAGAATATGCAGGAGCACCGGGTACGACTGCTGCGTTGGCGTTACTGAATGATCAAGTCAAAAAAGGTGGTGTTATGGCATCTTCTTATGTGGGTGGATTAAGTGGTGCCTTTATTCCTGTAAGTGAAGACCAGGGTATGATAGATGCGGTACTGGCAGGTGCATTAACGATTGAAAAGTTAGAAGCGATGACTTGTGTATGCTCCGTAGGACTTGATATGATAGCGATTCCGGGTGATACAAAAGCGACTACGATTGCAGGCATTATCGCAGATGAGATGGCCATCGGTATGATTAATCAAAAGACAACAGCAGTGCGTTTGATCCCTGTAATCGGAAAAGGAGTAGGGGAAACCGTAGAATTTGGAGGACTCCTGGGCTATGCACCGATTATGCCGGTCAATAAATTCTCCTGTGAGGCATTTGTAAATCGTGGAGGACGTATCCCGGCACCGATTCACAGCTTTAAGAATTAGAGCAGAATCAAGTTGTGCGTATATTCATTATAGGGTGGTTGCTCAAAGCGAGAGAGATTAGCCATCCCACTATGATAAATCAAGGATGCACGGAGATCAGCCTGCAGCAGGGTATAGGCAATAGGACGATCCGAGAGCAAAAATTTAGCATCCGCAAGTTTTGAAATCAAAGGAATGGAAGCATTTTGTTTGATAGCAGATAATAAGGGGGTAGAGGCTTGTTGAAAGCCAAGTATCCTTGCGTAATGGGCATAACCATCATGACAGCACGCCTGCATCATATCCTGCTTCATATCAAGTAGGATATGAAGAAGGCAGCGGCTGATTCTGGTATAGGTTATGTCTTTTGTTTTGAGCAAATTGATAAATTCGCTTAGTTCGGTATATTGTGGCAGATAATTTACAATTCTGTTAGATAGTTCTTCTGATACATCCGCATATGCAGTATAACCTACCGGAGCATCTAATAAGAGTTTATAGTGTAATAATTGAGAATAATCATCAGGGAATAGAAAGGGCGCTTCCTGAGTGTATTCTTGTATGATTTGATAAGCAGAAGCAGGCATATGTGATTTAAGAAGGGTTAAATCTACATTTTGTCTGAGGGCATCCCGAATGGCAGCAGCAGAACTAAGTGAGTCTACTAATTGAGTATCGTGGTAGGCAGAGCCAAGACGTTTTACAGTGCAGGGGATGATATCGCTTTGACATGTCATAAGTGCTTTTAGGTATTCAATGCCAAGGATATTATTAGGTGCAGACAGTATGTTGTAAATATCAGAATCATCGTTATTGCGAGATTTGGGAAGGGTATCTAAGAGTGCAAGCATTCTGGCTTCAGGATAAGGCTTACCGGCAGCTAGATAGTTCCGCAGGCATATGGAATAAGTCTCGGATTCTTGATATAAAGCATGTGCAATCATTGATAGAACATCAATTTGGCCATATTCACTGCCAAAACAGAGACTATCTACCACCCCAAGATGGTGCAGCAAAGAGACAGCACCGGAAGCAAAATATTGGGCACTGGAACAGGCATAATATAAGGGTAATTCCAATACCAGATCTGCTCCATTTGCCAGTGCCATACGTGCACGTGCATATTTATCAAGGAGAGCAGGCATACCTCGCTGGACATGATCTCCACTCATGACAACTATGACATAATCAGCATGAGATAAGGAACGAGCTTGTTCTATCTGATAAAGATGTCCATTATGAAAAGGGTTATATTCGGCGATGATGCCAACAACTTTCATGAGTAGTTCCTCCAATCGAAGCTATTTATTATTATATCTTATGTCGGACTTATTGTCGATAAACATTTCTCCGGAATGTACCTGATTTCGTACTTGACTTTTTACTGAGAATCGCACAAAATGTAAGGAGAAACAGATAAACAAAGGCAAGTAAATTGGAGGGAACACGATGTCATATATTGATAGAATCAAATACAAAGCAAGGTCGGATAAAAAAACGATTGTTCTGCCTGAGACGAGTGATAAAAGGACTTTAATCGCAGCATCTCATATCTTAGAAGAGGGACTCGCAGATGTTATTATGGTTGGTCAGGAAGATAAAATCATGGATGGAGCAAAATGGCTAGAGGTGGATCTGAAAGGGGTAAAGGTAGTCAATCCGGAGACAACAGATAAACTGGACGATTATATTAATCTATTATATGAGACCAGAAAAGCAAAAGGAATGACGAAAGAACAGGCAAGAGAGATTCTTTTGACAGATTATCTGACCTTTGGTGTTGTGATGGTCAAAGCAGATGATGCAGACGGTATGGTAGCCGGCGCATGTCACGCAACAGCAGACGTGCTAAGACCTTCGTTGCAGATCTTAAAGACTGCAAAGGGCGTTAAGCTAGTATCTGCATTCTTTATTTTAGATGTGCCTGATTGTGAATACGGAGAGAATGGTACTTTCTTATTTGCAGATTGTGGATTGAATCAGGATCCAACCGCCGAAGAACTGGCTGCGATTGCTGACTCTTCAGCAGAAAGTTTCAAGACCTTGATTGGAGATGAACCGATTATCGGTATGCTGTCACATTCTACAAAGGGTAGTGCAAAACATCCGTTAGTTGATAAAGTAGTAGAGGCGACCAGGATTGCTCATGAGCAATATCCACACCTGATAGTAGAAGGAGAATTACAGGCAGATGCTGCTTTTGTACCTAAGATCGCCGCATCTAAGGCACCGGGTAGTGAGATCGCAGGACGTGCTAATATCTTGGTGTTCCCGAATCTAGATTGTGGAAATATCGGTTATAAATTAGTTCAAAGACTTGGAAAAGCAGAGGCATACGGTCCGATGCTACAGGGTATCGCCAAACCGGTCAATGATTTATCAAGAGGATGCTCGTGGGAAGATATCGTAGGTGGTGTAGCATTGACTGCTGTTCAGGCACAACATTTACACAGACAAATTTTATAGAATGTAGTTGTATTTTCAGATGAAAATGGATATAATATAAGTACCTAGAATGCTCGATAATTCTTGTCGTTTTGAACCTACAGTTACTTTAAACGGGACTCTTATATTGCCGTATGGATGTCAAGCCTTCATAGTGCAGAGGAAGGCAGAATTACGGTTGCGGTAACCCACCTAGCAATAGCTAGGAGTCAAAAGACAAGAACCGGCATTTTGGGCAATACAAAAGAAAAAAAGCAGCCATTAGGCTGCTTTTTTACATGGTAAAATTGAGATGATGTTACGAATAGCAGTAAGGATAGACGGGAGTGACAGTTAATGAAAAAATCACAAAGAATGCTTTTAAAATTAATTGCTGTTATGGTAGGCGTAGTAGTACTCATCATACTGAGTGTTACGCAGATGGTAAGATATAGTAAAGAAGATAGCAAAGATATCTTGATTACAAAAGAGGACGCAGGTATCTTAACCGAAGCACTTTATCCTAATATTACAAGTACTATATTATATCGGGAATGGATGAAAAACAAAGAAGAAGCGATGCAGTGGGAGCAGCTGAAGCAGTTATTAGACTATCTGGAAGAGGAATCAGGAGGTGAAAAGAAACAAAACAGCTTATATGATGTAGTAACATTTCCGGAAGATTTTTTTCAACATAAAGCAAAGGAGAAGGTCACAACAAAGGATTGGTATCAGATATTTAATCTATTATGTTCTTTTTATGATCCGGAAAAAAGTATTGTAGAAGATACCATCCGGGTGCTCGGGATGGGAGAACAGGTTAAAGCTGTTACAGGAGAGACTTTGGGAAAACAGGAATTGTTATCGGCAGCAGGATATCGTTATCAATATGAGAATACAGGATTTACTGACAGTACTTATCAAACTTTAAAGGTCATGCGTAAAGGAAGTGAACTGCTGGCAATCAAACAAAGGGATTCGGTACCGATTCAGTTGTCCAATACATGGATTATGCAGGTATTACCTGATCGGGTCCATATCTGTGTAGCCAACTATGATGTATCATTGAAAAAAAAAGATACTGTTATCCTTGAAGCAGAGCAGATCGCGGATCTTACATTGACAGAAGGAGTGATAGATAGCAGTCAGATCAAGACGGAACGTTATCATGGTAAATTAATGCAGGTAAGTAAAGAATCTATGGAAATAGAAGGGCATGGAACCATACCACTTGCACCGGATGTCAAGGTATATAGATTATTTGGAACATTGGAACAAAGCAAGGTCTCTGACCTGATTATCGGATATGATTTTACGGATTATGTGATAGAAGACGGTAAAATATGTGCGGCCCTTATTACAAGAGATGGTGCGATGGAGAATATCAGAGTGCTGTTATGTAAAGAAGGCTTCGCCGGTCGTTATCATGAATCAGTGAGTGTAAGCGTAGATACGGCATACGATGTGGTGAGTCCGGAAGTCACACAGACCTATCAGGCGGGAGAGGCGATTACCCTAGATAATATGGAGGAAAAGTATAAAAGCAAAAGAATCCGTATTGTGCCAAAAGCACTGACATCAAAGATTACGATTCTTTCGCTTGCGAGACAAACTGGGGTACCCGCCTACCGTGGGACATTGGAAATAGAGAAAACGGATGCAGGATTTGTGCTAATCAATGAATTGCTGCTGGAGGAATATCTCTATGCGGTTATTCCGAGTGAGATGCCATCTTTCTATCCGCAGGAAGCATTAAAATCACAGGCAATCTGTGCAAGAACCTATGCATATCAACATATGCTGCATGCAGGACTGGGAGAATTTGGCGCACATGTAGATGATAGTACTGCATATCAGGTATATCATAATATAGAGGAGAGCATGGAATCTACCACCGCAGCAAAAGAGACAAAAGGGCAGGTTATGTTCTATGGGGAAGAACCCATCGGGGCCTATTATTATTCTACTTCTTGTGGATATGGTAGTGATGCCGGTATATGGCACCATAATCGACCGGAGGATTATCCCTATCTGCAATCGTTACATATTGCATCGAAAGAAGGAGAATATGAACAGGAAGAACCCTGGTATCGCTGGCAGTATACGCAGGAAGATGCATCGCAGGAGCTGATAAGACAGCGTTTGCAGGACAGATATGCAGTCAATCAGAATCTTATCTTAACCAGGCAAAAGAATGGGCTATATGAGTCACAAGACATCCCCCTGTTAGGAGATATACAGAATATTGAGATCACAAAACGTTTAGACGGAGGTGCAGTGGATGAACTTACGATTACAGGAACGTTAGCAACTGTGAAAGTAGGTTCGGAATATAATGTACGATATGTGCTGTCGGATCATAAAACAAAAGTAATACGCCAAGATGGAAGTGAGAGTGGACCTTCTGCTTTATTGCCAAGTGCATTCTTAACCATTGAACCTACTCTTTACAAACAAGAGGTAGTAGGATATTCTATAAAAGGAGGCGGATATGGGCATGGTGTTGGAATGTCACAGAACGCAGCAAAAGTGATGGCAGATACCGGATTAACAGAGGAACAGATCCTTTATTTCTTCTATCCGGGGATCAGGATTCAAACAATTTATTGATCGTTTTCGCATAATAGAAAGAAAGGCATGGTTTAATAACATGTATCGAGTGTACGCAGTGCTGAATGATTTCGGCAAAGAATTAAGTAAGAATAATGTGAGCGCATTGGCAGCAAGTGCGGCCTTCTTTATATTCTTGTCATTGATACCGATTCTTATGCTGATTAGTTCAGTGATTCCTTTTACACCGATTACAGAGGCTGATCTGATGAATGCAATGAGTACGTTATTACCTGATAATATATCTCCCTTAGCAGTTAGCATGGTAGCAGAAGTGTATGGAAAATCTCCGGCTGCCATTTCGATTGCGGCGGTGATTACGGTGTGGTCTGCTGCCAAAGGACTATTGGCATTGATGCGGGCATTAAATGCAATTAGCAGTGTAGATGAAACAAGGCATTATTTAGCCCTTAGATTACGAGCTTCTATCTATACTATTATTATGCTGGTTATTATAGTGTTTTTTTTATTTGTTATGGTATTTGGTAAAGTAATTACAGGATTTTTAGTGACGCAATTTCCAATAGGAAAATATGTCAGTTCTTTTTTAATGAAGTTCCGATTTTTATATGTTTGGATTATATTGGCTTTATTATTTGCAGTATTGTATACCTGGCTGCCGAATAAAAGAATGAAATTTAGATTACAAATACCGGGGGCTATCTTTACCAGTGTTGTATGGACTGTTTTTTCATGGGGATTTGCTATTTATGTGGAGCATTTTAATAGCTTTGGTATCTATGGCAGTCTGACAACTATTATCATTGTTATGCTCTGGCTTTATTTCTGTATGTATATTTTTATGGTGGGAGCGGAGGCAAATCATTATTTTGGCCCGGTCGTTAATTATTATCATCATAAATACATAAATTCAAGAAGAAAAAAGCTTGCAAACAACGAAAAGATATGATAGAGTATTAACGTTGCGAGAAAAGAGATGGTCCGCTGTTACAGATTGTATTAAGAACATCCAATGAAAAAGGAGATAGAATATGAACGAAATTATTCAAGCGATTGAAGCGGAACAATTAAATGCATCCGCACCGGAATTTAACGTAGGAGATACCGTTAAGGTATATGGTAAGATTAAAGAGGGTGCCAGAGAGAGAATTCAGATTTTCGAAGGTACAGTACTTAAGAAACAAGGCGGCAGCAATAGAGCTACTTTTACCGTTCGTAAATCATCCAATGGTGTAGGGGTAGAGAAAACATGGCCATTACATTCACCAAACGTAGAACGTGTGGAAGTAATCAGAAGAGGTAAAGTTAGAAGAGCGAAACTTACTTACTTAAGAGGGCGTGTTGGTAAGAGAGCCAAAGTAAAAGAGTTAGTAAAATAGGTTTTCCAATTAAACACAGAATCAGAGGGGCAAATACATTAGGTATATTGCCCTTTTCTTTTTCTTGTTGTTTATGCTATAATCGGCTTAATGAGCGGAAAATGAGTCTACAGAGGTATCTGAATGGCAAGAAGGCAAAAAGGATTAAACTTTTATAAGAAAAGAAGGAAAATCAATACAGAAGTTGTGCAGGAGATATGGAACTGGGTGTTTTGTATTGCGGTTTCGATTCTGCTTGCAGGAGTCTGTGTATTTGCATTTGGACTTAAAACCAGTATCATCGGCGTGTCTATGGAACCAAACCTGTATAATGGACAAGAGGTATTTATAAACAGATTTATTTATCAGATTAAATCTCCTAAGTCCGGAGATGTTGTTGCATTTTTACCGAATGGAAATCAACATACACACTCGTATGTAAAGCGTGTGGTAGGAGTTCCGGGAGAACATATACAGATTAGAGAAGGTAAATTATATATTAATGGGATAGAGACAGACGAGAATTATGATAAAATCGCAGATGCAGGCATTGCACAGCATGAGATTACGCTGGGTGTGGATGAATATTTTCTGTTGGGGGATAATGTAAATAGTAGTGAAGATAGCAGATCAGGCAGTATAGGAAGCGTAAAACGAGAAAATATATTGGGCAAAGCGTGGTTCAAGACAGCAGCTAAGAATAGTGCTCTTGGATTTGTAGAATAGACATAGGTGTTGAAGATGAATTATCAATGGTACCCCGGTCATATGACCAAAGCAAAAAGAATGATGGAAGAAAATATCAAGTTAATTGACTTGATTATTGAACTGGTAGATGCCAGGATTCCACTCAGCAGCAGAAATCCGGAGATTGATGAGCTGGGGAAACATAAAGCAAGAGTGATTCTGTTAAATAAATCGGATTTGGCAGACCCTAAGTATAATAAACAATGGATGGAGTATTTTAAAGAAAAAGAATTCTATGCAATAGAAGTCAATTCAAAATCAGGAAGCGGTGTCAAAGCTATTCAGGGCGTCGTTCAGGTTGCCTGTAAAGAAAAAATAGAGCGAGACCGAAAGAGAGGTATTTTAAATAGACCGGTTAGGGCTATGGTGGTAGGGATACCAAATGTTGGAAAATCGACCTTTATTAATTCCTTTGCAGGAAAAGCATGTACAAAAACAGGTAATAAACCGGGGGTAACCAAAGGAAAACAATGGATAAGATTGAATAAATCCTTGGAACTGTTGGATACGCCGGGGATTCTGTGGCCTAAATTTGATGATCAGGAAGTGGGTATGAAGCTTGCTTTTATCGGCTCGATGAATGATGAGATCCTTCATGTGGATGACCTGGCGATGGATTTGATTCGTTTTTTAATGAAACATTATAAAGAACTTTTGGAAGAGCGCTTTGCATTTCAGACATTAACAGAAGAAGAACAGGATCCTGTTATGGTATTACAGGCAATTGCGAAGAAAAGACAGTGCTATCTAAAGGGTCAGGAATTAGACCTAATGAAGGCATCTTCTATCCTCATAGATGATTTCCGCAGTGGTAAATTAGGAAGAATCACATTGGAATGGGCTGATGATAAATAAGAGCATAAGAGGGAGCAAAAGATTCACCATGAAAGCAATTATGAAAGAGATTTTTAGCACCAGTATCTATATTTTGGTTGTTCTATGTATGACATATCTATTGGTAACCTTTGTAGGACAGAGAACACAGGTCGTTGGAAGTAGTATGGAGACTACTTTGTCGGATGGCGATAATCTGATCCTTGATAAGATATCCTATCGTTTTCATGATCCGGAACGATATGATATTATTGTATTTCCCTTTCAATATGAAGAAGACACTTATTATGTAAAGCGTATTATTGCTCTGCCGGGAGAAACAGTACAGATTGATGAAAATGGTAAGATATATATTAATGGTGAGATATTGCATGAATCCTATGGACGAGAGGTCATAGAAGATCCGGGAAGAGCAGCAGCGCCGATTACCTTAGCGAATGACGAGTATTTTGTTATGGGAGATAATCGCAATAATAGTTCAGATAGCAGGGATCCGTCAGTTGCCAATATTAAACGAAAAGATCTGATAGGTAAGGCGTTTGTACGAATATGGCCATTGCAAAAAATAGGAGTTATGAAACACCAGTAGAAAGGTATGGCAGCAGTATGGAAGAAACGATTGGTGCAATCAAAGAAAACTATCAAAAAATAAAACCGGAAGCGTTAGCAGAGTTCATACATCAATATGAGACAGATACCAGAGCAGGTGTTGCAGCACTGGTAAAGAAAGCACAAAAGCAAATAAAAGCACTTGACGATGAGAAAGCACGTATGTGGAATATGTTTCAATATGAGAGACAGTATGCTGCATATACTTATATCTGTGGGATTGATGAGGTGGGAAGAGGACCATTGGCAGGGCCGGTGATGGCAGGGGCGGTTATCTTACCAAAGGATTGTGATATCTTGTACCTAAATGATTCGAAACAGCTGACAGCACAAAAAAGAGATGAATTATATGATATTATAATGGAGCAGGCATTGGCAACGGGGATAGGCACAGTCAGCCCCAAACGAATTGATGAGATTAATATTTTACAGGCTACTTATGAAGCGATGCGGGAAGCTATTCAGAATCTGGCGGTCGTACCCGATATACTATTAAATGATGCAGTTACTATTCCGCAGGTCACACAGAAGCAGATCCCTATTATTAAGGGAGATGCAAAGAGTGCATCTATTGCAGCGGCAAGTATCATTGCAAAGGTAACGAGGGATAGGCTGATGGAACAGTATGATAGCATAATGCCGGAGTATGGCTTTGCCTCGCATAAGGGGTATGGTTCTGCATCGCATATAGCCGCTATCAGAAAGTATGGACCATCGCCGATTCATCGAAGCACCTTTCTTACCAATATACTGTAAAGGATGGTCAATGAGATGGCATTTCAATTATCTTCATTTTTACATAGTGAAACTACAAATACAGAAGCATCTACGAAGCAGAGCCAGGGAACGCAGGCGACTTCTTCGGAAGGTGCTTCTCGTTATCATACCATGCAGGAACTGCGTAATCTAATAGTCGGGCAGACTCTGAGCGGCGAGATCGTAGCGATTAGAGACGGAGAGGTAGATATTGCTTTGAGTAAAGATGTTATCCTGACCGCTAAATTGGATCGGGATATGAATATCATTCTAGGCCAAAACATGTCTTTTGAAGTGCAGAGTAATTCTAAGTCTATGATTTCTTTACGCCCTTTGTTTGAGAACCTGGCACAAAATCCCAATATTACCAATGCGATTCAGGCAGCTCATATCCCCTTTAACAATACTTCGGTGCAAATGGTATCGATGCTCATGGAAGATGGTCAGCCGATTGACAAACAGTCCTTACAAAATCTCTATAAACAAATCGTTTTGAATCCACAGGTGGAGCTTACAACAGTGATTCAGATGAACCGCTTACAGGTGGCGATTACACCTGAGAATATTACGCAATTTGAGCGATATCAAAACTATGAACACAGCGTGATGAGCGGAATAGAAACAGTAGCAGATGATGTGATTCAGGCACTACAGGAAGCGATACAGTCTGAAAATGACAGTGCATTGATGAATCTATTTGGTAAGCTGACACAGATATTTACGGAACATGCACAGCCACAGCCACAACCACAGCCACAACCACAACCGCAGCCATTACCGCAGCCATTACCACTACAGCCATTACCACTACAGCCACAACCACTGCAACCACAACCACTACCACTACCACAACAGGAGATAACGATACCGGAAGGTATACAAAAAGCAGACATCAGCGAGAATCCAATTGTGCATGTGGATACGAAGGACAATCTTAAAAGCGTGTTGCCGCTTCTTCCCGAGTCGCTACAGTCAATCTTAACAGAAACGGATAGAGAGCAGTTAGCAGCCCGATTTAAGGCGGCGGGTGCACCGGATATTATAGTTGCATTAGTGAGAAGCGGGAATCTGTCGACAGAAGAGACCATGCAATTGGCGAATCAGATGATGTCACAAGCGAATGAAACACAGAAACAGATATGGAAACAAGTATTAGGCAGCGAAGAAATGTCACATGTGCTCAAATCACAGATTACAAAACAGTGGATGCTAGAGCTTCCAAACGTGGGACGTGAGAATCAGGTAGAAGAACTCTATGAACGTATTGCAAAACAAACGGCAAAGCTTACAGAGGCACTTAGTGGATTAGCTAAAGAAAACACCCCACTGGCCAAGAGTACAACAACGCTTGCAAACAATGTGGAATTTATGAACCAATTGAATCAGGCATTTACTTACACGCAACTACCACTGAAGATGAGTAACCAGAATGCACACGGCGAATTATATGTTTACAGCAAGAAGAAAAATCTTGCGAAACACGATGGTAATGTGAGTGCACTGTTACATCTGGAGATGGATCATTTAGGCACTATGGATGTCTATGTGACGATGCAGAATCAGAAAGTAAGTACCAAGTTTTATTTAGAGAAAGAAGAATATCTCGATTTTATCGGACAGCATCTATCTATTTTAAATGAAAAATTAGAAAAAAAGGGTTACGCTATTACTTCGGAAGTACTCCTGAGTGAAAAAAAAGTGAATGTGATGCAGGAAATCATGGAACAGGACAAGAATCCCAATCCATTAGCCAGGTACTCTTTTGATGTCAGAGCATAGAACGGAGCATAATTCGATGGAAAATCACAGAGGAAAACAGAAAGAAAATGTAAAAATAAAACAGGCGATTGCATTGTCTTATAAAGAGGGGGACGAGGCACCTACTGTGCTTGCAACGGGACGAGGAGCTTTGGCAGAACGTATCATTGAAAAAGCAAAAGAAGCCAGTGTCCCGGTACACCAGGATAATAAGTTAGCGAATACACTATCCAAATTGGAGATAGGCGATATGATTCCACCGGAACTCTATGAAGTGGTAGCGGAGATATTGGTATTTGTTGATGCGATGGATAAACTCCATGACAAACTGGAAGGGGCATAAATATGGAGCATAATAAACGATGGGTAGGTGCAAAATACGAGGAAAAGGCTATTGATTACTTAAAACAAAGAGGCATGACAATACTTGAGCATAATTATCGTACGAAGCAGGGTGAGATTGATATTATTGGACAGCAGGATGAGTATCTGGTATTTGTGGAAGTGAAGTATCGAAGTTCTGCAAAAGCCGGCTATCCCGCAGAGGCAGTGGATTATTACAAACAAAGAACAATCTGCAAGGTTGCAGATTATTATCGTTATACACATGGAATCGGGGATGCGTCTCCGATTCGTTATGATGTGGTGGGTATCTGTGGAGAAGAGATTACATGGTATCAGAATGCATATTACCATGTTGGCAGATAGCAAGGTTGTTAGACGGTATGGGGAGGAATGATAACATGATGAAAATAAATAAAGCAGGAGAAATGGAATATCTGACCTTTTCCGCGCTAGAAGAGACAGGCTGTGTAGAACATCTATTCAGTACTAGAGCAGGGGGCGTAAGCAAAGGAATGTTTGCAACGATGAATCTTAGCGATGCAAGAGGGGACGAACCGCAGGCGGTTCTTGAAAACTATAGAAGAATCGCTAACGTATTGCATAATAAGACAGAAGCTATGGTGTTGTCAAAGCAGACACATACGACGAATGTTCGAGCAGTATATCGGGAAGATGCAGGAAATGGAGTAACCAAACAGAATCAATATGAAGATGTGGATGGTTTGGTTACGAATGAACCCGGCCTTATATTAGTGACTTTATATGCGGATTGCGTTCCGCTTTATATGGTTGATCCGGTTCATAAGGCAATTGGATTGTCTCATTCCGGGTGGAGAGGAACGGTTGGTAAGATAGGGGCACGTACGGTAGAGAAGATGAGTGAACTGTATGATACCAGACCTGAGGACGTGATTGCAGCAATAGGACCTTCTATCTGTCAGGATTGTTATGAAGTCAGCGAAGATGTGATAGATGCCTTTAAAGAGTCCTTTCAAGAAACCGTATGGCAGACTCTGTTCAGGACATCGAAAGAGAAATCTAAATATCAATTGAACTTATGGGAAGCGAACAGACAGGTCTTGCTAGAGGCAGGCATACGAGCAGATCACATTAATATGGCTAATCTGTGTACCTGCTGTCATTCCGATTATTTATTCTCCCATAGGGCAACACAAGGAAAACGAGGAAACTTGGGTGCATTTTTAATGTTGCGTTCCAAAGAAGCAGTATTTAGATAAAACAGCTATCTTAAGGAAATGTTAATGGTTTTCCACTGTGGAACTTAAATAATGCATGATAAAATGATATCAAGTTAGAGGAGGAACAGGCAATATGGAAAAAATATTAGTATGTGATGATGATAAGGAAATCGTAGATGCGATTACAATCTATTTGGAGCAGGAAGGGTATTCTATCTTAAAGGCATATGATGGAGAAGAGGCAATCCGAGTTTTAAAAGAGCATGATATTCAATTGATGATTATAGATATTATGATGCCAAAGATGGATGGTATCCATGCAACTCTTAAAATAAGAGAATACAGTAGTATTCCGATTATTATCCTGTCAGCCAAATCAGAGGATGCAGATAAGATATTAGGATTGAATATTGGAGCAGACGATTATGTGTCGAAGCCATTTAATCCATTAGAGTTAGTGGCAAGAGTGAAGTCTCATATCAGACGCTATACCAAATTAGGAAATATGCAACAAGAAGAGGACGAACAGCAGTATCGAGTAGGCGGTCTTGTGATGAACGATGAGACCAAGGAAGTCTATATAGATGGGGAACTGGCGAAATTAACACCAATTGAATATAATATTCTGTTGCTGTTAGTAAAAAATCAGGGCAGGGTATATTCGATAGACCAGATCTATGAGAGCATCTGGAATGAAGAGGCCATCGGAGCCGATAATACAGTGGCGGTACATATCAGACATATTCGTGAAAAAATAGAGATTAATCCCAAAGAACCGAGATATCTAAAAGTCGTATGGGGTGTTGGTTATAAGGTTGAAAAACAATAAAGATAATAAAGACAAGTAGCAGGAAGGATAGGGATTACGTGATGGAGAGATTCATGTATAGTAAAAAAGGAAAAGGTATTTTATTCGTTTTACAGTATATCTGTGTGATTATATTGACGATATGCATTACGGTGATTGCTCTTTTTTCTGCGATACGAGTAGGAGATCTCCAGGGAAGACAGGTCTATGGGCTAGACCCATTTGATCATGCGGACAGTTTTGAAAATACCAATTCATTTTATTATATTTTGGCAGATAGCGTCGAAGAAGTCGCAAGATATGCAGTTATTAGAGAACAGATGGAAACAGCAGGAGTTTTTAATGGACAGAAAAAAATCGATATAGAAGCTTATGCTAGGAGATACGAACGAGATGTCCATACAGGATCTGTTTCTTATTATCTGGAAGATCTGATTAAGTGGGGACAATATGGACTGGAATATACCGATGTGTCAACCAATGAAATCACGGATTCACAGGAAATAGCTTTTACCAACCCTAAGATTGTGGAACGATATCAACCGATTGGGGGGATACCACTTAGCACTTATGCAATCAATCAACAGGCTTATGAAGCACTATGTGGGTATTTATCAGAGAGTATTGAATCCTTGTCTTATAATTATTATCAATATAGGCAGTTTCAAAAGATATATCAGGGAGAAGATACCAATCTACGCTATTATATTGTAACAGGAGATGACGTACAGCATAAGTTCTCTAATCTGCCGGATACCGTTAGACCGGGCGAAGAAGAGCAATATATACAAGGTCTTGGAAAGTATATCTGCTATGATGCAACAAATCTGTCTTATAAGACAAATACTGAGATGACGGAATCAAATTTGACAGATATTATGAATCGATATGAATACGAATATTCAGATAACAGTTGTATCTTTGTCGGTGTAGATACGACTTATCCGGTGAAAGATATCTTTACCATAGGAAAAGAGAATTATAGTGTCATTGGTCAGTGGACAGAACCATTTTTACTTATGATGATGCTCTCGATAACCGCTTATTTTGTGTTGCTCATTGTTTTGACGGTTCTTTCAGGCAGGAAACAAAGACAATCAGAAGTGTTTTTACTGTGGTTTGATCATATCAATACAGAGTGTAGTATGATACTGGCAGCAGCCGTATGTTCGGCGGCAATAGGGACAACAGCACTTGTGACTGCCGGAGCGTATTATAAGAGTATGGATAATGCGATGATAGTAACCTGGGTTATAATAGGAGTAATTATATCCCATATTTTTCTTGAATTTTTCTATTTCAGTTTTATCAGAAGACTGAAGAGTCATACTTTTTGGAATAATAGTTTGCTGTATAGAATCTGCAGAAAATTATGGAGGATTGTCACCAAAATCTGTAAAAAAATAGCAGATACCTGTATAAGTATTTTCAATCATAGTAAGGTAGCTACCAGAACCTGGGTACCCTATTTATTATTCTTAGTTGTTAATATCATACTTTTAGAGATGGGGCTACCTTTCCTTGCATTACTCTTTGATGGTGTGATGGGATATTATCATTATAAAGAGAATCTTACCAAGCAGAGAATCGTAGATACCATTCAATTGATTAAAGAAGGTGATATGACCTATCAGATGGATACAACGGGAATGCATGGTGATATCCTGATGCTGGCAGAAGCTGTGAATACCTTGGGAGATGCAGTCAGACAAGCAGTAGAGACCAGTATGAAGGATGAACGCCTTAAGGCCGACCTTATTACGAATGTATCCCACGATATCAAGACTCCATTGACTTCGATTATCAACTACGTAGATCTGATTAAACGAGAAGATATCCAGGATGATAAGATTAAAGGTTATATTGCTATTCTGGATGCCAAATCTCAAAGACTCAAACATCTGACAGAAGATTTAGTAGAAGCTTCTAAGATATCTTCCGGTAATATTACCTTGCAGATGATGAAATTGAATCTAATCGAACTATTGAATCAGACCATAGGAGAGTTTGCAGAAAATTTTCAGAATAATAATTTAGAGATTATCATCAATGCACCGGAACATCCGATTATCGTAGAAGCGGATAGCAGAAGAAGCTGGAGAGTCCTTGAAAATCTATTTCGCAATATTGAAAAATATGCGATGGAACATACCAGAGTCTACATTGATGTGACAGAAGAAATAAAAAATAGCAGGACATGGGTTACGGTATCAATCAAGAATATATCGAGGCAGCCATTAAATATTCACGCAGAGGACCTCACAGAACGCTTTATCAGAGGAGATATTTCCCGTAATACAGAAGGCAGTGGATTAGGTCTCTCAATTGCAAAGAATCTGGTACAACTGCAAGGAGGAACTTTTGAGATTTATTTGGATGGAGATTTGTTTAAGGTAATTATGGGCTTTCAGGAGACCATAGGAGATTAATTCAATAAAATAATGAAATATGCAACCTGAGACTTGAGTTTAGAGTTTTGGGTTGTTTTTTAATAAAAAAATAAAAATAATAATAAAGGGATGTTTATAGGACAATGAATATGAGATAATGAAAAAAGAGTAGAGTAGAAAAAAAGAATTGTGCTAATAATTTGCTTATTAGTGGGAAATACACTATAATTAAAAAAACAAAAAAGTTTGCATTTGCAAACTTTAATTCCCACACATGTGGGAGCCAAAAGGCGATTTGAATAAATTTTTATTTGAACTTATGGTGTAATCTCATAGGGAAATCAAGAGATTATCTGTATAATAGCATAAGGGTATAACACTTGTCAATATAAAAAGGAGGATTTTTTAAATGGGAGATTACAAAAAGAAAAAAGAATTTGGAGAATATTTTTTGGGATTAGATATCGGAACGAATTCTGTAGGCTGGGCAGTAACGGATGACCGGTATCAGATCCAAAAATTAAATGGAAAAGCGATGTGGGGGATTCGCTTATTTCAAGAAGCTCAAACGGCCGAAGCAAGGAGAATACAGAGATCTGCAAGAAGAAGAGGGCAAAGAAAAGTGAGCAGACTGCAAATGCTACAGGAATTATTTGCAGAGGAGATCAGCAAAGTAGATATGGGATTCTACCAACGTATGCAGGATAGTAAATATTATGCAGAAGATAAAAGTGTAGAGCAGTTTAACACATTATTTTGTGATGACAGTTACACAGATAAAGAATATCACAAGGATTATCCAACGATATATCATTTACGTAAAGCATTGCTTACATCGGAGCAAAAATTTGATGTGAGACTTGTGTATTTAGCCATCCATAATATTTTAAAACACAGAGGACATTTTTTATTTGAAGGACAGAATATGAAGAATGTCACATCTTTTTCTCATGTATATTATGACT
>JAVVVE010000026.1:0-31715 GCA_036652815.1 Lachnospiraceae bacterium
GTGATCCAATTGCAGATATGCTTACAAGAATCCGTAATGCAAATACTGCGAAACATGATACAGTTGATGTACCGATGTCTAAGATGAAACTGGCTATTGCTAAGATTCTGTTGGATGAAGGATACATTAAGAAATATGATATTATTGAAGATGGTGAGTTCAAGACAATCCATATCACATTGAAATATGGTGCAGACAAGAGCGAGAAAATCATCACGGGTCTCAAGAGAATCTCAAAACCGGGACTTCGAGTATACGCTAATAAAGAAGAACTTCCTAAGGTTCTTGGTGGACTTGGTGTAGCAATTATTTCAACCAATGAAGGTGTTGTAACTGATAAAGAAGCTAGAAAACTTAACGTAGGCGGAGAAGTATTAGCTTTCGTTTGGTAAGAAGGAGGTACGGGCATGTCACGTATAGGAAGAATGCCAATCGCAATTCCGGCAGGAGTAACTGTGGAACTTGCAGAAAATAATAAAGTGACTGTAACAGGTCCTAAAGGAACACTGGAAAGAGTGTTACCGGCAGAAATGGAAATTAAAATTGAAGGTGCAGAAGCACTGGTAGTAAGACCAAACGATTTAAAGAAGATGAAATCTTTACATGGTTTGACCAGAACACTACTTAACAATATGATAATTGGTGTTACAGATGGTTATGAGAAGAAGCTGGAAGTAAACGGTGTTGGATATAAAGTCGCTAAATCCGGTAATACATTAACCTTGTCATTAGGATATTCACATCCGGTTATTATGACAGACCCTGATGGAGTTGAAACAGTTCTTGAGGGTCAGAACCTCATTGTCGTAAAAGGCATTGATAAAGAAAAAGTTGGCCAATTCGCCGCTGAGATCAGAGATAAGAGAAGACCTGAACCTTACAAGGGAAAAGGTATTAAATATACTGACGAAGTGATCAGACGTAAAGTTGGTAAGACAGGTAAAAAATAGATAAGGAGAGTAGAAAATGGTTAACAAAGAATCCAGACAAAAAGTTAGAGTTAAAAAGCACTTGAAAATTCGTAACCGTTTCAGTGGCACAGCCCAGAGACCTCGTTTAGCAGTGTTTAGAAGTAATAATCATATGTATGCTCAAATTATTGACGATACGCTTGGACGTACTTTAGTTGCAGCTTCCACACTTGAAAAAGATGTGAAGGCAGAACTTGAGAAAACCAATAACGTTGATGCAGCAGCATATTTAGGCACATTAATTGCTAAAAGAGCAGTTGAAAAAGGTATTAAAGCAGTTGTTTTTGATAGAGGCGGCTTTGTATATCAAGGTAAAGTAGCAGCCGTAGCCGATGCAGCGAGAGCAGCAGGCTTGGAATTCTAGAAAAGGAGGAGTAAATCACATGAAACGTACAATCATTGATGCCAGTAATTTGGAATTAACAGAACGCGTAGTTTCCATTAAACGTGTAACTAAGGTTGTAAAAGGTGGTCGTAACTTCCGATTCACTGCTTTAGTTGTAGTAGGAGATGGTAACGGTCACGTAGGTGCCGGTCTTGGTAAAGCAACAGAGATCCCTGAAGCAATCCGTAAGGGAAAAGAAGATGCAGCTAAGAAGCTTGTCAGCGTAGCGTTAGATGAGAATAATAGTATCAGCCATGATTTGATTGGTAAATTCGGCAGTGCAGCTGTGCTGTTAAAGAAAGCTCCGGATGGTACCGGTGTTATCGCAGGAGGTCCTGCACGTAGTGTATGCGAACTCGCAGGGATTAAGAATATCCGTACCAAATCAATGGGTTCTAATAACAAACAAAACGTAGTAATTGCCACAATTGATGGATTAAGTCAATTAAAAACTCCAGAAGAGGTAGCTAAGAACCGTGGTAAATCAGTCGACGAGATTTTGAGCTAAGGAGGAGATTAAAATGGCAGCAAAAGAACAAAACATGTTAAAGGTTACTTTAGTAAAATCTACGATTGGTGCAGTACCGAAACATAAGTTAACGGTAAAAGCTATGGGTCTTAAGAAACTGAACAAAACAGTTATCTTACCTGATAATGATGCAACAAGAGGTATGGTTCAACAAGTTAATCATTTAGTAAAAGTAGAATCAGTATCGATGGATGCTGAAGCGTAATCTATAGATAAGGAGGTGTCAATATGGAATTATCAAATCTACAACCTGCAATAGGTTCCAAACAAAGTGATAATTTTAGAAGAGGTCGTGGACACGGTTCAGGCAATGGTAAAACAGCCGGTAAAGGTCACAAAGGGCAAAAAGCTCGTTCAGGAGCACCCAGAGTCGGTTTTGAAGGTGGTCAGATGCCATTATACAGACGTATTCCAAAGAGAGGGTTCACGAATAGAAATACCAAAACAATAGTTGGTATTAACTTAGTAGCTCTGGAAGGATTTGAAGATGGCAGTACAGTTAATATTACAGCACTCATCGAATCAGGAATCGTTAAAAACCCAAGAGACGGTGTTAAGATTCTCGGAAATGGAGAACTTACTAAGAAACTTACGGTTCAGGCTAATGCGTTTAGTGCAACAGCAAAAGAAAAAATCGAAGCTCTTGGTGGAACAGCAGAGGTGATTTAATGCTTAAAACGTTGAAGAGTGCATTGAAAGTCAAAGAAATTAGAAATGGTATTCTGTTTACACTGGCTATGTTAGTTGTGATTCGTTTAGGATCACAGCTACCGGTGCCGGGTGTTGACAGACACTATTTTGCCAATTGGTTTGCAGCACAGACGGGTGATACCTTTAGTTTCTTTAATGCGTTCACCGGCGGTTCATTTTTAAATATGTCTGTTCTGGCACTTAATATTACACCGTATATCACTTCTTCCATTATTATGCAATTATTAACGATTGCGATTCCTAAATTGGAAGAGATGCAAAAAGATGGTGAAGACGGAAGAAAAAAGATTGTTGCTATCACACGTTATGTAACCGTTGGATTAGCGCTTCTGGAATCAGGTGCAATGGCAATCGGATTCGGGAAACAGGGTTTACTACAAACCTATGATGCAATCAATGTAATTACAGTCATTGCGGCACTAACGGCCGGCAGTACATTCTTAATGTGGATAGGCGAGAGAATTACAGAAAAAGGCATAGGAAATGGTATTTCTATTGTCCTGGTTATTAATATTATTTCAAGATTACCGGATGATTTGTTGGGTCTTTACACCCAGTTTATCAAAGGGCAGTCCATTGCTATCGGAGCATTAGCAGCACTCATTATTCTGGCAATTATACTTGCAATGGTTATTATTGTTATTATTCTGAATGGTGGTGTTCGTAAGATACCGGTACAATATGCACAGAAGGTGCAAGGTCGGAAGATGGTTGGCGGACAGTCTACCAGTATTCCATTGAAGATTAACACGGCAGGTGTTATTCCGATTATCTTCGCTTCTTCTATTATGCAGTTCCCGATTATTATCTGTTCTTTATTTGGCTATACAGGAACCGGTGTATGGGGAGAGATTTTAAAAGGATTAAATTCAGGTAACTGGTGTAAACCAAGTGCTCCGATTTATTCCATTGGTTTGTTGGTTTATGCTATTATGGTTGTATTTTTTGCTTATTTCTATACTTCTATTACTTTTAATCCGTTAGAGATAGCAAATAATATGAAAAAGCAAGGTGGTTTTATTCCTGGGATTCGTCCTGGAAAACCAACGAGTGAGTATTTGTCAAGAATATTAAATTATATTATCTTCATTGGTGCCACAGGTCTTATTATTGTGGCAGTGATTCCATTTGTATTTAATGGTGTGTTTAATGCTTCGGTTTCCTTCGGTGGAACCAGCTTAATCATTATTGTCAGTGTAGTACTTGAGACGATCAAACAGATAGAGTCTAAGATGCTGGTACGTAATTACAAAGGTTTTTTGAATGACTAATTAGATTTTGGGGCAAAGCAAGACAGCTTTGTCCCAAGATATATTATGTGAAAAAGAGGAAATATTAAAATGAAAATAATTATGTTAGGTGCACCGGGTGCAGGTAAAGGCACACAAGCCGAGATGATCGCTGATAAATACGGCGTTCCGCATATTTCGACCGGAGATATTTTTAGAACCAATATTAAAAATGGAACGGTACTTGGTATGGAAGCCAAGACATATATGGATCAGGGATTACTGGTTCCGGACGACTTAACGGTTAAGATACTGTTAGACAGAGTCGCACAGGCTGACTGCCATAATGGTTATGTGCTGGATGGATTTCCGAGAACGATTCCACAGGCAGAAGTCTTAGAACAGGCATTAATGGATCTACAGGATCAGATTGATGTTGTAATCGATATCGCTGTTCCGGATGAGAACATTGTCAGAAGGATGTCAGGGAGGCGTGCTTGTCTTTCCTGCGGTGCAACTTATCATATAGAACATGTACCACCTAAACAAGAAGGTATTTGTGATAAATGTGGTCAGCCGTTGGTGCTTAGAGAAGATGATAAACCGCAAACGGTTCAGAATCGCTTATGCGTTTATCATGAACAGACGCAGCCACTGATAGATTTTTATACTAAGAGAAAGATTCTTAGAACAGTAGATGGAACGATAGATATGAAAGATGTATTTAAAGCAATTATAGACATCTTAGGAGATGATGCAGATGCCCATAACAATTAAATCTGCAAAAGAGATTACATTGATGCGTCAGTCTTGCCACTTACTGGCTCAGGTATATGAAGACTTGGGAAAAGCAGTACAGGCAGGGATCTCTACCAAAGAGATAGACATCATTGGAGATAAATTAATCAGAAGTTATGGTGGTATTCCTAATTTCTTACATTATAATGGTTATCCGGCATCGATTTGTGTATCAGTGAATGATGAAGTCGTACATGGGATTCCCAATCACCATAATATCCTAAAGGAAGGCGATATCGTCAGTTTGGACGCAGGACTGATCTATGAGGGATACCACTCAGATGCAGCCAGAACCTATCCTGTAGGCAAGATTAGCCCTGAGGCTACACAACTCATAGCAGTGACTAAACAGAGCTTCTTTGAGGGCATTAAGCATGCTAAAGACGGAAACCGTTTATTCGATATATCAAATGCGATAGATGCTTATGTGTCCGGATTTGGATATGGAATCGTCACAGAACTGGTAGGACATGGGATTGGAACCAGTCTTCATGAAGATCCACAGATTCCTAATTTTGCACAACGCAGGCGTGGACCGAGGTTACAGGCAGGTATGACACTCGCAATAGAACCTATGATTAATATAGGCAGAAGCGATGTGGAATGGTTAGAGGACGATTGGACAGTGGTGACAGAAGACGGTTCCTTGTCAGCACATTATGAGAATACGATTCTGATTACAGACGGAGAGCCTGAGATACTGACTATGCTATAATAAAGCAGAAATGAGCGGGAGTATATATGATAGGAGAATTTGCAACTTCCATAGCCGGTCATGATAAGAATCAACTCTATATCATAATCCGAGAAGAGAACGAATATGTTTATCTGGCAGATGGTCATCATAAGACGATAGAACATCCAAAGAAAAAAAGTCACAAGCATATTCAACCGATTCATCACTATTCCAATGAACAGTTGACCGCTAAAATCAGAGAACATCAACTGATTTATGATGAAGAGATTAAAAGAGCAATTAAACTATATAAACAGGTACTATGATTGAGGAGGCGTAAGCATGTCAAAAACCGATGTGATTGAAATTGAAGGTGTTGTTGTTGAAAAATTACCAAATACGATGTTTCAGGTAGAACTTGAAAATGGACATAAAGTACTTGCTCATATCAGCGGCAAGTTAAGACAGAATTTCATCCGTATTTTACCGGGTGACAAAGTAACTCTTGAATTATCCCCCTATGATTTATCCAAAGGAAGAATCATATGGAGAGATAAATAAAAATTGCAAACGTTATATAGATACTTGCAATTGGCACAGCAGTATGATATACTGTAAAACGGTCTTTTTTGAAAGGAGGGTTTAACGTGAAAGTTAGATCATCAGTAAAACCAATTTGCGAAAAGTGCAAAGTAATTAAGAGAAAAGGGAAAGTCAGAGTCATCTGCGAGAACCCGAAACACAAACAAAGACAGGGATAGAACACAGGTGTACAAAATATAATATACCGTAGAAAATCTACGAGATATTACTTTTTGATACCGAGAAGTTCAAGTATCGGAGAAATCGGATTCCTGTCCGATCGGATGATTATGCAATAAGAATCATCTCAATCAATTAGTAACATGTTAACGCATTAGATGAAAACAGATTCTGATGCAACAAGAAAATGGAGGAATATTTACATGGCTCGTATTGCTGGTGTAGACTTACCAAGAGAAAAACGTGTAGAGATTGGGTTAACCTATATCTACGGTATTGGTAGAGTAAGTGCTAATATAATTTTAGCAAAAGCAAAAGTAAATCCTGACACTCGTGTTAGAGACTTAACAGATGATGAAGTTAAGAGAATCGGTGAAGCAATCACGGAATCTAATACAACAGTAGAAGGTGATTTAAGGCGAGAAGTCGCTCTTAATATCAAGAGATTACAGGAGATTGGATGCTATCGCGGTATCCGTCACAGAAAAGGATTGCCGGTTCGTGGACAAAAGACAAAGACCAATGCCAGAACTAGAAAAGGTCCTAAGAGAACAGTTGCTAATAAGAAGAAATAAACAATGTGATTATAACAAGAAAGTAGGTTAGTTTAAATGGCTAAAACAGTTGCAAAAAAAACAACAAAAAAGCGTGTTAAGAAAAACGTTGAACGCGGACAAGCACATATCCAATCTTCATTTAACAATACAATTGTTACTTTGACAGATACAGAAGGAAATGCTCTTAGCTGGGCAAGTGCAGGTGGTCTTGGTTTCAGAGGTTCAAGGAAATCTACTCCTTATGCAGCACAAATGGCTGCAGAAACAGCTACAAAAGCAGCACTCATTCACGGATTAAAATCTGTTGACGTGTTGGTGAAAGGACCTGGTTCAGGAAGAGAAGCAGCGATTCGTGCACTTCAGGCTTGTGGACTTGAGGTAACCAGCATCAAAGACGTAACACCGGTACCACATAACGGATGTCGCCCACCAAAACGTAGAAGAGTATAGTGAACCCACGGTGACACAAAGGAATTAGTGAGTCAGAGGATAATCTGAGAATAAATAGGAGGAAATAGAAATGGCAGTTAATAGAGTTCCTGTTCTGAAAAGATGCAGAGCCTTAGGTTTAGAGCCAGCATTTTTAGGATATGACAAGAAATCAAATAGAAGTGCAAGAACTACTAGAAAGATGAGCGAGTATGGTCTCCAATTAAGAGAGAAACAAAAAGCAAAATTTATCTATGGTGTTCTTGAGAAACCTTTCAGAAATTATTACAAAAAAGCAGATAAGATGATGAAAGGTATGCCGGGTGAGAACTTAATGGTTCTTCTGGAAAGCAGACTTGATAATGTAATCTTCAGATTGGGATTAGCAAGAACAAGAAGAGAAGCAAGACAGGTTGTAGATCATAAGCATGTAACAGTAAATGGAAAAGTAGTTAATATTCCATCTTACTTAATTCAAGCCGGTGATGTAATTGCTATTAAAGAAAAAGCAAAAGGCTTACAAAGATATAAAGACATTTTAGAAGTTACTGCTGGTAGAATTGTTCCTGAATGGCTTGACATGGATAGTGAAGCATTGAAAGGAACAGTAAAAGAACTTCCTTCAAGAGAAGCAATTGATGTTCCTGTTGATGAGATGCTTATTGTCGAATTATATTCTAAATAAGCTAGTATATTCGTAAAGGAGGGCATTGCCAGTGTTTGATTTTGAAAGACCCAATATTGAGGTTACAGATATTTCTGAAGATAAGAAATATGGCAGATTTGTTGTAGAACCTTTAGAGAGAGGCTACGGCATTACACTAGGGAACTCTTTGAGAAGAATCATGCTATCTTCCTTACCGGGAGCTGCAGTAAGCCAAGTAAAGATTGAAGGTGTCTTACATGAATTCAGTTCTATTCCGGGTGTGAAAGAGGATGTGACAGAGATTATCATGAATATCAAGAGTCTGGCTATTAGAAATAATAGTGAGACGAATGAAGCGAAGACTGCTTATATAGAGTTTGAAGGCGAAGGCGTTGTTACAGCAACAGATATTCAAGTAGATCAGGATATAGAGATATTGAATCCGGAAGTGGTAATTGCAACAGTAAGCGGTAAGAAGAGTAAATTATATGCAGAACTTACGATTACCAAAGGCAGAGGATATGTCAGCGCTGATAAAAACAAGAGTGATGACTTACCGATTGGTATGCTTGCAATCGATTCGATTTATACTCCGGTAGAGAGAGTCAACATGTCTGTTGAAAATACGCGTGTTGGTCAGATTACAGACTTTGATAAACTTACTTTAGACGTGTATACCAATGGTACGTTGGTTGCAGATGAAGCAGTCAGTCTGGCAGCTAAAGTCTTAAGCGAACATCTCAGTCTATTCATTAATCTTTCAGAGAATGCCAAGACAGCAGAAGTCATGATAGAAAAAGAAGATGATGAAAAAGGAAAAGTTCTTGAGATGAGTATTGATGAATTGGAATTATCAGTTCGTTCTTACAATTGCCTGAAGAGAGCCGGTATTAATACAGTAGAAGAATTGACGAACAGAACCTCAGAAGATATGATGAAAGTTCGTAATCTTGGACGTAAATCTCTTGAAGAAGTATTGGCGAAATTAAAAGAATTAGGGTTACAATTGAATCCCCTTGAGGATTAGAGATAAGATAGAAGTAATAGCATTTGTGCAGTAAGCCCAAAGAGTATGCGCAAGTGTTCCATGAAAATGAGAGGAGTCAATAACATGGCGAAATACAGAAAGTTAGGCAAGACATCAGACCAAAGAAAAGCATTATTAAGAGGTCAGGTTACCAATTTATTATACAAAGGTAAGATCGTTACCACAGAAGCCAGAGCAAAAGAAGTACAGAAAATGGTTGATGGATTAATTGCAGCAGCAGTTAAAGAAAAAGATAACTTTGAAACAGTTAAAGTTACTGCTAAGATTGCTCGTAAAGATAAAGATGGTAAGAGAGTCAAAGAAGTAGTAGACGGTAAGAAAGTTACTGTTTATGATACAGAAGAAAAAGAGATTAAGAAAGATTTGCCTACCAGATTACATGCGAGAAGACAAATATTGAAAGTCTTATATCCTGTTACAGAAGTACCGACTGCGATTGCAGGCAAGAAAAAGAACACAAAGGAAATTGATCTGGTTGCTAAACTCTTTGATGAGATTGCACCAAAATATGTAGATCGTAAAGGTGGATACACCAGAATCGTAAAGATCGGCCAACGTAAAGGCGATGCAGCGATGGAAGTACTTCTTGAATTAGTTTAAGAAGCATGGTGGACTAAACATATAAAAAGCTTTCAAAGGATATGATTCGGAATCCTTTGAAAGCTTTTTTGATAGTACTGCTATTTCTTCTTTGGAATAGATTTTTGAAAGTGCTGGTAATCTTTCAGTGATTTCCAATTACCGCCCCATGTAAATCCATGTTCTGTAAACAACTGATAACACAAATCTTCTTTATCAATCTTGTGCGGAAAATCAAGACTTCTGTCGGCATATGCTTCGCTGCCAATCGGAGAGATGCGAACCGATCCATTTGGATAAGTGACATATGGATTGTAGAAAGGATTGATATCAATCGCAAGCCCCAGTGCATGCTTGGATAACTTCTTAGAACCATCTACAAGACGAAAATTAAAACAGGAAGTATTGTTATCTGTAATCGATAAAGTGTCATCTGCATTATATTCATCAATTAAACGTATTTTTTCAATGGGGTAAGTAGCCAGGTACAATTCATAAAAGATCTCAACCAGATCTTCTGCAATGGCTTTATTGCAGATGAGTTCGCCTATTTGCGTTTCCTCATTAAAGTCCCAATAAAGTACACTGACATATCTTAAGTCCTCATAAGGAACGGTACAGTTCTCCTTATAGGACAACCCGTTGATCCTTGTCTTAAGCTCTTCTGTAATCGATTCATAGTAGAAACCGGGCTGATAAGTTACGGTGTCTGTTGTTGTAGGTGACATCACAGGTACCTCTTTTTTTGGTTTATTTTGAGCATGTAACTCACAGGCAGGGGTCAAATAGAAAAGAATAAGTAATAACACCAAACTACCCTTCCATATGTGTATGTATTGTTTATGCAATTTATGAGGAATAAGCATCTTATTCACCGTACTTTCTGATTTATCTCTAGGTTATGGGTATCAAATCACATTATCTACCTTAGTATAAATAATCTTTGCTGATTCTGCAAGGATTCTGTAAGGAAAATGGAAAGAATCTTGTAATTACGCTAATAATCGAGTACAATAAACAACGTGGCACTAAGTAGAAAGAGATGGCATACAATAGATGGGGATTATAAAGACCGCTAAATTAGTATTTGAATATATCAGAAGAGACGAAGAAGGTCAGGTAGAGGGAATTACACGGGCTGTGGATGATGTTTCCCTGGATATTAAACAAGGTGAATTTGTGGCGATACTGGGACATAATGGTTCCGGTAAATCAACGCTGGCGAAACATATTAACGCAATGCTACACCCAACAGAAGGCACGGTATGGGTGGATGGGCAGGATACTGCAGAGGAAAATAATATTTGGGATATCAGACAAAAAGCAGGTATGGTATTTCAGAATCCGGACAATCAGATTATCGGACAGGTTGTGGAAGAGGATGTTGGTTTTGGACCTGAGAACATGGGTATTCCAACCAAAGAGATCTGGGAACGTGTGGAGGAGAGCCTTAAAACGGTTGACATGTATGCGTTTCGTAAACATTCTCCCAATAAATTATCAGGTGGGCAAAAACAGAGGGTATCGATAGCAGGAGTTATTGCGATGCACCCAAAATGCATTATATTTGACGAACCTACCGCGATGTTGGATCCCAGCGGACGCAAGGAAGTGATTCGTGCAGCCAGAGCGTTAAATCAGGTGGAAAATGTTACCATAGTGTTGATTACACATTATATGGAAGAAGCAATCTTTGCGGATAGGGTATTTGTTATGGATGAAGGTCGGATTGCGATGCAGGGAACCCCGAAGGAGATCTTTAGTCAGGTAGAGCGGTTGCAAGAATTGAGACTGGATGTTCCGCAGGTAACGTTACTGGCATATGAACTGCGCAAGAAAGGCATGCCCATTACACCGGGTATTTTAACCATAGAAGAATTGGTAGCACAATTAAAGCAGTCATTGCTCAACAGTCACTAAAGCATGACTAAGAGAAGAGGAATAGATAGATGGCAATTATTGTAGATCATGTGAATTACATCTATGAAGCGGATACAACGATGTCGGTAGCTGCTTTAAAGGACATTAATCTCGTGATACCGGATGGACAATTCATAGGATTAATAGGACATACCGGATCCGGTAAATCAACGTTAGTACAACATTTGAATGGTCTTCTAAGAGCAACCAGTGGTTCCATTTACTATAACGGCGAAGATTATTACGATAAAGATTTTAATATGAAAAAATTGCGTAGTGAAGTTGGTTTGGTATTTCAATATCCGGAACATCAACTATTTGAAGTAGATGTATTCTCAGATGTATGTTATGGACCAAAGAATCTTGGATTATCACGTTCTGAAGTAGAATTACGTGCTTATGAAGCTTTAAAACAAGTAGGGTTAGAGGACAGCGTATTCTATCAATCACCCTTTGATCTATCGGGAGGTCAGAAAAGACGAGTTGCTATCGCAGGGGTTCTTGCGATGAAACCGGAGGTCTTGATCTTGGATGAACCTACAGCAGGTTTGGATCCAAAAGGCAGAGATGAGATTTTGGATCAGATTGCAGAATTACGCAATCAAACAGGGATTACGGTTATTTTGGTGTCACATAGTATGGAAGATGTTGCCAAATATGTAGATCGTCTGATCGTGATGAATCGAGGAACAGTTGCTTTTGACGATTCACCAAAACAGGTTTTCCGTTCTTATAGAGAATTAGAAAAAATGGGATTGGCTGCACCACAGGTTACTTATATGATGCATCAGATCAAGGAGCAGATTGTGCCGGTCAATACCGATGTAACAACAGTTGCAGAAGCAGCAGACGAGATTCTGAAGGTATGGAACAGCATGCAGATGCAAACAGGTGGAAAGAGATGCTAAGAGATATTACGTTAGGACAATATTATCAGGTTGACTCCGTGATCCATAGAATGGATGCACGCGTTAAATTAATAGCTACGATGGTATATATTATATCCCTTTTTTTAGTAAAGAATATAGTAGGTTATGTGGTGGCCTGTTTGTTTTTAGCAGGTGTTATTCGCTGCTCTAAAGTACCGTTTAAGTTTTTGCTGAAAGGTATGAAAGCAATCCTGTTTCTGCTGCTGATTACGGTTGGATTTAATCTATTCTTAACACCGGGTGAACCACTGGTGAGCTTTTGGATCTTTACTATCACAAAAGAAGGATTTCGCTTTGCAATATTTATGGCAATCAGACTAACTTTTTTAATTATGGGTTCCTCTGTTATGACTTTAACGACAACCCCTAATAATCTCACGGATGCTATGGAGAAGCTACTGCGTCCACTTCGTATCTTTAAAGTACCGGTGCATGAAGTGGCGATGATGATGTCTATTGCACTTCGTTTTATTCCTATCTTATTAGAAGAAACAGATAAGATTATGAAAGCACAGATTGCAAGAGGTGCTGATTTTGAGAGTGGGAATTTGATTCAAAAAGCAAAAGGGTTAGTACCTTTGCTAGTACCATTGTTTATATCTGCTTTTCGACGTGCCAATGACTTGGCAATGGCTATGGAAGCAAGGTGTTATCGCGGTGGAGACGGAAGAACAAAGATGAAGCCATTACAGTATCATAGACGTGATGCGATCGCTTATCTTGTTTTAAGCGTATATTTTATCCTGACTATCCTGATAGGAAGAGTGTTTATTATATTATGAAAAGAATCATGATGGAAATAGCTTATGACGGAACTAACTATTGCGGTTGGCAGATTCAACCCAATGGTATTACCATAGAAAGTGAATTAAATCGTTGTCTGTCTAAACTTTTGCAGGAAGAGATCCATGTGATTGGTGCGAGCAGGACAGATTCGGGAGTACACGCACTGTGTAATATAGCGGTATTTGATACGATGAGCCGCATCCCCGGAGAGAAAATGTGTCAAGCATTAAATCAGAGACTGCCCGAAGATATTCGCATTCAGCGTTCAATGGAAGTAGCCAATGATTTTCACCCTCGGTTTTGTGACAGCATTAAGACCTATCAGTATCAGATCTGGAATGCGAAGATACCACTCCCTACCTTGCGTTTATATAGTCATTTTACCTATCTCCCATTAGATGTTTCACTGATGCAGCAAGCATGCCCGTATCTGATAGGAAAACATGATTTTAAGAGTTTTTGCAGCCAGCATTCACAGGCAAAGACAACCGTGCGAACGATTACAGATCTACATCTTGAGAAGCAGGGGAATCTCATTACGATTACGATCTCAGGCACCGGATTTCTCTATAATATGGTGCGTATCATAGTAGGCACCTTGATGAAAGTAGGACAGGGAATCTATCCTCCGGAATATGTGAAAGAGATACTGGAATCTGCGGATCGTCGCAAAGCAGGCCCGGTGGCACCACCAAATGGACTGATGCTATTATCGTATCAATTTTTAAATTAAAAATCAATTCGAAAACAGTGTCAAGCGTTTTTGAAAATGTCCCCAAATATGTAAAACATTAGCCTCAATAATTAGTAGTGGCTATATTAATATTAAACGGTATTATGCGTATTCAAAGTTCTGAATAAAGAAATATTTTTTGGATTATAAAAAAGGTCTCTGGTGAATATAGGTCGCTGCTGTAAGCAGTAGATTATAACCAGCAGATGAGGGTGAAGAAAGGATTTCTGCTTCTGTTTTACTTCTGGTATCAGAACGTTAAGTATTCCACCGGTTTATGTTCTGTATGCAAAGGGAAAGCAACTCAAGAAAAGTACTGTAGGATAGCAAAAAGATAAAGGGAGGGAAGATAGTTTGCCCAGACGTATGATATACGACAGAGAAGGCTGGATGAGCAGAATCAAAATCAAGTTATATGATCTTGATCAAAAAAAGCAAACCCTGTTAAAATTAAATGCTGATATTTTAGAGTTATCAGAGCGACTCGCAAGAGAAGGATTCGGCGAGCTTGACTATACCGATCAAAAAGAGAACATAGAAGAAAGTATCACAGGAATGGAAGTATTGGAAACCTACATAAAAGACGTAGATACCAAGTTTGCAGAAATCAATGATGCTTTTAAAAGAAATGTCAGCAAAAATGCAGTTGAAAGCCTAAGCCAAATCAAAATGGAAGATTTTAAGGTAGCAAATAATCTTGGAATCAAAAGCTATCAAACCGTAAGCAGTCCGATGACAGGAGAGCGAAATATCGAATATCAGAAACAAGAAATAGGAATCGCAGACTTCATGGGAATCTATCGGGATGAATGTGACAGAAATTATGTAAAGGAATTTGCCCTGCTCTTTGAGAATCAGTACAAAGGAAAAGAAACAGATAATGTCAGAGATTATCTAAAAGGATATTATAAAGATGGTGAATTTGACTATCAAAAATATCAGCCTGAAAAACAGATGTGGTCTGACATCGCAGATATCGCAAGTCTCGGAATCCTACCCATAGGAGAAGCCCTGTTTGGGTGGAATCCCATCACAGGAGAAACGTTGGCAGATACGGAACGTGGTTATAAGATGATGGAAGGACTGGTAACCTTAATTCCGGTAGGCACCGCTATAAAAGCAGTCAAAACAGCAGCTAAAACAGGAAGTAACCTTCTTCTAAAGACAATGGCAAAACTCTATCTATCAGAGACCATAACAGACCTAAGCATGTATGGAACGTCGTGTGCAGTAAAAGATACAGAGCTGTCTCCCGAACTACAGACGGCACTTACCTTTACAGCAGGAGCCGTAGCAGGAAAACTATCATCAGAGGTATTGCTTAACGCAAAGAGTTTGGATTTAGTTACTAAGGGTGGTACAACAAGCAAAGTAGGATATGAGTATCTAAATGAACAGTTAGAAAGCTTAAAAGGCAACGTTAAAATAAACCAATATCAATCAGCAGAAAATGTTAATAACTGGTGGTACACTAATGGATATGAGCAACCGCCATATATACCTAAAACAGTTGTACAAGACATCACTTTGAATAGTGATTCAATATTTGTAAGAGTTTATGATGATAACGTGTCGGGTTTAAAAGGGGGATGGGTAATGCGTGCAGAGGATATAAAAGGTTTAACCCCTGTACAAATTCAAGAAAAATTTGCACTGCCATCAACTCCCCAATACATAGGTGAAGTAAAACTAGATGCTGGAACCACAATTAAAATGGGTGAGGTAAATTCAAATTATGGATATAATGGTGGAGGTATTCAATTTGACCTGAAAGGACAATATGTAGGTGAGTTTTATGAAATAGGAAATTTATCGGATTGGAGTATAGGAAAATGAAAATAAGATATGAAAATAAATCACTTTATATTGAAAATCAAGAAATTAGTTTTAAAGACAATATTTTTCAAATAAAAATTGATGATGATAAAATATATGTATTATTAGATATTCCGTCAAAAAGAGAATTGGTTTATGATGATTTCCATAATGTTTATTGCTATTCAACTAAAGGTGAAAAAAAATGGCAAATCGGAGTCAAACCCAAGGGGGATGAGGCTGTTTATACTATGATAGGAATTGATAATGATTTTTTATATGCCAACGATTTTATGGGAAGAAGATATACTGTTGAAAAAAGAACAGGTAATATTATAGGTATGGTTGTCACAAAATAATAGGCAATAATTATGACTGTTATGATCATATATAAATTAAAAAACAACTCGAAAACAGTTGACACACGCGGTTGCGTGTAATATAATAACTCAATGTGGCGACGTTTTATAGGTTAAACCAATGCCCCGGTAAGAATCTTGAACGGAAGCCTGTAACAGACAATATACCGAAGTGCATGACAGTTCATGCAGAGCGGTAAAGAAATGAAGAAGGTCAATAGACTGGATTTACGGAGGAAACACGATGAAGACATTTATGGCTAGTTCTGCTACAGTCGATAGAAAATGGTATGTAGTGGACGCTACAGATATGGTATTGGGACGTTTGGCATCAGAAGTTGCTAAAGTGCTAAGAGGTAAGAATAAACCGATCTTTACACCACACGCAGATACCGGAGATTATGTAGTTATTATTAATGCAGAGAAGATTAAAGTAACAGGTAATAAGCTTGATCAGAAGATGTACTACCATCATTCAGATTATGTGGGTGGACTTAAAGAAGCAACATTAAGAGAGAAATTAGCTAAGAAACCGGAACAAGTAATTGAACTTGCTGTCAAAGGCATGCTTCCAAAAGGACCTTTAGGAAGACAAATGTTTACAAAACTTCATGTGTATGCAGGACCGGAGCATGAACAAGCAGCTCAACAACCAGAAGTATTAACATTTTAAGTAAAGGAACCGAGAGGAGAAAATCAAAGTGGCTAAAACAGCAAAATACTACGGAACAGGTAGAAGAAAAAAATCCGTTGCAAGAGTATACTTAGTACCGGGCAAAGGAAATATTACAATAAATAAGAGAAGTATGGATGAATATTTTGGACTGGAAACATTAAAAGTTATTGTACGTCAACCTCTAAAAGAAACAGAGAATCTTGAAAAATTTGATGTTCTGGTGACCGTACATGGTGGTGGAACAACAGGTCAAGCCGGAGCTATCAGACATGGTATCTCAAGAGCACTCTTACAAGCCGATGCAGACTATCGTCCGGCTCTCAAGAAAGCAGGCTACTTAACCCGTGATCCGAGAATGAAGGAAAGAAAGAAATACGGTCTCAAAGCAGCTCGTAGAGCACCGCAGTTCAGCAAGAGATAAGCAATTGCATATTTTATTGTATGGAGGACCCACAAATATTAAATTTGTGGGTTTTTTTGATAATAGTTGTGTTACAATTATATTGTAAATGCTTGTATTGTTAACGTTATAAGGTGACGGAGGACGGAAAATTACTGAATCGAATCAATCCATTAGTTTAGAAGCGAGGTGCTTGTTATGCTCCCAAAAGTTGTTCAGGCAATACCAATGAAAAACTATTCTGTATATATTTTTTTGAAGAGGGTAAAATTGTTTGCTATGACATGAATGATATGATGAAAAAAGAAGTATTTAATCATTTAAAGGATATTGATGTTTTGCTATCGATTTTTATCGCTTTCTCATTTTTATGCACAAATCACTGAACGTAATATAGAAGATGAGGTGTCGGTTATTTTATGCAATGAAATATCAAAGCAGAAGCATCTTGTCATTGCCAAAGCTACCGATAAGAAAATAGTGGTTTAAAGGTTCAAGAAAAGCGGATTGAACATGGAAAATATGAGTTTTCAAAGCCGAAACTTTCAATAGCGTATGCATAATAGTAATAGATAAGTTTGATAAAATGGATGATGAAAAATTCACGAAAATAGGATACCCACATCAACAATAAATAAGATATATTAGCCATGAAAAAAGTAAAGACAATCTGTATCTTGTGAAACCTTATACCTTCAAAAAAATTAAGGATGCATACATAACAGAATAATCGTACAGAGAAAGGAGGAGCAATTTTGGCGACAACAAAAAAGAAAGTAACCCGAATAATGAAGGTTACTTTAGAAGAAGATGAATTTGAGAAGTTTGATCGAGGTGAAACACATTCTGCAAATGGACTTCGCGGAGAAAAAGGAAAACTTAGTGCACTTCCGGATATTGCTCCTATCTTAGAGCATGATTTGCCGACAAGAGAAGTTGTGCGAACGAAAGTAGTTTACGAACCGGTTAGAGAAGAACCTTCCATTGGAGTGAAAACCACACAAGCTGTTGTAAATATAGTTGGTGAGGTGCTGAGCGACCCGGAAATTCAAGAAAGCATTGCTTTGCTGATAAAAACATATTGGCACTATAAAGTGAAGCCTAAAATACTGACCAATATTCAGCAAATTAAAGACAACTTCACCCATGAAACCAAGGCTTCAAGGATAGTAAATAATAAGACGACGGAAACGATTACCTATCAATTTGAAACAAAGAATGAGTCAGGAGAAAAGATTGCTGTTACAGGCGAGCAAGCTGAGCAATTACTCTTCGAGTTCAGACAGAAAGCAAAAGAACTTTCGGCTATGATTTTTATTCTATCTAGCATCTGTGTGAAGAATGAAAAGACCCAGAAAGAATATGCTCTTGAACAGTTTTACCTCAAACAACTTGCTTCTGAGGAATCTATTAGCACGATGTTGACACTCGCCCAACATAAGCAGCTTCTTGATGAAGGAACCGCCTTATGCCTATCTGACTTCTTGAAAGGATATGTCCGTAGCGGAGAACAGTTAGTAAAAATTCCGATAAATGTTAACAGAACTGGTGACTAATGACAGGAAAGAACAGTATGCTCGTTTTTGAACCGGTTAGGTGGCGATATATTTATGAGCGTGTTGGATTGTTGTCAGACAAATTAGAAGTATCCATTCCATGCAGATTTGTTTACTTGGTAAGTTTTAATTGACAAACGAGAACATATGTTCTACAATATTGGATATAAATAATCCTGGACATTTTTAATAAACGATGATAAAATAGAGCTAAAAGGAGGAATAAAATATGGCTTATGCAATTGACTTGTTTTGTGGAGCTGGTGGAATGAGCGAAGGCCTTATTCAAGCAGGTTTTCATATACTGTTTTCAAGCGATATTAATGAAAACGTACAGCTTACATATATGAATAGACATGAACAACTTGGATTACATCAAGGTGTTAATACATATTTTCATAGAGGAGATATTCGGGAATTAAATGGTGATATGATAAGAAATAGTATTTCGGGTCTTGAAATTTTTCAAGGACAGCAGATTCCTGAAATTGATGCTATATTTGGTGGCCCTCCATGTCAAGGATTCAGCAGAGCTGGAAGAAGAGATCCTAACGACCCTAGAAATATGTTATTTAGAGAGTATTTAAGAGTTATTAGTGAAGTTAATCCTAAATATGTTGTACTGGAAAATGTTTCGGGATTTTTAGATACAAAATTTTATGGATTTATCGGTGTAACAGGAAATGTATATGAAGATGGCTCTTTAGTTCCGGAGATATTGAGAAATGAATTTGAATTATTAGGGTATCATACTCTTGAACCAAGAATATTGAATGCATCTCATTATGGAGTTCCACAACGTAGAAATCGTGTTATTGTTATGGCATATCGCGAGGGTGTGCAATCACCTGAATATCCAACACCTACACATACAGATAACAATGCACTTACAATTACCGATGCAATAAGTGATTTAGTGCGAGATGAAGAAGTTAAAAAAAATGTATTTAGAGGTTTGACTGATTTTCAATTGGATTCAATGAATGGTCGCACACCTGATATAAATGGAAATCTGATTAATAGCGGTGGAGTTATAAAAAACAATGAACTATCTAGACACTTACCTATTATTTGTGAAAGATTTTCTTTGTTTAAAGAAGGTGAAGATGGTTCGGCATTAAGAAATAGAGTTATGAACAAAGGAATTGATATCTCTAATAAACCAGAGCTTATCAAGCATGTAGTTGCTAACTGTGAACTTGAAGGGAATGAGGCTGTCCGAAAGTTTAGAGATGCGGATGTAGATAAGAATTTAACGGATATATTACTAACAAAAAAAAATATACGTACTAGACTTGATAGAACAAAACCATCGGCTACAGTAATGACTATTGCGGATGATTATATTTCGCCGTTTGAACCAAGAACATTTACTGTACGTGAATTGGCAAGAATGCAATCTTTTGATGATAGTTTTGAGTTTTTGGGAAAACGCACTACTGGTGGATTGAGAAGAAGAGTAGAAGTACCTCAATATTCACAAGTTGGCAATGCGGTTCCACCACTTCTTGCTAGGGTGGTAGCTACACAAATAATCAGAGCAAATAAATTAAATGATTAGTATATTAAAAACAGGCAGAGGATGGGGACTCTCTGCTTGTTTTAGTGAATCTAATGGTAAACAAAATAAAAAGTAAAAGAAAGAAGGGCTAGAAATGAGTCAAAACATAATAGAAAAATTAAGAGAAGAAGCGATTAATAGCCTATTTGATACAAAAGGGTTTAATACTGCATGGCCAACCTGGAAAAAAGAGATTAACACATTAGCGTCCACACCAACTCCGACTCAATTGCTTAATTTAGGTGATAATCTGAGGGATATTTTTTATACAACTAATACGTCTGCGGCAAGAACTCAAAGTGATCTATCAGGAGGAGGTGCAAATTGGGAGGCACTTGTATGTTGGTATTTGAATTTATGTTGCATTGGAAGAAGAACGGTTGTTATCAAGCATAGTAAAAAATTAATTCCAGTACCAATCAGCAATGCAATTACTGTAAATTATGGGAGTTTTATCTCAAACACAGAATCTGATTTAGTTGCAATAACATTTCCTGACAAAGCTGAATATAGTATTGACAAAAATATGATTGATGTTACTGATGTGAATGGAGACAAGGTGGAAATAAATTCTAGGGGTAAAATGAAATATAATCTTTTAGAGGTACTTAATGCGTTAGTTGCAAGAGATTTTGCCGAGATAGAGATTCATGTAATTCAATGCAAAACAAATTGGAATGACAATGCACAGATACCGATGCTGTGGGATATGATATATTTGGCAAAAACTTTCAAAACGGGAATTACTATTGGCCGTGAAAATTATTCGATTAGTAATGCGAGATTATTTTCATATGCATTTGCAACAGTTCCAACGATTAAATTGGAAAAAATAAAACCAACATGTGTAGCTGTGTCTAGGGTGCGCAATTTGAGTGGTGGAAATTATTGGGGAATGAAGACGACCACAGGTGTGGCAAGCTCGATGAAAGAAATGCTGAGTCGTAATTTAGCAACCGGAGCCACCGAGAGTCATACTAGAACGTTGGCAACGGCTATACCAAAATTGATAACTGAATATTCATATTTTAAATTTTGGTAATTGTTTTTTACATTATAGCCAACGCTATACGGTGACGGAGGACGGAAAACCATTAAATCGAATCAATCCATGAGTTTAAAAGTGAGGTGATTGTTATGTTCCCAAAAGTTGTTTAGGTAATACCAATGAAAAACTATTCTGTATATATATATTTTGAAGATGGTAAAATTGTTTGCTATGACATGAATGACATGATGGAAAAAGAAGTATTTAAACCTTTAAAGGATATTGATGTTCTTATGGATACTTGTACTGTTATGAATGATACACTTGCATGGGATATCAGCAAAAACTGTGATAATACAACATGTTTAGATATTGACCCGGATACATTATATGAATTACCGTTTGCGAAGGAAAAGATAGTGACATTGCCAAACGTGCCAAAGACTATATTTTTGAGCATTTTATGCCAGAGTATAAATCATATGATGTGATAAAGGACAATCGTGCAGATGATTCCTATTTATCTTTTGCGACTGCATTTCTCAATAACACAATCTCTCTTACACAGCTTGAAAAAACAATGATATTGGGTAATCTGAGAGAGCAGGTTGTACTGCACTTGCAAGCATCCTTTTATCAGAGGGAGGTGGCAAAACGATGCCCCACGCATACAGCGAAGATTACTTGGATGATGCCATGCAAAACATGGGTGATATGCATGGACTATGTCCTTGTGGATTGTAGTTATGCCCCTGATGAGTTTTTTTTCTGGTTTATCAGCAGTGGTATTGCTGCCAAAATTGAAAACGGAAACCCCGAAATACATTGCCGGGATGTCCGGTGTGGAACTTGCAAGAGAGATCGTTTTTCACACCATGGACAGCTATCCCGGCGAAGAAAGAGTCATCAAAGACTTTGCAGGACGTGAATATTGGGCAGGGTGGATACTTTCCTATTATCAGTGGTACAGCAGTCTAAAATTTGACCATATGGTGAAGAATGGTCTTTCTTTGTCAGATGTACTCTCTCTTTACATTCTGCACGAGGCAGACCGGAGCAAGTTTGTGGATGCTACAAATGAAATCATCAATCGTCATAAATTAGAGAAGCCCTCCGGGCTTACCGTTATCAGAAAGGCAAGAGGATTTACCTGAGGCTAGCTTGCGAAGCAGTCAGGGGGCGGCTCTTCGTATGATTCAGCTATACGTGCAAAAACAAAATGATATTAACAAGGCGCAGGCAGGAACGCTGCTTAGCTTGGCAAAAACGCTCGGCTGCGAAATGCAGGATTTAATGGAGCGAAGCGTATCTATACAAGTTTTAAGCTACGAAGAACTGAAGCGGACAAGCAGATTCTTACAAGCCACACCCATCGAAAGGAGATCCAATTTACTATGCTGACATTTTTATCTACGCTAGACGCTAACTTACTCTTATGGATTCAGGATGCCATCAGAACCCCTTTTTTAACCTCATTTTTTACAGTTATCACGACACTGGGTAATCATGGAACCATCTGGATTGCCTTGTCTGTTTGTTTGCTTATTCCGAAAAAAACAAGAAAAATAGGGATTTTTGCCTTACTTGCCCTGCTTGGATCTCTTTTGATTGATAATATTATCTTAAAGAATCTGGTAGCCAGAATCAGACCATATGAAGTGATACCGAACTTACAGATTTTGATTGAAAAACAGAAAGATTTTTCGTTTCCATCAGGGCATACCGGCAGCTCTTTTGCAGCCGCAGTTATATTTTATCAAACATTTCCTAAAAAATATGGCATTCCATTATTACTACTGGCATTTTTAATGGGATTTTCGAGATTATACCTTGGAGTACATTATCCCTCCGACGTGATAGCGGGAGCACTCATAGGCACTTTGATTGCAAAAGCTATCCTGTATGTAGATGCCCATTTTGTCCATAAAAGCTTACATACGCATATTTCTTGATTTTTAAGGATGCAAATATTGAATTATGTGTGAATGTTCGTGAAAAGTGTACAATAATTCCTTCCTGTTTGTGCAAAATATGTTATAATAGTAGACAAAGGTTAAATAGGCAGTTGGAAGGAGTATTTGCATGAAAGACAGAACCCATTCTTACAAAGGACAAACAGGTTCTTCCCGCAATCGGAACTTTTATATTTCAGTTGTAACCATATCTTTTTTTATCTTTGTCATTATACTAATGCTAACGGTTAGCACGATTTATATTACTAGCAAACAAACTTATGCTGATACATTGCTGACGAAGGCAGAATATCAAATGAGTCAAACTACAGAGAAGATCGATTCTTATGGAACGCAAGCTGTTTACTTGAGAAACAGTGCAGACGTGGTACGTCTTTTATCCCCTAACGTGTTATTAAGAAAAGAGCAATTAGTGTTGGAAACAGCGATTGCAGACGATATATGGGATTCTATCGGACAGATGGATATCTTTGTGGGTGCTGCATTACAGAACATGGATGGAACCTTCTATTTACAGAATACTAAATTAGATGACTTTAGTACGCAGGTCGAGCAATTGGTTTCTGTGGATACGATGGATTTTTCTGACCGTAAATTTATTGTCACACACTGTAAGTATAATAAGGAACCTATTATCGTCATTACTTCTCCGGTTATGGATCTTAAGCAAAATACCTTGGGATACATCCATTTACTTCTAAATCATCAGGTTTATAGTATGCCGGAAACCAAGAATGGGTATGAACAATATTTATTTTCTGCTGATAACGGTCAATTGGTTTACTGTGGCAATTCACATACCTATGAGGTGTGTGAACGTTTGTCCGCTCAACTATTTACGAAGATTCAGACAGCGGAAAAGACAGGAAAACACCTGATTTCCTATCGAAATGCACAGGAGATACCGATGCTGGGAGCCTTCTGTATAAACAATACCTATCCGTTGCTTTTACTGACGACAGTAGAGAAGGGGGAGATGTCAAGAGCAGTATTCCCCTTTACGATCTTTCAGAGTGTTAGTGCGTTGATTCTTTTGTGTGTACTGGCTTTTGTGGTATATATTCTATTTCAGCGTACCACAAAGCCGGTTACAGATATGATCGAACAATGCAGCCGCTTGGCAGAGGGACAGGATGACGTCGATATAGAAGCGGGCGAAGATGTGGAACTGGGCAAGCTGGCAAAGGCTTTTAACGGATACCGTAAGAAATTAGAAGAAGTGGCTTTTTCGGATTCACTGCTTTCGGTTGGTACAAGATCGAAGTCTTTAAGAGATATGCAGACTTTCATTATTTCCGATCAGATCAAACAATTTACGATATTTTTAATTGATATTAAAGAATTTGGCAAATATAATACTGTTTTCTCCCTTGCGGTGGGAGATCAAATATTGAAAGAGGTTGCCAATCGCTTAACGCAGATATTCTGTCAGAATGTATATCGTATTAATGGGGATGTGTTTCTGGGATTGCGTTTAGAAGAAACAGATATTCAAACCATTGCTACCTTGATCCATAAGATGATTAAAGAGAGGATGACGATAGGACAAGCGGAATTTGAGATTGATTGCAGAATCGGAATCTGTACTTATCCGGAGCATGGACAGTCGGCTACTGTTCTATTGGAGAAGGCACAGAGTTCCTTAAGTCAGGCTAAACTGCAGCCTGATATAGATACCGTACTCTATAATGATGAGATGGTAGCAACACAACGAAAAGAAGAAGAAATCCTCAGCCTGCTACGCCGTAAGATTAATGATCATACTCTCGAAGTGTGGTATCAGCCGATTTATCATATTGAAGTCGGTAAATATATTTCAGCAGAAGCTCTTCTGCGTTTAAAAGGGGATGATGAAATTTATATTTCACCGTTTGAAGCTATCTTGATCGCAGAGAAAAACAATATTGTTGATCTGGTTGGAGATTATGTATTAGAAGCGACTTGTTTACTATGGAAACGCTTACAGGAGATTCATAGTGATATTGAGTATATTCAGGTGAATCTGTCGGTACAGCAATTAGCACAGAAGAATTATGCAGAGAAAGCACTTTCGCTGATTCGTCAATCAGGAGTGGCACCCTCCCATATAGGGATGGAGGTTACGGAGACGATGGTGATTCAATCCTTTGCCAGTGCGGTGGAGACTTTGAATCAGTTGCGTGACAGTGGAATTCGCATTGCCATGGATGATTTTGGATCGGGTTATAGCGGTATTAACTATCTTTCTAAACTGCCTATTGATATTTTAAAGCTGGATAGAGAACTGGTATTACAGGTAGAAGATAGTGAAGAACAGTATGAATTTGTAAAAACAGTGGTACAATTAGCCAAAGTAAAGCATATGAAGGCAGTGGCAGAAGGGGTGGAAACGAAAGAAATCCTCGACAAGATAACAGATTGTGGTGCAGACTGTATCCAAGGATTTTACTTTTCAAGACCACTCAATCAGGACAAATTCCTTGCATTTATCGAAAAGGAGTATAAAGGAGATTCTAAATAGGAGGAGTGTATGGACGTGAAACGCTATGGAAGTGCTGTATTACTATTGACGCTGACGTTGATGTTAACAGGGTGTACCTCCAATCAACCCAAGGCACAAAAAGAATTACAGCCTGTGAAAGAAACTGTTGCTCATACAGATGCGACTACTACAGATGGAAAAACTATTATTCATGTAATACTTACCAATCAATGGAAAGGTGTTATCAGTGCGGAAGAAGAGGGTGCAGAGTATGATAGCTTCCTTAAGTATGCCGCAGATAAATTTTTGGCTCAATATGGAAGAGATGATATTGAGATTCAGGTAACAGCTTTGCCAGGAGAAGATATTAATCGAACCATTCTGGAGAAAAGGGGCTCAAAGGATGCCATAGATATTTTATTTGGGACTACTTTTTGCTCAGCAGATTTTGCACACAAGGGATGGCTTCTGCCTTTAGACGATATAGTGGATGAGGCTTCACAGCAGGATATTCCCGCATCTATCTGGAATGACTGTCACATAGGAGATTCTCTATACTTTTACCCGTTTTTGGTGATGCCTAATACACTGGCATATAATACCAAGCTATTTCGCGATGCCGGACTGGAATCTTATATTGGAGGCAAAGAAGATATCGTAACGTGGACAGTAGATGAATTTGATACCATATTAGAGCAATTGCATCAGAACCTACCGCAAGGCTGTGCTCCCTTGCTGATGTATGCAGGTGACGAGCAAGGGGATACCCATACGATGTTATTGCTACGTTCCAGAGGAACATCGATGTTCAACGATAAGGGGATTGACCTTTACAATGATGAGGGAATCGCCGGTTTTCAATGGATTAAAGATTGTGCAGACAAGGGATATTTTCCAAAACATGCAGAAACTATGACTATGGTAGAGAATGAAAAAGCTTTTTCAAGAGACGAAATAGCCATTACGGTATTAAATTCTGTTATTTATCCGATTTATGTACACGATAAAGATGTACGACTCGCTAATTTCCCGAGTGTGAATGGTGGAATGCAGACCACTTTTATTACAGCAGGTACTGTGTTTGATAATAGCGATGCAGATAGAGCCCAGATTGCGAAAGATTTTGTACAATTTTTTTCCTCGGATTCGGAACTGGTTTATTCATCCATCAATGGCATCCCAATCAGAGAGTCTGTTCTTACTAAAGAAGAGAAGCATATCCCGTTTGCCAAGGCATATGCCGATACCAGTAATAATATCGTTACGATTTCCAACAATCTTCCCAATTGGGAGAGCTTCCGAACCTATTATTATCCGGCATTACAAGCACTGCTGCGGGGAGATAAAACAGCGGAAGAAACAGCTATGTATATTCAGGAAAAAGGAAATGCAGCAATTATGCGGGGAGATACTAAATCAGTGCTATGGAAGTAGGGACAGCAGATATGGAGACAAACGGAGAAGAGTGCAAACGATTAAAAGAACATATCAGCAAGCTGGAAGCACAGCTAAGGGATACATTAGATGAACTTAAAATGAGTCAAAGACGTTATGAAATAGCGGTGAGCTTTTCAGATACTACCATCTTTGACTATAATATTAAAACAAAGAAAATATTAACGCAGCCCTCAGACTATCAAATCTTTGGGATGCCCGGAGTATTGGAAAGCGGAGTCGAGGAAGTGATTCAATCGGGCATCATCGAGGAGAGGAGCAGAGAATCAATCCGTAAGCTTTACCATGAAATAGACCATGGTGCAACCGAAGCTAAGACCATCGTTTATGCCAAGGCACTCGATGGGACAGAACGCACCCTAGAGCTTAAGATGATCAGTATCTTTGATAAAGATGGACAGCCAACGCATGCGGTAGGACTGCGTAAAGATGTAACTGACATCATCCGGCTTCATAAAGAAGAAGAATACAGTGCACTGTTGTCATCAGACCTCCTCTTTATCTATGAGGCGAATGTAACCCAGGATAAGATCCTTAGGCGGGATGATCAATGGGCCACAGATATGAGTATGCAGGGCGTGGAAACATTAACAGGCGTGTTACAATTAATGTGTGATCATTATGTTGCAAAGGAAGATGCAGCTCTTTTTATGGAACGTCAATCCAGAAAATCCATCCTCCAGGCTTATAAAAAGGGAAGACATATCGTTACTTTTGAATATCGAAAAAAGATGGTAGGTAAGGAGTATCGCTGGTATGAAGCCAGAATCAATCTGATTCAGGATATCATTACGGGTGATATTAATATGCGAGTCTATATTTTGAATATCGACGATAGAAAAAAACAAGAGAATAAAATAAATAAAGAACGCGAGCAATATGAAAAGAAATTACTTTATAAAGCACAGCATGATCAGATGACCGGCTACTATAACAAAAATGCGACTACTGATAAAATAGAAGAAATCTTGTCTTCTGAGGAAAATCAAGATGCTGTTCATATCCTTTATATGTTTGATGTAGACCATTTCAAAATGGTAAATGATGTTTTCGGACATGAATTTGGAGATAAAGTACTCATAGAAACGACGGCTAAGATAGGCGATTTATTTCGCAGTGAGGATATCCTTGGGCGTGTGGGTGGCGATGAATTTATTATTTTTATGAAAAATGTAAAGAGTGATCGGATTGCACTTCTTAAAGCAAATGAAATGTGCGAAACGGCGATGAAGACCTATCTGTATGATGGAAAGGAATATACAGTTACAGTAAGTGTGGGCATTGCGGTCTATGGACGACATGGTAATACATTTGCAGAGCTGTACCGACATGCAGATGAAGCTTTGTATGAAGTGAAAGAACATGAACGAAACAGCTTTGCAATGTATCATGATAAATGAGGGCATCCGACAGGGGTGTTATCTATTCTTTACATATATTTGACTGACAAGTGTTACATTCACTGCAGTCTATGACAGCGGCCAGCTTAGCATATAGAGCATGTTCTAAATGGGTCGCATTGATGAGTGTTTTATTTACTTCTCGATTGACACATAGGATAGTCTCTATATCGGATGTGGAGGCTAATACTTTTTGTAGTTTTTCTCCTTCTGCATTTAAGATATGAGAGAGGGCAGCCTCCACCAGTGCGATGGATTCCAATACATCGTTACAGGAGCCCGGTTTGGGTGGTATCGGTTCGCTGCATTCCTCATTGCAAATCGAATCATTACATGGGGCTACCTCAAAACCGAGTTGTGCAGCTGTTATTTCTAGTTTGATTAAATACATACAGGTACTGTTTTTAAAAATAAAGTTCTCTAATATCAGCTTCCCACAGGAAGAGGAGCAAGGGTTTAAAAGCATCGTTTTTAGACAAATACAATTAGGAACACAGAATTCATCTATCAACTTATCGTCTTTGTTCAGAACATATACAGATTGTGAATTGTTTTTGCGAACAGTAATCAGGGATCCGGGAGCAATGGACAGGATACCGGTGATACAAAATGGAGCAGTCCGGTATTTTAATTGTAACATGCCGGTCTCTTTATTGTATTCAGTCAAATATTTACTAAAGGCAATAAGCAGAGTGTGAGCGTAGCAATTATAAGAGATAGCGATCATATTATCTGCTGTTTCCTGACAGTTACCCAATAGAACGCAATCTATTTCCTGCAAAGAACAGTTTAGCCGGTAGAGTTTACAGGAACAGGACGGGACAGACACCCAAAAACAATGTTCTGATGGATCATAACAGATACAGTTATATTCTCGTTTTGTATCATAATATTGAATCTGTTTGAAACAGGAATCTGTTTTTAAAATACGACAGGAACCTGCAATCACAAAATAATAATATTTTCCGTCGAAAGCGATCCCCTTATAGTTCAGTCTACAGTCTATTGGTATCTTTATTTCCTTCCTACCATTTGATGCATTCATTTTAATACCTCCTAATATTGTTATGAACGGTAACACAATTCATAGTTAGACTATATAATATGAGCATAAGATACTTTATGCTATCTTTCTCAATCAAACAAATTTGGAGGATATTATTATGTCAATGCCCGTTATTACACCCAGCACTACCATCCGTACACAAGCAATTACAGATATTATTGAATCGGTTGCTTTAGAACAAACAGCACTGTCGCATATTTTGAATGCAGAAGGGGAGAAAATCCAAAAAGTAGTGAAGGATGCGACAACAGCTGAGGAGATGCTGGCAGTTAATAAGTCAGTGCAGGCCATGGTCGGAACGATTACAAGATTAGAAATGGTTCTGCAGTCGAAGCTGGAGCTGTTTTCAGACTGCATATGTTCACTTTAATTATTTTATAAACATCCATTAGAATTGTGAGAAAGAAAGCTCAGCTGGGGAGATATGGAAAGATCATGTCTGTCTCGGATGAGCTTTTTTAGATTGTCTTTTTATAGAGCCATTTCTCAGAATGATAGCGCATTAGAAAGATGACGGTTCGTACTGCCCACTCAATGCCCATACAGATCCAGACGCCTTGTACGCCTAAACCGAAAGGAAGTGCAAATAGATAAGCAAGTCCCACACGTATCAACCACATCGAAAGTAAGGAAACGATGGAACTAAAATTAGCATCGCCCGCAGCCCGTAGAACACAGGGCATCACATTAGATACAGACCAGAAAAATGGCATAGGGATCACGGCAATCAACAGCAGGGAATAGATGATAGACATCGTTTCGGGAGGCGCTTGATATAGGCGCAGGATAAAAGGCATCAGTGGAAATAAAAGTAAGATGGATAAGAGTACCATACCTGTTCCAAGCCCAATCATCTTCTTGCCGTAGCGTTTCACCAGATCTTTATGACCGGCGCCGGCACACTGCCCAATCAGAGTTATCGACAGGGTACCGACTGCAAGACCTGCAGAATAGAGGATCGCAAAGGCAGAATTGGCGACTGCATTGGCGGCTACACTGGTTGTACCTAGTTTTACAATATAAGTTTGAACAATCATACTTCCACCGTTAAAAAATAATTGTTCTAAAGCAAATGGAAATCCAATATGTAAAATCTGTTTTATAATCCTGCCATCGATATGAAAGATATGGTGCAGTGATACACGAAGAATGCTCTTACGCCCCATCAGCATATAAATCGCCACCACGCCACCGATGAAACGTGCAATATTAAGGGACAACGTGGTTCCGATGATATCCAGATGCATACCGTTGATGAAAAACATGCTGGCAAATAAATGAATCAGATTGATTAGGATGGTTAATCGCAGACACATCTTAGACTCTCCTATTCCACGAAAAACAGCAAATACACCCAGATAAAGGGATAAAAATACTAAGGAAATAGCCACACCAATTAAGTAATCCCGTGCTTTTTGAATAATCAAAGGATCTGCGGACGAGAACATAAAATGAACCAGTGAGTCAGCATTTACAATAAGAACTAAGGCGGATAAAACTGCAACCAGTGTTGTGGTAAACATGACCTGACCGGCGGCAATGCGAAGCTTGAACGTGTCACCACATCCTTTATACTGTGCTACGATGACAGTACCACCTGCAGAGATGGCATTGAAAACTGCGAAAATCATCATAGACATAGGATTAATCAGACTAATGGCAGATACAGATTCCTGACTGGAGGAACTAATCATAGCGGTTGTCAACAGACTGATGAGATTAATAAAAAACTGATCCAAAATAAGTGGCAGTAACATGGCAAAGATGGCTTGGTAGGTAAACATGGTACTGCCAAATTGCTGTGTTAAAAATTGGTCTATCCGAGATCCCGGCTTTATTAGGTTTGCTCCTTGTGTCTTGTGTGTGTGCATGGTTTGATCGATGCCTCCTATCAGTAACAGCATAAACATATTTCAATACAAAAGCAAGAAAAATTTAGGCTCAATAAAGTCATAGACCACCTGTTTCTTCTTGCCATTAGCAATCCACAGTACATGACCGGTTTCCATATCTAAGTGGTGACAATCCTACGAAAAAAATGATTGACCAAAAATATGCAGGAGGTTTAGACTAACCTATTGTATTTTGGATGGATTGTGATACACTTCTTATGTGATGTTGTATAGTTCAAACATCCTTGAGGAAAAAGTGTAAAGAAATATTGACAATATCAAAAGGAGGTTTTACCAATGTATAATTTTTTAGAAGAACTTGCACAAATTGTCGAGCAAACTCCAGACAAAACTGCGCTAAAGGTTAGTCTGCAAAGCGAGGGTATCAGTTATGCGTTATTGGATATGCTGTCCGGACGCGTACT
>JAVVVE010000027.1:0-30099 GCA_036652815.1 Lachnospiraceae bacterium
TAAAGTTGCTTTGTTTCTACCAGCTTGCTTTTCTAACACCTGGAATCTGTCCTTTATATGCCAATTCACGGAAGCAAATTCTGCAAATTCCGTATTTTCTTAAGTATGCATGTGGACGACCACAAATTCTGCATCTGCTATATTCTCTGGAAGAGAATTTGGCAGGCTTTTGTTGTTTCACTTTCATTGACGTTTTAGCCATGAATTAACCTCCTTCTACTTTGCGAATGGCATGTTGAATAATGTTAATAACTCGCGTGCCTCTTCATCTGTCTTAGCTGTTGTTACAAAGATAATATCCATACCTCTTACTTTATCTACTTTATCAAATTCAATTTCAGGGAATATGAGTTGTTCTTTTACACCAAGTGCATAGTTACCTCTACCATCGAATGCGTTAGGATTAACGCCTCTAAAGTCACGTACACGAGGTAATGCCAGATTAACCAGGCGGTCGAGGAATTCATACATTTTCTCACCACGCAATGTTGTTTTACATCCGATAGGCATATCTTCTCTTATCTTAAAGTTAGCGACTGAATGCTTTGCTTTGGTAAGAACAGCTTTCTGACCGGTAATTGTTTCCATATCCTTAACGGCAGTTTCCAACACTTTTGCATTTTCTTTTGCTTCACCAACACCCATGTTGATTACAATCTTATTAAGTTTTGGAACTTCCATAATATTTTTATAACCAAACTTCTTGACCATAGCGTCCATGATCTCGTTCTTATACATATCTCTAAGTCTACTCACGCTTTTAGACCTCCTCTCTTAGAATTAATCGATTACGTCTCCAGTTGACTTTGCAAAACGGACTTTTTTATCTTTATCCATCTTGAAACCAACTCTGGTTGTTTTTCCTTTGTGTACATACATTACATTAGAAATCTCAATAGGACTTTCTTTCTGAATGATTCCGCCTGCTTGACTTGCTGCTGATGGTTTTGTATGTTTTGTGATCATATTAATACCTTCTACAAGTACTTTGGAATCTTTCATATCGACGGAAATAACTTTTCCTTCTTTATCCTTATCTTTTCCGGTAATTACCTTAACGGTATCACCTTTCTTAATCTTCATAGTTGACATATTGGCACCTCCTTATAATACTTCTGGAGCTAATGAAACAATTTTCATAAATTGTTTTTCACGAAGCTCTCTAGCTACTGGTCCAAAAATACGAGTTCCTTTTGGAGTTTTGTCATCTTTGATAATAACAGCAGCATTTTCGTCAAATTTAATATAAGAACCGTCTTTACGACGAGCACCTTTTACAGTACGTACAACTACGGCTTTGACAATATCGCCCTTTTTAACAACGCCACCTGGTGTTGCATCTTTGACTGTAGCAACAATCACATCACCAATGTTAGCATATCTTCTTGTAGATCCACCCATAACTCTGATGCATAATAATTCTCTGGCACCGGTGTTATCAGCAACTACAAGTCTGCTTTCTTGTTGTATCATGCTAATTCTCCCTTCAAATTTACTTTGCTTTCTCCAGTATTTCCACAAGTCTCCATCTCTTATCTTTCGATAATGGTCTTGTTTCCATTACTTTAACTGTATCACCAATATTGCATTCATTGTTCTCATCATGTGCTTTTAACTTATAAGATCTTTTGATGATCTTCTTGTATAGCGGATGTTTAACATGATCTTCAATAACAACAACGATTGTTTTATCCATCTTATTGCTGCTTACTTTACCGGTACGTGTTTTTCTCATATTTCTTTCTTCCACGATTTGTTCTCCTTTCAATCATTCCAATCTACATTATAAAAGTTATTCTGCAACTTTTGCTTTTTCAGTAATCACCGTTTGAATACGAGCGATACTTTTTCTGACTTCTTTAATCCTGCTTGTATTGTCTAACTGATTCGTTGCATTTTGGAATCTCAAATTGAAAAGTTCTTTTTTAGCAGCAACCAATTCTTCTGCTAATTCTGCAGGTGATTTTGTCTTTAAATCTTCTACATATTTACTAATTTTCATTTGATACACCGCCTTCCAAGTCTGCTCTGGAAACGATTTTACATCTGCAAGGAAGTTTATGCATTGCAAGACGTAGTGCTTCTTTCGCAAGATCTTCAGGTACCCCTGATATTTCAAACATAACACGTCCCGGTTTTACAACTGCTACCCAGTATTCCAGTGTTCCTTTTCCGGAACCCATACGTGTTTCTGCCGGTTTCGTAGTTACAGGTTTGTCAGGGAAAATCTTAATCCATACTTGACCACCACGTTTGATATAACGAGTCATAGCAACACGGGCTGCCTCTATTTGATTAGATTTAATCCAACATGGTTCTAAAGCAACAAGACCATATTCACCATAAGACACTTTATTGCCTCTTAATGCTTTTCCGGCCATGGAGCCACGGAATTGTTTACGATGTTTAACTCTCTTAGGCATTAACATTATTTATCGCTCCCTTCCTTTGAAGGTGTTTTTCCTTCGCCATTTCCTTTAGTAGGAAGTATCTCGCCTTTGTAAATCCACACTTTAACACCGATCTTGCCATAAGTGGTATTTGCTTCAGCGAATCCATAATCGATATCTGCTCTCAAAGTCTGTAACGGGATCGTACCGTCGCTGTAGAACTCTGTACGTGCCATATCAGCACCGCCAACACGTCCTGCAACTGCAGTCTTGATACCCAAAGCACCAGTCTTCATAGTTCTGTTCATAGTAGACTTCATTGCTCTTCTGAAAGAAACACGGTTCTCTAATTGAGTTGCAATATTCTCTGCTACCAATTGTGCGTCCTTATCAGGCCTTTTGATTTCTTTGATATCAACTAATACTTTTTTACCGGTTAACTTTTGAATCTCTTGCTTTGTAACTTCGATCTCTGTTCCACCTTTACCGATAATAACACCCGGTTTTGCAGTGAAAATAATTACTTTTACACGATCAGATGCTCTCTCAATCTCGATCTTTGAGATGCCTGCACTATATAATTTTTTCTTAAGATATGTTCTGATGGTGTAGTCTTCTACTAAGAAGTCTGCAAAGTTCTCATCAGCATACCATCTTGAATCCCAATCCTTAATAACGCCGACTCTCAAGCCTTGAGGATTAACTTTCTGTCCCATTCTCTTCCTCCTTATCTTTCATCAAGCACAACTGTGATATGGCTCATTCTTTTTTCGATTCTATAAGCTCTGCCTTGTGCTCTTGGTTTTACTCTTTTCATTGTCGGTCCTTTATTAGCAAAACATTGTGCTACATATAGGTTTTCCGGGTTCGGATTGTTATCCGGATCCATGCTGTATTGATATTCAGCATTTGCCAATGCCGACTCGAGCAGCTTCTTAATGATGGTGGAACCATATCTTGGATTATATTCTAAGATAGCCAACGCTTCTGTTGTGCCTTTGCCTCTAATGGCATCTAACACGAAACATGCTTTTTGTACCGAGATCCTTGCATAAGATAACTTTGCTGATGGTCTGGTATCTTTAATTGCATTTCTCTCTCTTTTTATTTGGGATCTATGTCCTTTTGCCATGGATAAAACCTCCTTTCAAAATTATCGTTTATTTAACAGCTGATTTCTTTTCTTCTCTACCGTGTCCTCTGTAAGTTCTCGTTGCTACGAACTCGCCAAGTTTGTGTCCAACCATATCTTCTGTTATATATACCGGAACATGCTTTCTTCCGTCATGAACTGCGATTGTGTGTCCAACAAATGATGGGAATATCGTAGAGCGACGGGACCAGGTCTTAATAACTTGTTTGCTTCCTTTTTCGTTCATAGCATCAACTGCTTTCAGGATGCTTGCGTCTGCAAATGGTCCTTTTTTAAGTGATCTTGCCATTGTATTTCCTCCTTATCGACTATTTACGGCATGAAATGCTATTTCATGCTCTTACCATCTCTTCTTCTTACAATCAGCTTATTTGACTTGTTCTTTTTATTTCTCGTCTTTAAGCCAAGTGCAGGTTTACCCCAAGGTGTACATGGACCAGGACGACCGATACCGGTCTTTCCTTCACCACCACCATGTGGATGGTCGTTAGGATTCATGACAGAACCACGAACGGTAGGTCTGAATCCCATGTGACGTTTACGACCTGCTTTACCAAGATTGATAAGGTTGTGGTCGCCGTTGCCGACCGTTCCAATCGTTGCTCTACAGATAATCGGAACCATTCTCATCTCGCCCGAAGGTAATCTAAGTGTTGCATATTTACCTTCTTTTGCCATAAGCTGTGCGCTGTTACCTGCTGAACGAACGATTTGTCCGCCTTTTCCGGGATACAATTCAATATTGTGTATCTGAGTACCAACCGGAATGGAAGATAATGGTAAGCAATTGCCTACTTTAATTTCTGCATTCGGTCCATTCATTACTTTCATACCGTCTGTTAAGCCTTCCGGTGCCAGAATATAAGTCTTCTGTCCGTCTGCGTAGCAGATCAGTGCAATATTGGCTGTTCTGTTCGGATCGTATTCGATACCGATTACAGTTGCCTGTACATCATCTTTGTTTCTCTTGAAATCGATGAGTCTATATTGTCTTTTACATCCACAACCACGATGTCTTACCGTGATCTTTCCTTGATTATTACGACCCGCTGTACTGGTGAGAGGACTGCATAATGCTTTCTCAGGAGTCGATTTTGTAATCTCTGCATAGTCAGAACCAGTCATGTTTCTTCTGGAAGGTGTGTATGGGTTGTATGTCTTAATTCCCATGATTATTTCTCCTTTTCTGATTTGTTTTCACGCTTTTGTTGCGTATAGTTGTTACTTGTTCCCTGTCCGTCTTATAATCCAGCAAAAATCTCAATATCTTTACTGTCTTCAGCCAATTGAACAATTGCTTTTTTAGTCTTTGCTGTTTTACCTGTTGTAGCGCCACGTCTCTTGTTCTTGCCATCTAAGTTCATGGTATGAACGGATGCAACCTTGGCACCTTCGAACATCTTCTCAACCGCTTCTTTGATCTGAGATTTGTTGGCTTCTGTATGAACTAAGAAAGTATATTTCTTGTCAGACATACCTGCCATGCTCTTCTCAGTTACAATCGGTTTGAGGATTACGTCATAGTATTTAATATCTGCCATTATGCGTACACCTCCTGAATTGTTTGTGCAGCATCCTTTGTAAGGATAACTGTTCCTGCTTTCATAATATCATAAACATTAATTGTATTGGTCAATGCTGTCTGTACAGTAGGAATGTTCTTAGCGGATAATACAACATTTTGATCATTGTCGTTCAGCACTACAAGTGCTTTACCAATCTTCAAATTGTCCATAACTGCCTGAAAATTCTTTGTCTTAATCTCATCGAATTTCAATTCATCGATTACGATTAATTTATTTTCCTGTACTCTGCTGGTTAATGCTGATTGAAGAGCGATTCTTTTTTCTTTCTTGTTAAGCTTGAAAGAATAATCTCTCGGTACCGGTGCGAATACAACTCCGCCTCCTGTCCATTGTGGTGATCTTGTCGATCCCTGTCTTGCATGACCTGTTCCTTTTTGTTTCCATGGCTTTCTTCCACCACCGGATACTTCTGAACGTGTCTTAGCTTTTTGTGTTCCTTGACGATTATTTGCAAGCTGTTGAACAACTGCCATGTGTACCAGATGTTCATTGATGGTAATCCCGAACACTGCATCACTTAAATCAATTGTCTCAACTTCTTTGCCTTCCATATTATAAACAGATACTTTTGCCATCTGAATGGTCCTCCTTTCACCCGCGTCCCCGCGGAACGATAATTAAGCTTCAACCCTTGTGGTTTCTTTAATGGTTATTAAAGCTCTCTTTGGTCCCGGTACGGCACCTTTTACCAACAATAGGTTCTTCTCTGCATCAACTCTTACAACTTCGAGATTCTGAACCGTAATTCTCTTACATCCCATATGTCCCGGCATTCCTTTTCCCTTAAATACCTTACTCGGGGAAGAACAAGCACCGTTAGAACCCTGATGGCGATGGAACTTAGAACCATGTGCCATAGGACCTCTGGATTGTCCGTGTCTCTTAATTGCTCCCTGGAATCCTTTTCCCTTGGAAATTGCAGATGCATCTACTCTATCGCCTATGGCGAAAATATCAGCTTTGATTTCCTGCGCTAATGTGTATTCTCCTGCGTTATCAAATTTGAATTCTCTAACATATCTCTTTGAAGTAACACCTGCTTTTGCAAAATGTCCTTTTTGAGCGGATGTAACACCATGTCTGTGAATAATTTCCTTCTTGCCTGAAGCGTCTTTGTTGACAATCTTGTCTTTCTTGTCAGTGAATCCTACCTGAACTGCTTCGTAGCCATCATTCTCTGCTGTCTTAAGCTGTGTGACAACACATGGTCCTGCCTGAAGTACGGTAACTGCTACTAAGCTGCCGTCTTCGTTGAAGATTTGAGTCATTCCGACTTTTGTAGCTAAAATCGCTTTGTTCATTACTTGCCTCCTGTTTGTTCTACATAGCGGAACACGGTCCCGTCAGTACGGGTTGTATGTGTTCATATCTAGTAGAGGGTTTACTTAGTTGTTGTTCTTCATCTTGATATCGATGTATACACCGGCCGGCATCTCGAGTCTCTGCAATGCATCAACTGTCTTCGGTGTAGGCATGATAATATCGATAAGTCTTTTGTGAGTTCTTTGTTCGAACTGCTCTCTTGAATCTTTGTACTTATGAACTGCTCTCAATACCGTGATGATTTCCTTCTTAGTAGGAAGTGGTACCGGTCCGCTCACCTGTGATCCGTTTTTCTTAACTGTTTCGATGATTTTCTTAGCAGATGCATCAACGAGTTGATGATCATAAGCCTTTAGTGTAATTCTCATTACTTGACTTGCCATAAAAAAGTCGCCTCCTTTTCGCACTTTATTTGTAAGTACGACAAGCGGTGACTGTACACTCTCCCGTGTGTGTCCTATTAATACTCACACGTCGTTTCTACCATTCGGTAGACATTCTCTCTGTACAGTGACTTGTCGCCAGTTCTTTTGAGCCGAATTATATCGGCTCTTGACATTCGCTCCGCGGAAAACCTACTATATCCTAGTAGCAACCTCACGCTTCAACGCTATCATGCCACAGCACTGATTAGTATACATGATTTATTTCCATGTTACAAGTACTTTTTTAAAAATATTGTATTTTTTTATAAACAATCTGTAGCTATGTATTTACTCCACTCTTCCCATACGTACATCTTCAAATTCAATCAACATCTCTTCACTTGGCGGAGGAGTCAATAGACTGACTACGAGAATCAACAATAGACTAATCCCAAATCCAACTACCAAAGAATAAAGTCCCGTTACATCGCCAAGTGTTTGTCCCGCTATCATAGGGATGTAATCCCAAACAAGTACCGTAAGGGCACCCGATGCAATCCCGGCTATAGCTCCCTGCAGGTTGGTTCTTTTCCAGAATAAAGACAATAATACGATAGGTCCAAATGCTGAACCAAGACCAGCCCATGCATTAGATACCAAGCCCATAATCGAGCTGTCCGGATTCAACGCAATCACATATGCCAGAACTGCAACCGCTATTACGGTAACTCTGCTGATTCTAAGAACAGTCTTATCATCTGCATCTTTTTTAATGACGCCTTTGAAGATATCCTCTGCCACACTGGATGCTGTTACTAGCAATTGTGAATCTGCTGTTGACATAATCGCCGCCAAAATACCACAAAGGAAGATTCCGCCTACAATTGGCATTGCCAAATCACTGGTAAATACTTTAATGATCATCTCAATAAATACTTTTTCAGATGCTGCGCCTTCTAATATGGTTGGAAGATATGCTCTCCCTATCACACCAATGGCACAGGCAAAGAGTAATGAGATTGCAACCCAGATAATAGCTACGCTCTTAGACTTATTTAATTCCTTCTCATTCTTAACTGCCATAAAACGCACCAGAATATGAGGCATACCGCAATAACCAAGTCCCCATGCCAACTGCGATATAATATCGATCGCCTTATAAGGTTCTCCATTGTTATAAGCCAGGCTAAGATAAGTAGACGCACCGCCTGTTACTCCCGTATCGTTTAATGCTGATATCAAATTACCGCTTCCGATTAATTGATATGCCACAATCGGGACTACCAGCAAGCCAATCAGCATCAACGTCCCCTGAATGAAATCGGTAACACAGACCGCCATGAATCCACCCATGAAAGTATAGATCAAAATAACCGCAGCGCCAATAGTCAGTGCAATGCGATAATCCAGTCCAAATACTGAATTAAACAATTTACCGCCTGCTGCGAGTGCAGATGCTGTATACACCAAGAAAAAAATAACTATAGTAATAGAAGAAATGCACAGTAAAATTCTCTTTTTGTCATGAAATCTATTCTCAAAATAAGTTGGAAGCGTCAGTGCATTGTTCGCACGAATCGTATATCTTCGCAGTCTCCCCGAGATGAACAGCCAATTGCAAACGGTACCAACAAATAGTCCAACCGCAATCCATGCCTGCCCTGTTCCAAGTGCGTAAATGGATCCCGGCAGCCCCATCAAGAGCCATCCACTCATATCAGAAGCTTGTGCTGACAATGCCGCCACAAATCCACCTAACTGCCTGCCACCCAAAAAATAATCTTCTGAAGTATTATTTCCTTTTGCACATACAACTCCCACGATAATCATAACAAGTAAGTAAATTGCAAATGCCACTATTATCCATCCTATTGAGTCACTCATACTAATTCTCCATTTCTCTCTTTTTTATACACAAAACTCGTTTCATTATAATCTATCATGACTAACTAGTCAAATAATTCATGATATGCTATAATTCGAACATATAAAAGGAGTATAACGATTATGTGGATTGCAGAGAATTGGAATGATTATGAAGTATTGGATACTTCAAGCGGTGAGAAATTAGAACGTTGGGGAACCTATATATTAGTTCGCCCCGACCCACAGGTGATCTGGAACACCCCGCATGTACACAGTGACTGGAGCCACAAGAACGGGCACTATCATCGCAGCAGCCAAGGTGGTGGCGAATGGGAATTCATAAACCTGCCAAAAGAGTGGCAGATTCATTATAAAGAACTTACTTTTAATCTAAAACCATTTAGCTTTAAGCATACCGGCCTCTTTCCTGAACAGGCGGCTAATTGGGATTGGTTTTCTTCTCTTATAAGGCAATCCAACAGACCGCTTAAGGTACTAAACCTGTTTGCTTATACCGGTGGTGCTACACTGGCTGCAGCAAAAGCCGGTGCCTCGGTAACTCACGTAGACGCTTCCAAGGGCATGGTGGCATGGGCAAAAGAAAATGCAGTTTCCTCCGGACTGGGCGAAGCACCGATTCGTTGGTTGGTAGATGACTGCGTGAAATTTGTCGAGCGAGAGATTCGCAGAGGAAATACCTATGATGCCATCATTATGGATCCACCTTCCTATGGAAGAGGCCCAAAAGGCGAGATCTGGAAGATAGAGGATTCCATCTATCCTTTTATAACATTAACTGCTCAATTATTATCTAAGACTCCTTTGTTCTATCTCGTTAATTCTTATACTACCGGCTTACAGCCCGCTGTTTTATCCTATATGATCCATACTGCCATCGTATCTAAGTTTGGCGGTCAGGTGGAAGCTGGCGAAATCGGACTCCCCGTCACAGCGAGCGGTCTTGTATTGCCTTGCGGTGCCTCGGGCCGATGGTTTCATTCTTAAAACCGGTGCTGCATACGTGCCAGAATATTATTCGGCGTATAAACGATCGGTGCATAGCTTGGAAATCTCGTAATCATGCGATAAAGATATAGTAATACCATACCGATCAGAATCAAACCGGCCATCTGCTTCCATCCGCTCATGGGTTTACCGCACCAGTATCTTCGATAAACGCACCACAGAGCCAGTGCCATCCATGCAAATGCAAAAGGGTTAAGATTCCATCCGCGCACAAATTGTCCTGTTAGGATGCAAAGTACCGCTCGAACCATACCACAGCCCGGGCAAGGCAATCCCGTCATGATAACCATGGGACAGAATGCATGAAAAATCAGCTTTGTAAAGCAATAATAAAGAAAAGCCGCTATCATGACCCATTTGTAACTGTTTAAATCAGTCATAAAACGTTTGAAACATTGTTTACCTCGTATTTTCACGCACTTATTCTCCCTACATTACCTATTCTTCTTTAAAAAATAACGCAACCCTTTATCAACAAAGGGTTGCGTCTATTTTTAATCAATATAACTATTTATTTGATAATTGTAGCAACACGTCCTGAACCAACAGTACGTCCACCTTCACGAATAGCGAAAGTCAAACCTTGATCCATAGCGATTGGATGAATTAATTCAATTGTCATCTCAATGTTATCACCAGGCATACACATCTCTACGCCTTCCGGTAAATCACACACACCGGTAATATCAGTTGTTCTGAAGTAGAACTGTGGTCTATAGTTAGTGAAGAAAGGAGTATGACGTCCACCTTCATCTTTTGTCAATACATATACTTGTGCAGTAAACTTAGTATGACATTTGATAGAACCCGGTTTTGCAATTACCTGACCTCTTTCGATGTCTTTTCTGTCAACACCACGAAGTAATGCACCGATGTTATCGCCTGCTTGTGCTTCATCAAGAAGCTTACGGAACATCTCGATACCTGTAACAACAACTTTCTTAACTTCTTCTTTAACACCGATGATCTCTACTTCATCTTGAATATGAAGAACACCAGCCTCTACTCTACCAGTTGCAACTGTACCACGACCGGTAATAGAGAATACATCCTCTACAGGCATTAAGAAAGGTTTTTCTGTATCGCGCTTAGGATCCGGAATCCAGCTATCAACTGCATCCATTAAATCCATGATCTTGTCTCCCCATGGGCCGGTTGGATCTTCAAGAGCCTTTAATGCAGAACCTTGAATAATCGGTGTATCATCACCAGGGAATTCATATTCTGACAATAACTCTCTGATCTCCATCTCAACTAATTCAAGGATCTCATCATCATCAACCATATCACATTTGTTCATAAATACAACGATGTAAGGAACACCAACCTGACGTGAAAGTAGGATATGTTCTTTTGTCTGAGCCATAACACCATCTGTAGCAGCTACAACTAAGATAGCTCCATCCATCTGAGCAGCACCGGTAATCATATTCTTAACGTAATCGGCATGTCCTGGACAGTCAACATGTGCATAATGTCTCTTATCTGTAGAATACTCTACGTGAGAAGTTGAAATCGTAATACCACGTTCTCTTTCTTCCGGAGCCTTATCAATATTTGCGAAATCTACAGCAGCATTTCCTTCTACTCTTTGGCTCAATGTCTTTGTAATAGCAGCCGTTAATGTTGTTTTACCATGATCAACGTGACCGATGGTTCCGATGTTACAATGGGGTTTATTTCTTTCGAATTTAGCTTTAGCCATTTCTAAAGTCCTCCTTTAATTTGCTTTCATTAATATAGTTTTATTTTATCTTTTGCTCGAACTAACTTTGATTATAGTAAATAATCAAAGTTTTTTCAAGCATATTTTAATATTTAATCAATTCTTTCCTTATTACTTTTCTTTGGAAGCAAGCACTTTCTCTTGAACTGATTTAGGAACTTGTTCGTATTTCTCAAAGAACATTGAATAATTACCACGTCCCTGTGTTTTAGAACGAAGATCTGTTGCATATCCAAACATCTCTGCCAGTGGAACAAATCCTTTGACAAGTTTGCCATTGCCGATATCTTCCATACCTTCGATACGACCTCTTCTTGAGTTGATATCACCGATAACATCACCCATATATTCTTCAGGCATCGTTACTTCAACCTTCATGATAGGTTCTAAGAGCACCGGAGCACCTTTTGCCATAGCATCTTTAAATGCCAGGGAACCTGCGATATGGAATGCCATCTCGGATGAATCGACTTCATGGTAAGAACCATCATATACTGTAGCGTGTACGCCGACAACCGGGAATCCACCAAGATTACCTGCTTTGGTAGCTTCTTCGATACCTTCGCCTACTGCCGGGATATATTCCTTTGGAATAGAACCACCAACAACCGCTACATCAAATTTGAACAGTTCTTCACCGTTCGCATCCATTGGTTCGAATTTAACTTTACAGTGTCCGTATTGTCCACGACCACCGGATTGTTTTGCATACTTACTGTCGATATCAACAGACTTGGTGAGTGCTTCTTTGTAAGCAACCTGAGGTGCGCCTACATTGGCTTCTACTTTAAACTCTCGCAATAATCTATCTACGATAATCTCAAGATGAAGCTCACCCATACCTGCGATAATGGTTTGACCTGTCTCTGTATTGGTATGAGCACGGAATGTAGGATCTTCTTCTGCTAATTTAGCTAATGATTCTCCTAATTTTCCCTGGCTGGCTTTTGTCTTAGGCTCAATTGCCAATTCAATAACCGGTTCCGGGAACTCCATTGATTCAAGAATAACCGGGTGCTGCTCATCACAGATAGTATCACCTGTTGTAGTATATTTGAATCCAACTGCTGACGCAATGTCTCCTGAATATACTTTATCTAAATCTTCTCTTTTATTTGCATGCATCTGTAAGATACGTCCTACACGCTCTTTTTTATTCTTAGTTGCATTCAATACATAAGAACCTGCATTGATAGAACCGGAATATACTCTGAAGAATGCGAGTTTACCTACAAATGGATCAGTCATAATCTTAAATGCAAGTGCTGAGAATGGTTCCTCGTCAGAAGAATGTCTTACTGTAGGATTACCTTCCAAGTCAACACCATCGATTGGTGGTATATCAATTGGAGATGGCATATATTCTACTACTGCATCTAAGAGTTTTTGTACACCTTTATTCCTGTATGCTGTACCACAGCAAACCGGAATCGCCGTACATTCGCAAGTTCCCTTACGAAGTGTTGCTTTTAATGTCTCTACGGACGGTTCGTTACCATCTAAATATTCAAGCATCAGATCATCATCCAGCTCACAAATCTTCTCGATCAGCTCACCGCGATAAAGTTCTGCATCTTCTTGCATATCTGCAGGAATATCTTCAACTGTGATATCTTCCCCTTTTTCATCATGATAGATGTATGCTTTCATCTCAAATAAATCAATGATGCCTTGGAAGTTATCTTCCTTGCCAATTGGCAATTGTAAACAAATGGTATTCTTACCTAGTCTTGTCTTAATCTGTTCTACTGTACCATAGAAATTAGCGCCCAAGATATCCATCTTGTTGACAAATGCCATTCTAGGTACATTGTAGGTATCAGCCTGTCTCCATACGTTCTCTGATTGTGGTTCAACACCACCTTTTGCACAGAAAACACCTACTGCACCATCCAATACACGTAGGGAACGCTCTACTTCAACAGTAAAGTCAACATGTCCCGGTGTATCGATAATATTGATACGATGCTCTAACGCACCTTCTTTGATCTTGCTTTCTTTATGCAATGTCCAGTGACAGGTGGTAGCGGCTGATGTGATAGTGATGCCTCTCTCTTGCTCCTGCTCCATCCAGTCCATGGTAGCAGTACCTTCGTGAGTATCCCCAATCTTATAGTTGATACCGGTATAATATAAGATACGTTCCGTAAGAGTTGTCTTACCCGCATCGATATGAGCCATTATACCAATATTCCTGGTTCTCTCTAATGGATATTCTCTTCCAGCCAAGGTATTTCCTCCTTTTAGAATCTGTAGTGAGCAAAAGCTTTATTTGCTTCAGCCATTTTATGCATATCTTCTTTTTTCTTAACTGCTGCTCCCGTATTGTTTGCTGCATCAAGAATCTCATTCGCCAAACGGTCTTCCATTGTTTTCTCGCCTCTTTTGCGTGAATACGTTGTAAGCCAACGAAGAGCTAATGCCTGACGTCTCTCAGGTCTTACTTCGATGGGAACTTGATAAGTTGCTCCACCAATACGTCTTGCCTTTACTTCGAGAACCGGCATAATATTATTCATTGCCTCTTCGAATACATCAACAGCAGGTTTCTCTGTTTTAGCTTCCACTGTCTTGAACGCTCCGTATACAATCTTTTGAGCTACTCCCTTTTTACCATCTAACATGATATTATTAACAAGTTTTGTAACTACTTTATTACTGTATAACGGATCCGCCAATACATCTCTTTTTTGAATATGTCCTTTACGTGGCACGTTTCTTCCCTCCTTATTATGATTAATAGATCATCGGTACTCACAAAATTGTTCCATGTGTTCGCGCTGCATTTCATATATCTAGCACCAAGATGCCCGAATCTGAATTCCAACACTAACTTTAGTTACCTTGTGGTACATAGCAGTCATGGGGGCTCCCTATTTAGCTGCTTTTGGTCTCTTGGCACCGTACTTAGAACGAGCCTGTCTCCTGTTAGCGACTCCTGCAGTATCAAGTGTACCACGGATTACATGGTATCTTGTTCCTGGTAAGTCTTTTACTCTACCGCCTCTGATAAGAACAACACTATGTTCTTGCAGGTTATGGCCTTCTCCCGGAATGTAGCTTGTTACTTCGATTCCGTTAGAAAGACGAACTCTGGCGATTTTTCTGAGTGCTGAGTTAGGTTTCTTAGGTGTCGCTGTCTTAACAGCTGTACAAACACCTCTTTTTTGTGGTGCTGAAGACTCTGTAGACTTCTTTCTTAAAGAGTTGTACCCTTTTTGAAGAGCAGGTGCAGTTGACTTCTTAACTGATGTTTGTCTTCCTTTTCTAACTAACTGGTTAAATGTTGGCATTCTGATTCACCTCCTGTGATGTGGATTATAAGTTTCCAGACAGTTCCTTGGTCCTGTCTGTCTGCGTGCATTAAAAAAATGCGTTCTTATACACGCTTGATAATTATACTTGCGCACGTATCAATTGTCAATTGTTTTTTGCTGTTTTATCTGTTTTCGTGTATATGTGTAATTTTCCACGCCCTTTGTAGGGTTTTTTCCCCATTATAAATGGCATGTAATGATTTACCACATAAATAATGAGTAGTTCAAATAAGGTAACAAAAAGCATAATACATAAATAGAAAATATAACTCTTTGCTCTCGTTATATATTGATTCAGCCAGTATGCAATCGTAATAGATGCAATCATAACTCTGCAGTCTAAATGCGTTACCATAATTGTCAGGGAATTAATGCCTAAATACTGCAAGGAGTGGCATACCTTATGCATTTTTGCAAATTGAAGATTCTTACATAACAAAATAAGTGCGAGCGAGCCGCTTACCGCTCCTACAAAATAAAGAATCGGTTGTTTTAAAACCAACATATTTAAATCAACTCTTCCATTCTGTATGCTGACAGCCACATTCAATAACAGTAATCCAATCGCCAACAGGATTTCTTTTCCTTGTACGCTGCTCTTCTCTTGCAGATATTGTTTGCAATAATATCCGATTGTCAAGAAAATATATGCCATCGCTCCTCTAAACAAAACAATCAGAAAAGAGCCCTCAGACAATGGTCTTACAATAGATACAAGCAGCAGCATAGCTAGTGCAATCCCTATCGTAACGATATGATTGGTATGTTTTCTAATAAATAAGAAACTAATTTCTCCGATAAATAATGCAGGTAAGAACCACAGGACAGAGATCCCATATAAAGTAAGCGTCGCAATCAAGGAATCTTTTATCGTCACCAGCGAATGTGTAATGGGGTCTAACCAGTACTCGATCAGATCAAAAATCATATATATAATCGAAAAACTCACATAGGGAATCAAGATGACTTTGGCCTTTCGTCGAATCGTATCAGACATTGCTCTGGATTCTTCTTTGGTATGCCATAACAGCATGCCTGATATAATCATAAATAACGGCATATGAAAAGAAGAGATCCAAGTCAGAATCGGAGCCGCCACAAAAGTAGAATGCCCAATTACTACCAAAATAATGCCGATTCCTTTTGCCATATCCAAATAATTTAATCTTTTTGTTTTCATATCTCTTCTCCCTGCCTTAGAAAAAGAAATCTCCATCAAGGATAACTTGATGGAGATTCCTATATACCTCTTACCATGATTACATGGCTATTCTGCAACTACTTCTTCTAACAATGCTTCTGCTTCTGCATCCGTTCCTTCTACTGCTATTTCTTCTGCTGCTATTTCTTCTACATTTACATCTATATCCATCTCTTCTGCTTCTACTTTCACTGCATCAGCGGATAACTCTTCTATCGGAGCGGGCATATTAGCTTTAAGCAATGCATCACAATCCAACGTTACTGTCCGATATCTCTTCATGCCGGTACCTGCCGGAATCAGCTTACCGATAATAACATTTTCCTTTAATCCAATCAGAGGATCGATCTTACCCTTAATCGCCGCTTCCGTCAACACCTTCGTGGTTTCCTGGAAGGATGCTGCTGATAAGAAAGAATTTGTAGCCAATGATGCTTTGGTAATACCAAGCATAACCTGCTGACCACTGGCTACTGTCTTGCCTTCTGCTGCCAGTTTTTCATTTACATCGTCATAGTCCAACGTATCAATTAAGGTGCCCGGTAAGAAGCTTGCATCTCCGTTGTCCTCAATACGTATCTTCTTAAGCATCTGTCTCACGATAACTTCGATGTGCTTATCGTTAATCTCAACGCCCTGCAGACGATATACTCTCTGTACTTCTCTGATCATGTAATCCTGAACCGCACGAACCCCTTTGATTTTCAGCAGATCATGTGGATTGACACTACCTTCTGTCAACTCATCTCCTGCCTCTAGGATAGCTCCGTCTACAATCTTAATTCTGGAACCATAAGGAATCAAATATGCTTTGGTTTCTCCGGTTTCTTCATTTGTAATTACAATCTCACGTTTCTTCTTTGTATCATTAATGACAGCCGTTCCGTTGAATTCTGCAATAATCGCAAGTCCCTTTGGTTTTCTGGCTTCAAATAATTCCTCAACACGTGGAAGACCCTGTGTAATATCATCACCTGCTACACCACCTGTATGGAAAGTACGCATCGTCAACTGTGTACCCGGTTCTCCGATAGACTGTGCAGCGATGATACCGACTGCCTCACCAACCTGTACCGGTTCCCCTGTTGCCATATTAGCACCATAACATTTTGCACAGATACCGATATGTGATTTACAAGTTAATATGGTACGAATCTTTAATCTCTCAATCGGTTTCTTCTTCGCATCTACACCAACTGTCATAATCTCTTCTGCACGTCTTGGTGTAATCATGTGATTTCTTTTCACGATAATCTTACCGGCTTTATTCTTCACATCCTCACAGGTATAACGTCCTGTGATTCTGTCCTGTAATCCTTCGATGGTTTCTTTGCCATCCATGAACGCAGTAACCACCATACCCGGCAGTTCTGCTTTGCCTTCTGCACAATCTATTTCACGGATAATCAAATCCTGTGAAACATCTACAAGACGTCTGGTCAAATATCCCGAATCGGCTGTACGAAGTGCTGTATCCGACAATCCTTTACGTGCACCATGTGCCGACATAAAGTATTCCAATACATCCAGTCCCTCACGGAAATTAGATTTAATAGGAAGTTCAATCGTACGGCCTGATGTATCGGCCATCAATCCACGCATACCTGCCAACTGTTTAATCTGCTGATTAGAACCACGAGCTCCTGAATCCGCCATCATAAAGATATTATTATATTGGTCTAATCCTTCCAATAGAACTTCTGTCAACTCTTTATCTGTCTGCGTCCAAGTAGCAACAACTGCTCGATATCTTTCTTCGTCAGTGATCAGTCCTCTTCGATAATTCATGGATATCTTATCTACCGTCTCCTGTGCAGCTTCCAGCATTGCCGGTTTTTCTGACGGAACTGTCATATCCGAAATAGATACTGTCATAGCTGCCTTGGTAGAATACTTATATCCAATGGCTTTAATATCATCCAGTACTTCGGCTGTCTTGGTAGAACCATGCGTATTAATAACCTTCTCAAGGATCTGTTTTAATCCCTTCTTGGCAACATGAAAATCCACTTCCAGTTTGAGAAGATTTTCCGGCTGACTTCTATCTACAAAGCCCAAATCTTGTGGCATAATCTCATTAAAGATAAAACGTCCAACCGTAGACTCTACGCTACCTGTCACAATGGTACCATCCGGCAAAGTCTTGCTTATTCTGACCGTTACTCGGGAATGCAAGGTAACTGCTTGATTCTCATATGCCAATATCGCTTCATTGACACTTTTGAAGCTCTTGCCTTCGCCCAATGCTCCCGGTCTCTCTTGTGTCAGGTAATAGATACCGAGAACCATATCCTGTGAAGGAACAGCCACCGGTCCACCATCTGACGGTTTCAATAGATTGTTTGGAGAGAGTAGTAAGAAACGACACTCTGCCTGAGCTTCTACCGATAATGGAAGATGAACTGCCATCTGATCTCCATCAAAATCGGCATTATATGCAGTACATACCAATGGGTGAAGTTTAATGGCTTTACCTTCTACTAATATAGGTTCAAATGCCTGAATACCAAGTCTATGAAGCGTAGGTGCACGGTTAAGCATAACCGGGTGTTCTTTAATAACTTCTTCCAGCACATCCCAAACTTGTGTATCCAGTCTTTCTACTAATTTTTTAGCATTCTTAATATTCTGTGAGATACCTCTGGCTACCAGTTCTTTCATAACAAAAGGTTTAAATAATTCAATTGCCATCTCTTTCGGAAGACCACACTGATATATCTTCAGCTCCGGTCCGACTACGATAACAGAACGACCTGAATAATCAACACGTTTACCCAGTAAGTTTTGACGGAAACGACCTGATTTACCTTTTAACATGTCTGACAAAGATTTAAGTGCTCTATTGCCCGGGCCTGTAACCGGACGTCCTCGACGACCATTATCAATCAAAGCATCGACTGCTTCCTGTAACATTCTCTTCTCATTACGAACAATAATATCCGGTGCTCCTAATTCCAGCAATCTCTTTAAACGGTTATTACGGTTGATGATCCTTCTGTATAAATCATTCAAATCAGAAGTGGCAAAACGTCCACCATCGAGCTGTACCATAGGACGCAGATCCGGTGGGATTACAGGTACAACATCTACAATCATCCATTCCGGCTTATTGCCTGATTCTCTAAATGCTTCAATCACTTCTAAGCGTTTGATAATTCGGGCTCTTTTCTGTCCGGAAGCATCTTGTAATGCTTCTTTTAATTCAACACCCTCTTTGTCCAATTTGATTGCTTGTAATAATTCTTTAACCGCTTCTGCACCCATACCTACGCGAAATTTATTACCCCAGGTTTCTTTTGCATCCTGGTATTCTTTCTCTGTTAGTACTTGTTTATATTGCAGATCTGTAATACCCTCATCCAATACAATATAAGATGCAAAGTACAATACCTTTTCCAATATTCTTGGAGAGATATCCAGAATGAGTCCCATTCTACTCGGAATCCCCTTAAAATACCATATATGGGACACCGGTGCAGCAAGTTCAATATGACCCATGCGTTCTCTTCGTACATTTGCTTTGGTAACTTCGACACCGCAGCGGTCACAGATAACACCTTTGTATCTAATCTTCTTATATTTTCCGCAATGACATTCCCAGTCCTTGCTAGGCCCGAATATTTTCTCACAGAACAAACCATCTTTCTCTGGTTTTAAGGTTCTGTAATTGATAGTCTCCGGCTTGGTAACCTCGCCTCTAGACCATTCTCTGATTTTCTCCGGAGATGCTAATCCAATCTTGATTGCATCAAAGGTCATAGGTTGATATACTTCATTGTTTGTTTCTGGCATGTGTGGCACTCCTTCCGATTCTCTATTCTTCAACAGAATCAAGCTCTGCATCCGGCTCTTCTTCAAGGTCTGCATCTTCCAATTCTTCGTCCTCTGCAGCTACCAATTCGCCTGTAACATGGTCGAATTCTTGCTTCTGATATCCCATTGCGCCAAGTGCTCTGTCATCATGCGCCTGGTTGCCCGAATCGCCCTCTATCTCGTAACGATAGTCAGTCTCTCCGTAATCAATACTCTCTGTAATCTCAACCTCTGTTCTATCTTCTCGAAGAACTTTCACATCAAGACCCAATGATTGTAATTCTTTCAATAATACTTTGAAAGATTCAGGGATTCCCGGTTCCGGAATATTTTCTCCCTTAATAATCGCTTCATAAGTCTTAACACGACCAATAACATCATCCGACTTAACGGTTAATATCTCCTGTAAAGTATAAGCAGCACCATAAGCTTCCAGTGCCCATACTTCCATCTCGCCGAATCTCTGTCCACCGAATTGAGCTTTACCACCCAACGGCTGCTGTGTTACCAAAGAGTAAGGTCCTGTGGAACGAGCATGTATCTTATCATCTACCAGATGATGCAGTTTGAGGTAGTGCATATGTCCTATCGTAACTGAACTGTCAAAATATTCACCTGTTCTGCCATCTCTAAGTCTTACTTTACCATCTCTGGAAATAGGAACACCTTTCCATACTTCTCTGTGATCCCTGTTATCCGAAAGATATTGCATTACTTCCGGAAGTAATTCTTCTTTATGTTTTTTCTCAAATTCATCCCAGTCTAAGTTGACATAATCATTGGCCAAGTCTAATGTATCCATGATATCGATCTCATTGGCGCCGTCAAATACCGGTGTTGCAATATTAAAGCCCAATGCCTTAGATGCCAGTGAAAGATGGATCTCAAGTACCTGTCCGATGTTCATACGAGAAGGTACACCTAATGGATTCAATACAATGTCAAGTGGTCTGCCATTCGGTAAATATGGCATATCTTCAACCGGAAGTACACGCGAAACAACACCTTTGTTACCATGACGGCCTGCCATCTTATCACCAACAGATATCTTTCTCTTCTGTGCAATATAGATAACAACTGCCTGATTAACACCCGGTGATAATTCATCTCCGTTCTCTCTCGTGAATACTTTGGCGTCTACAATAATACCATACTCGCCATGTGGAACCTTTAACGAAGTATCTCTTACTTCTCTTGCTTTTTCTCCAAATATAGCACGCAGTAATCGTTCTTCTGCAGTCAGCTCTGTCTCGCCCTTCGGTGTTACTTTACCCACCAGGATATCTCCTGCACGAACCTCTGCTCCAATACGGATAATACCTCTGTCATCAAGATCTTTTAAAGCCTCATCTCCGACACCCGGAACATCTCTGGTAATCTCTTCCGGCCCTAATTTGGTATCTCTTGCTTCTGCTTCGTATTCCTCAATATGAACCGAGGTATATACATCATCCTGAACCAGGCGCTCGCTTAACAGAACGGCATCTTCATAATTATAACCTTCCCATGTCATAAATCCGATTAATGGGTTCTTACCAAGTGCTAATTCTCCATCTGCGGTAGACGGACCATCTGCGATTACCTGACCTGCTTCTACATGCTCTCCTTTAAATACAATCGTCTTTTGATTATAACAGTTACTCTGGTTACTTCTGGAGAACTTAATGAGACGAAAATCTTCTTTTTCTCCATCATCATAAGCAATCGTAATCAAATCAGAAGCTGCATATTCTACCGTACCTGCTTTTTTGGCTATGGTACATACGCCCGAGTCAACTGCTGCCTTAGTCTCCATACCGGTGCCGACTACAGGTGCTTCTGTGAACAACAAAGGTACTGCCTGTCGCTGCATGTTAGAACCCATTAAGGCACGATTAGCATCATCATTCTCTAAGAACGGAATCAGTGCTGTTGCTACTGAAAACACCATCTTTGGAGATACATCCATATAATCAAACATATCTTTTGGATATTCCTGCGTTTCTTCTCTGTAACGACCTGATACGGAATTCTTCACAAAATGACCCACTTCATCCAAAGCTTCATTTGCCTGTGCAACATGATAATTGTCTTCTTCATCTGCAGTCATATATACAACATCTTCCGTAACGCGCGGATTTGCAGGATCCGTTTTATCAATCGTACGGTATGGTGCTTCTATAAATCCATATTCATTAATTCTAGCATAGGTAGCAAGTGAGTTAATCAGTCCAATATTAGGACCTTCCGGTGTTTCAATAGGACACATTCTGCCATAATGGGAATAATGAACATCTCGAACCTCAAATCCTGCTCTATCTCTGCTCAGACCACCTGGGCCTAAAGCTGATAAACGTCTCTTATGTGTTAATTCACCCAATGGATTATTCTGATCCATGAACTGTGACAGCTGTGAAGAACCAAAGAACTCTTTAATCGCTGCCTGCACCGGTTTGATATTAATCAATACCTGCGGTGATACTTCTTCCGCATCATGTGTAGTCATACGTTCCCGAACCACACGTTCCAAACGTGACAGACCTATTCTATACTGGTTCTGTAGCAATTCGCCAACGGCTCTGATACGTCGATTGCCTAAATGATCAATATCATCCACATTACCAATCTCATACTCCAGATGTATATTATAATTAATAGAAGCTAAGATATCTTCTTTCGTCACGTGCTTTGGAATCAATTCATGTACATTCTTTTGGATTGCTTCTGCAAGTCCTTCCGCATTGTCCTTATACTCTTCCAATATCTGCTGCAAAACCGGATAATATACTAATTCTGTAATGCCCAGTTCTTTGGGATTACAATCCACAAAGCTCTGAATGTCAACCATCATATTAGACAGCACTTTAACATTACGCTCTTCCGTCTGAATCATCACATATGGCACTGCCGCATTCTGTATGGCATCTGCCATCTCACGCGTAACAATATCCCCTGCCGAAGCAAGGATCTCACCGTATTGATCTACCACATCTTCTGCTAAAATGTGTTTTTTGATTCTATTTTTAAATGCTAACTTTTTGTTGAATTTATATCTGCCGACTTTTGCCAGATCATATCTTCTTGGATCAAAAAACATAGAGGTAATCAAGCTCTCTGCGCTTTCGATGCTCAACGGCTCGCCCGGACGAATCTTCTTATACAACTCTAATAGACCTTCCTGGTAATTAGTAGAAATATCTTTACCAAAGCTGGCCTCAATCTTAGGTTCTTCCCCAAATAATTCTCTTATCTCATCATTGGTACCAACACCCAATGCTCTAATCAACACTGTAATCGGTACTTTTCTGGTTCTATCTACTCGTACGTAAAAAATATCATTGGAATCTGTCTCATATTCTAACCATGCTCCACGATTAGGAATCACAGTTGAGGAATATAATTTTTTGCCTATCTTATCATGGCTGGTTGCATAGTAGATACCCGGAGAACGTACCAACTGGCTAACTATAACTCGTTCCGCACCATTAATAACGAATGTACCCGTCTCTGTCATAAGTGGAAGATCGCCCATGAAAATCTCATGTTCACTGATTTCTTCTTTTTCTTTATTATATAGACGAACTTTGACTTTCAGTGGAGCTGCATAGGTCGCATCTCTTTCCTTACACTTCTCAATAGAGTATTTGACCTCGTTTTCACACAATTCAAAGTCGACGAATTCTAAGCTCATATGACCGCTATAATCCGAAATTGGAGAGATATCAGCAAATACCTCTTTTAAGCCATCTTTTAAAAACCAGTTATAGGAATCCTTCTGGACTTCTATTAGGTTAGGCATTTTCAAGACCTCTTTTTGTCGTGAATAACTCATACGCATACTTTTGCCTGTAGCAACCGGACGTATTCTGTTCTTTTCCATTGACATTTCACCCCGTTCTTTATGATTTTAAAGCTTTTATACACATAAATTTGTGCATAAAAATAAGCCTATCACACCACAATAGTGCACCATCCACTATAGCACAACGCAATATACGCGTCAAGCAGTATTTTTACCTGAAATGCAAAATACAAAAATCCCCACTATCATATCATTGTGATAGTGGGGGTTATGACAATATGTTTTGATTGCTTATTTCAAAGTAACTTTAGCGCCTTCTGCTTCTAATTTTGCTTTGATTTCGTCAGCTTCTGCTTTTGATGCTGCATCTTTTACATTCTTAGGAGCTGAATCAACTAAGTCTTTTGCTTCTTTCAAGCCAAGTCCTGTTGCTTCACGAACCACTTTGATGACTTTAATCTTATTTGGTCCAACTTCTGTTAACTCAACGTCGAACTCTGTTTTCTCTTCTTCTGCTGCTGCTTCTCCACCTGCTGCTGCTACAACAACACCTGCTGCTGCGGATACGCCAAATTCTTCTTCACATGCTTTTACAAGATCGTTTAATTCTAATACTGTTAATTCTTTAATCGCATCAATAATGTCTTTCGCTGCTAATTTTGCCATTTTTATTACCTCCGTTTAATGTTAAGTATGCAATTCCTTGTCATACCTATAATCTGGTTGCTACTATCTTATGCTTCTTCTACTGCAGGTGCTGCTTCAACTTCCGGTGCTGCTTCTTCTGCTACAGGTGCTGCTTCAACTTCCGGTGCTGCTTCTTCTGCTACAGATGCTGCTTCGCCTGCTGCGCCGCCTTTTTCTGCCAACTGATTCATAACACGTGCGAAGTTAGTAATCGGTGACTGAATGCTTCCCAAGAATTTAGATAACAATTCTTCTCTTGACGGAATGGTTGCAATCGTTGCGATCCCTTTTGCATCATATGCAATGCCTTCTACCACACCACCTTTTACTTCAAGTGCCTGTGCTGTCTTAGCGAACTTACAAATGATCCTAGCCGGTGCTGTTGCATCCGTTGTTGAGATAGCTGCTGCACTGGGTCCTTCTAAATAAGGTGACAACGCTTCATAATCGGTTCCTTTGAATGCGAAATTCATCATGGTATTCTTGTATACCTTGTAAGTAACACCTGCATCGCGAAGTTCTTTACGAAGCTTTGTGTCCTGTTCCACACTCAATCCACGATAGTCAACCAGCACAACTGATTGTGCATCTTTAATGCAAGCTGAAATCTCATCGACAATCGGTTGTTTTAATTCTACTTTTGCCATTTTCTTACCTCCTTATAGATTCTTGTTGCCGGGCTGAGTTAGAGCAAATAAAAAACCTTCCTGCTCACAAGAAGGTTAAAAGTCATTCAAAATAAACTCTTTCTCTCCTCGGTAGGCGATATCCTTACGTCAAGAGTAATCTCTTAACACCTACTGTCTTCGGCATTGTCATAACGACTTATTAAAAATACCACATCTTTTCGTACCTGTCAAGATGATAATTAGGAAATCGTTCCATCGGAAATCGTTCCGGTGGAAATCGTTCCATCGTCCCCTATCAGAACTCCCGGAGATAACTCCCGCATATGCTGAAGCACTCTCTCTTTTTCAGCACCTTGCAGCAAGGAAGTCCTACAAGAGCTCTGGATGCATGGTACAAAACGGTAGGTAGCAGTACCTTTTTCATCTAGTGTAATCGTAAATAGTCCCGTATCAATCGTTCTTGAATTAAACCAAAAGTTACCTACGCTATAAATAACCGGTGTATCCCCTATATAAGTAATCCCCTGCAAACAATGTGGATGGTCTCCTATAATCACATCTGCTCCTGCTTCTGCATATAAAGCCGAATGGTCCCTTTGTGCCCAGTCAATCTCCGTTACATTTTCTGTACCCCAGTGAATATATAGCACTACATAATCGCTCTTACTTTTCGCCTCTCTAAGAGTCTCGCACAGCATGTTCGGATCCAAACACCGAAATACCCCGGCACTCTGCTTTGTAGCCCCTACAGTATCCGGATTAGGAAGCCGTTCAATCTGTGTGGCTGATACAAAAGCAATCTTTCGATCATTTATGATATAATAAATCGGTTGTCTCGCCTCTGACAGATTAGTACCCGCACCCACATGTCTGATATCAGCTCCATCCAAAGCAGTCAGTGTATCTAGCAGAGAAATCTCACCGTAGTCATATACATGATTATTAGCAATCGAAACCAAATCAACTCCCATATCCTGTAAAATAGCTGTGTATTCCGGTTTTGCACGAAATGTATATTGTTTATTTGGTGTTGGTTCACCTCTCGTTGTAAAGGTACATTCATTATTTAACATCAAAATATCTGCTGCCTGCATCTCCTGCAAAAGAGTATCTCCGATGCAGTTCTTAATATCATCCCCCTGCGCGTGATAGCTATTCATAATGCTGTAAGAATCATCAAACATCACATCACCACCAAATGCCAGCAGCGTTTGACCCGGCACTTTGCTCGTCTTTGCATAGATATGGTCTGTTTTCATCCGCTCGGCATCAGTCAGTACTGCACCATATTTGCTTGTATCTTCTTTGACCGATACATTACTGCTCACAGACAATGGTAATAGAGGCTCTGTCTGCACGCCATCCAGTACGATTGTCTCTGTCTGTGTGACACAGCCCTTATCCATCATATAATATGCCGTAAAAGCAATCCCTCCCAGTAGCAAGACGCTGGTTAGAGATACTGCAAATACCTTGAAAAGGTTTGTTTTTTTAGTTTTACTTTGTTTTATTTTCATGTTTTGTATTATAGCATACTTTGGTACAATAAAAAAGTCGCAGGCAGTAACATCCTACGACTTTTCCAAAAGAATCTTATGATTCTAATATTTAGCTGTGCTAATTTTTACACCAGGTCCCATAGTGGAAGAAAGTGTAATACTTCTTAAATATTGACCTTTTAAAGAGCTTGGTTTTGCTTTTTGGATTGCATCCATTAAAGCTTTTAAGTTCTCCTTTAGTTTGTCTTCTGTAAAAGAAGCTTTTCCTACGGTCACATGGATAATATTAGTCTTATCCAATCTATATTCAATCTTACCTGCTTTAATATCTTGAATAGCCTTAGTCACATCCATCGTAACTGTACCGGCTTTTGGATTAGGCATTAATCCTTTTGGCCCCAATACTTTACCAAGACGTCCTACGACACCCATCATATCCGGTGTAGCAACCACAACATCAAAGTCTAACCATCCTTCATTTTGAATCTTAGGAATCAGCTCGTCGCCACCCACAAAATCTGCTCCTGCAGCTTGTGCTTCTGCCACTTTATCGCCTTTGGCAAATACCAATACTCTAACTTTTTTACCGGTTCCGTTAGGTAATACTACTGCTCCACGAATCTGTTGTTCTGCATGACGTCCATCACATCCTGTTCTAATGTGAAGTTCAATGGTTTCATCGAATTTAGCAGTTGCTGTCTTTTTAACCAATGCCACTGCCTCGTCCATGTCGTACTGTGTTGTGTTGTCAACTAATTTGGCAACCTCTTTGTATTTCTTACCATGTTTCATTTTACATACCTCCTGTGGTAGTTAGTCGGTATACCGCTTACATATACCTCCCACGTTTATGATTTACTCTTCTACTGTAATGCCCATACTTCTTGCGGTACCCGCAACCATACTCATCGCTGCTTCTATTGTCGCCGCATTCAAATCTGCCATCTTAGTCTCTGCTATCTCCTGTAATTTAACTTTTGAAATAGTAGCTACTTTGGTCTTGTTCGGTACTGCGGAACCGGACTTTAAGTTGCAAGCCTTCTTAAGAAGTACTGCAGCCGGTGGAGTCTTGGTTACGAAGCTAAAGCTTCTGTCTGCGTACACGGTAATAACAACCGGAATCAATACATCCCCTTTGTCTGCCGTCTGTGCGTTGAATTGTTTGGTAAATTCAACAATATTGACACCATGTTGTCCAAGTGCTGGACCAACCGGTGGTGCAGGTGTTGCCTTGCCTGCAGGAATCTGCAATTTAATATATCCTTCTACTTTTTTTGCCATTGTCGGCACCTCCTAAACATCTGATTACATCTTACGAACTTCTGCAAAACTAATCTCGACAGGAGTTTCCCTACCGAATAGTTCTACATTAATAGTAGCGGTTTGTTTACCATAGTCTAATCTCTGGACTACGCCAACTGTATCTTTCCATACACCGGCTACAACAGCAATCGTATCTCCTTCTACGAAGTCGACCGATACATGTTCCATTCTAATACCAAGTGGTTTCATCTCAGCTTCTGTAAGCGGAACCGGTTTACTGCCGGGGCCAACAAAGCCTGTAACGCCTCTTGTGTTGCGAACTACATACCAAGTATCATCGTTCATAATCATATTGATCAAAACATAACCCGGAAATAGTTTTTTCTGAACGGTCTTTCTGGCGCCGTTCTTCATCTCAATGACATCCTGCATCGGGACTCTCACTTCAAGAATCTCTTCTTCTAAATGCCTATTCTCGATCGTCTTATCGATATTTGCCTTTACCTTATTCTCATACCCTGAATAGGTATGCACTACATACCAATTTGTGTCTTCCATGCAATCACCCTCACTTACATCGTTAAGATGTTAACACCATATTTAATGAACGTATCAAATAAAGTGATAATCAGTCCCAAGACAACCGATACGCTCACTACTGCGATAGATTGTTTCAAAAGTGATTGTTTGTCAGGCCAAGAAATCTTCTTGAATTCAGCTTTTACGCCGTCAAAGAATTTAATTTTAGGTACGTTTCCTGTGTTTCCAGAATCTCCCATAATTGTCCTCCCGGTGCTGAATTATTTAGTTTCTTTGTGTAATGTGTGAGTCTTACAAAATCTACAATATTTTTTTGTTTCCATTCTGTCCGGATGGGTCTTTTTATCTTTGGTCATATTGTAGTTACGTTGTTTACACTCTGTACATGCTAAAGTCATCTTTGTACGCATAATTCCACCTCCACGTGCATATTCTCTGTCTTTGATTAACTCGTGCGTTATGCCTGGACTTCCTTTTTTTAGAGCATAAAAAAAAGACCTATTTCTCATCTCGCACAACAACTATACCACACGGTGCATAGCACGTCAATACTTTTTCGATGCTTTTATCTCCGAAATACTTAGTCCTGCAGACTTCAGCTCCTTAATCTGCGCGATGCGTTCTATCGCCTGTTCCCGCATAAAGCGTCTGGTCAGATTTTCTTCTTCCTGCACAAAAGGAAGCATGCCTTCTTCCACGTAGAATTTTAAAGTACTGTATCGGCTCCCCGTCAGGCGAACCAGCTCCCCAATCGTTACCTGTTCGGACGCCATAATCTTTTCCATGGAACGTTGTCTTGACATATTCTCGTCCCCTTTCCATTCTCTTATCTCTGTGATTAGTAACGATACAGTGCTAATCAGTTAGACATAATATTTACGAAGCCGCACTCCTTGAATCGGCACTCTGGAACAGATGACTGCTTCCGGAATCGCCTGATAACAGATATTATCTATCTTGAGAATCGGTGCATTGATCCCACTAATCACTGTATACGCATGCCCTCTGCTGGTCAGCCTGGTTTCTAGGTCTGCCAGTCTCTGCTCCGGCTTCTCAAACCACGCTTCCGTATCAATGAAAACAGATTGTGTGCGGTCGAAAATCGGGTAAATGAAATTAATCCCCGTTCCTGTCGCCGTTCCCATCGCACGATGTTTTAATTGCACAAATTGCTTGGCGACACTTTCTAACGTCTTGTATATTTGGAGCCCAAACAACCGCTCGGCAAAACGTTGCTGCCGACATGCCTCTTCTATGCGAGAAGATACTGTTGGCAATTCACTGTCCGAAAAGATATCATGCATACAACCGCTCTCCCGCAAAAGCCATAACAGTGCGATCATATCTTCCGTCAGCTCACCCTCTTCCAACACTTCTGCACGTATCATCTCGCACTGCCTTGTATACTCTTCCATATCACTGCGATATTCTCTCAGATCTACTCCTGCTGTAATATAGGCCATATCACACCCCAGGAGATTAGGGACTTCCTCCAGCAGTTTCTCCCCTGTCAGCGAATCAGACACCTGCTTTTCTAATCTTTTCTTGATCGTCCCTCTTATCCTTGCAGCCTTTTTTAATGCCGTGCAAAATAACATATTTTTTCGATCCTGTCCTTGCAAAATTGCCTTTATAACCGTCTCTTGATACAACGGCATCCCCTTGTCCTGCAGTAGAGGACGGCTCAAAACAATATACTCTTCTTCTATTATAAGGGAACCCGTCATATATCCCTCCAAAATGGTTGCTGCTGCTATAGCTCGCAATGTCATTTTCTTCGCCATAGACATATGAAGACTATCCTGTGCATTCAATCCAATCAAGGCAAACCGTTGTGTTAATGTTAGTTCTCTCATTCTCGCACCTTCCCCTTCGTCACGGTAGTGTCAAGTTTCACTACCTGTTTTATTGTTTAAACCTTGATTCCGCGGGAG
>JAVVVE010000028.1:0-29871 GCA_036652815.1 Lachnospiraceae bacterium
AGGTGCTAATCAATATAACCTCTTATCTATCCACATTCACACTGGTGCCAGATTTGAACTCAACCGTAAACTTATCCTCGCAAACCGTTATCTTTTTACCAAACACACCTGAACGGTTTTGATTTCCATTTATTTACAATAATTATGTGCGTTCCAGCAAGCAAACGCACTCCACGTGTACACTCCCCGGAAACATATCTACACACCCGACTCTCTCTACCGCATATCCCCTCTCCTGCAAGATGACCAGGTCTCTCGCCAACGAAGTTGGTTTACAGGATATATATAAGATCCGTGGTGCCGCATAATCACATATCTTAGATAATGCCCCCGGATGGATACCATCGCGAGGTGGATCCAATACGATAAGATTCGGAATATCCGTTATTTCATCTAATGCTTTTAGGACATCGCCCGCTATGAAAGTACAATTAGTCAGACCATTTAACTTGGCATTCTCTTTTGCACTCTCCACTGCTTCTGCGACGATCTCCACACCGATTACTTTCTTGGCAATGGGTGCCAATATCTGAGCGATTGTCCCAGTGCCACTGTAGAGATCAAATACCGACACATCTCTCCCCAGCTGTCCGATATATTCCCTTGCAGTCTCATATAACACCTCTGCTCCCAGACTATTGGTCTGAAAAAAAGAGAACTGGGATATCTTAAAACGCAGCCCCAATAATTCTTCATAGAAATAATCACGTCCATACAGAATATCTGTCGCATCATTTTGTATCACATCCGCAACGGAATCATTCTTGGTATGGAGGATACCGACTATCGTTCCCTGAAATCCATCACGTTCCTGTAATGCCAATAGTCTGTCTGCTAAAGTGGTCAACTCGATCTCATCCTGTGTGGATGTAACCAGTGCGATCAAGATCTCACCTGTTCTCTGCGCCTTACGCACAAGGAGATGTCTTAAATATCCGTTATGATGGATACGATGATAGAAGTTCGCATTTTGCTCTTTACAGTAGGTAAGTACTTCTGCCAGAATCGCACGATAATCCGCATCGACGATCTGGCATTGCGATACATTAACGACATCATAGAAGCTACCTCGCTTGTGCATCCCCAGACTTAAAGGTCCATCCTTATATTCATCTCCAAAGGAGAACTCCATCTTATTGCGATACCCAAACTGTTGCGGACTTCCCTTGATGCCATCATAGACAGTATCCCAGCTCCCCTGTATGATTGGCTCCAATAAGGTGCGAACCTGTAATTGCTTGAGGTGTAATTGCTCTTCATAAGGTAGATTCTGATAAGTACAGCCACCACATTCTCCAAAATGAGGACAAGGACTATCAATCTCAATTGGAGACTTTTCCAAGACCTGAAGCAGGCGGCCTTCCGCACTTCCTCTTTTTATCTTATGAATCATAAGAGAGATTTTTTGACCTGTGAAACAATTCTTGACGACCACTGATTTGCTTCCCTCTTCTGTTATAACCGTAACGATTCCCTTGTTGGGGAATTCTACGCTCTCCACGATTCCTTCCAGTATCTGCCCTTTTTTCATTGTATATTTACTCCTTTTTCCGAAGCTTGTGCACTCTGTTATTGCTACAAAAACAGGATACCTGCGTTGAATATTCAACTCGTAGGTATCCCGCTTATTTACCATTGTATTGCCTCTGTCATCGATATAGCCCTATTGCTTAGTTGCAACATACTACTTTGTAATCTTATCCTCTGCGGTTTTATGATCAGATACCTGATCCGCCACATCTTTTTTGGATGCATCTACCTGATCCTCTTCTTCCTCTTCAAAGAAATCATCCTCAAAATCATCTTCAAAATCGTCTTCAAAATCTTCTAGATAATCCGGTGTAAAGTAACGATATAAAGCATAAGCAATCCCTGCAATTGCAGCGATGACACCTATAATAGCAAACACCCATAACAGGGTATTGCTTTTTTTCTCTTCTTTGATTTCTTCTTTCTTACCGAGCAAATTATTGTTCTTTATCATATTCAACACTTCATCCATTTTCTGCATCATGAGACCTCCTTAGAATCTGTTGCACGTATCTATAGTATGTACATAACTGATATATCTAATATACCACTTTTTAACATTTTTTACTAGACCATTTTTAATTTTGCAAAAGTCGCAAACATGATTTTGGTTCCTGCTCCATCAAAATCAATCGTTACTTTATAATCTCTGGGTGCTATTTCCAGTTGTGTGACCGTTCCTTCTCCGTATTTTATATGAGATACCCTGTCACCCACCTCATAGTCCGGTTTTGTAAGTTCCACCGGCATTCCTTTTTGGATTCCGCTTAGGCTTCCCAGTCCTTTTGCGATATAGGGTCTGTTTTCTGCTAACGTTTCCTTTTTTTTCACAACCGCTTTTGGTCTCGCGGCAAAAAAAACACTTCCCGAGATACCTGCCCCTGTCAATCCCATAGGTGCTTCATCCCTTGGTGATTCATCCCATGGTGATTCTTCCCATGGCGATTCTTCCGATACCTCAACTCTGCGTTTAGAGGATGTCTTTGGTTTATTACCTTCTAATAATTCCGGGGGAATCTCAGCCACAAATCGACTGACTGCATTGTATTGTGTTTCACCATGTATCATGCGCTGTCTGGCATAGGTAATGGTTAGGTCCTCTTGAGCTCTGGTGATACCCACATAAGCCAGGCGTCTTTCCTCTTCGAGTTCCATGCTGTCTTCCGATGCAATCGTCATATAGCTTGGAAAGATACCGTCTTCCATACCTGCCATATAAACATGTGGAAATTCCAACCCTTTGGCACTATGTAATGTCATCAATAAAACTTTATTATCATCCTCATCTACATTATCAATCCCTGCAACCAACGCTACTTCTTCTAAGAATTCTCCCAGGGTGGGGTGATCATGTGCTTCATCATAGCTAACGATTTTATTGATAAATTCTTCTATATTCTCAATACGGTCTGCTGCTTCTTCCTCATCCATCGCTTCCAGAGATGCCACATATCCTGTAGTCTCTATGACATCATGAATGAGTGTTGTTAAACTGATATAATCTAATTTGCTCCGAAACACCTGGATCATGGTTACAAAAGGTTGAAGCTTCGTAGCACTCTTTCCGATAGTCATAATCTGTTCTGCTTCTCTGAGTGCATCATAAAAACTGATATTACGCTGCGTTGCGTATTCCTGCACCCGATCAATCGTAGTTGCTCCGATTCCTCTTCTCGGGATATTGATGATACGTTTCACTGCCACATCGTCTCTGCCATTCTCAATCGTCTTAAGATATGCCAACAGATCTTTAATCTCTTTCCGTGCGTAGAAATTGGTGCCACCAACTACGTCATAGGGGATCCCATCTACCACAAATCTTTCTTCCAATAATCTGGCTTGTGCATTGGTTCGATAAAGAATCGCACAATCACCATAATCGATTGCTTTGAGACTCTTCTTCTGCACGATATCATCTGCTATGAACTCCGCCTCTTCGTAGGCATTATCAAACTGTCTGTAATGGATCTTAGAACCTTCTCCTTTATTTGTCCACAAAGACTTGTCCTTACGTCCAACATTATTATGAATCACTGCATTGGCTGCATCCAGAACGTTCTGCGTAGAACGATAATTCTGTTCTAATTTGATGACTTTGGCATCCGCATATACTTTCTCAAAATCTAATATATTGCGAATATTAGCACCTCTGAACTTATAGATAGATTGGTCATCATCTCCTACTACACACAGATTACGATACTTAGATGCCAGCAATCGGATTAATTCAAATTGAGCTGTATTGGTATCCTGATATTCATCCACCATGATATAACGAAATTTTTCTTGATAGGATTCCAAGACTTCCGGACTGGCCTTAAATAATTCCACCGTTTTCATAATCAAATCATCAAAATCCATCGCATTGTTCTTACGAAGTGCTGCTTGATATTCATCATAGACTTTGGAGATCCTCTGTTGATTATAATCTCCCATTGTATTCATCCGAAAAGCAAGTGGCGAAATCAATTCATCTTTAGCAGAAGAAATAGCGCCCATAATGGTACGTTCTTTTAATTGTTTGGTATCAATCTGTAAGCGTTTGCAAATCTCACGAATCACGGTCTTTTGATCATCCGAATCATAGATGGTAAAGTTATTATCAAATCCCAATCGATCTACATATCTTCTCAATATTCTTACACAAGTAGAATGAAATGTTGATACCCAGATGCTTTCAGATCCCATCCCTACATTACGATTAACCCGTTCCCGCATCTCACCTGCTGCCTTATTGGTAAAAGTAATCGCGCAGATGTTCCATGGATCTACTCCACAATGTTCTATCATATAAGCGATTCTGGTGGTCAGTGCTTTTGTCTTGCCACTGCCCGCACCTGCTAAGATCAGTACCGGGCCTTCCGTCTGTTCCACCGCTTCTCTTTGTCTCTCATTCAGTGTATCCAATAATCCCATTTGTCATCCTGTACCATTTCCTGCCTCATTCATTGGCAAAATAATTATCGTGTCCATGTACTTTTTGCGATACTGTCCACATATAATTTCATCTCTTCCTGTGTCTGTATGCTCTGTGCTCTATGTGCTGCTTGTTCTTTTTCCTTAGTACTTAATCCTGCAAACTGACCGATAGCCGTCATATTTTGTGCCAGATTCATCGTAAATCCCAAAGGCATATCATGATTCTCTACCATATTCTAACTCCTCTTTTGGTTCCTATTACATAGGGAATAGAGACATTGTCTCTATGTTAGTATATGATTTTATACCTCAAATATGCTCTGAGTTTCTATGATACTGTTATAATAATTGCTGTAGGATATCTATTACCTCATCACATTCATAAGCTGCTGCCCGCTTTGCTTCCTTGGTGCCATTAGAAACAACATAACCATACTTCGCCAACTGCAGCATCTCCACATCATTCTCATTATCGCCAAATGCCAATAGATTACTTGGATTCCATCCATGCATTGCAAGGATTCTTTCCAAAGCGGTTCCTTTGTTCGTATGTCGATCCATCACATCCATCCAATGACCACCTCCACAGACCAAGGCTGCCCCCGACCAACGATGTCGTAATGCTTCCATCTGTTGTGACGTCATAATCTGCTTTTGATAGACTCCCAATTTACAGATAGGCATAGGAATCTTCGATGCCTCCGGCACTTCGATTCCCGTTTCTCCCAACGCATCATAGATATCTGCACGCTGTCTTTCTTGCTCTGCTCGGGTGCCGGAACAGAGCACATAGTATCCATTCTCACACATGGTAATAGGTACCAGATTAGGATCCTTATGAAGTTCTTCCAGCATCAGATCAATATAAGGTCTTTGGAAGGGCTGCGTAAATACGGTCTCGCCTTGCTCCACATAAATAGCCCCATTTCCACAGATAAAAGACATTTTTTCGGAAACCGGTGCAAATAATTCTTGTAAGCCCTGCGGTGATCTTCCACTTGCAATTGCAAAATGAATATCTTTTTCGTATAACTGCTCAATCAGATTAAATAATTCCTGTGGCAACTGTGTTTTACCATAAGGAATTAAAGTACCATCAATATCACAGGCAATCATCTTAACCTTGCTATGTTTATCTATCCCATTCATGTAATTGCAATCCTTTACTTTCTATTAAAATCTATGCTTCTAAAACCAGTGTTTTTTCTTAAAAAATATCATAAATAGTAGGACTTCGGCCACGCTCAGAACAATCACGACCGGATAAGAATATTCCCATTGTAACTCCGGCATCTTCAGATTCATCCCATACCATCCAACAATTAATGTTAATGGTAAAAAAACAGCTGTAATCACGGTGAATACCTGCATGATTTGATTTTGTTTGATATCCACCTGTGCCTGATAAGCTTCTCGTACCTGTGTTACATAATCTTGTAAACTGCGAATCCCATTCTCCAGTCTTTCCATTCTTGAAGTCAGCGACTGCATCGCCCGTACACATCTCTTGCTCAAGAATCCATTCTCATTATCACTCATCTCATCACACACAAACATAAGCTGTTCATAATAACGTTTTAATGCCATAAGTTGTTTACGCAGTCCTATAATCTCTTCAATACATTCATTCTTTTTAGAGGTAATCAATGCTTCTTCTAATCCGGAAATCTGTTCCTCCAGGTCTTCCTGTAACTGATAATCAAACTCTGTTTTACGTTCCAATAAAAGATAAATAATATGCATCAAATCTTCACAATGTCCTGATGAGGTCAGTAAACGCTGTATGACGGCATCTAATATCTTGCAGCCATCTGTTACAAAGACAAGCACCTCTTTATTAAAATATGCACATAGTTGTGTTGGGGCTTCCAAGAGATGATCGGTATCAAGCAACATTACTGACAGGTAATCAAAATGTTCCTGTCCTGCATAAGTCGCTACTCGGTAACGCAAACACTGTTCTACGTTTTCTTCTGTTTCGCCTAGTATCTGCGCTACGTATGCTAATTGCTCAAAAGAAACAATACAAAGGCGTTTGCCTGTTTGTGCATCCTCTTGTTCCCTAAGGATACCATCCTGTAGTACATACGTCTTTTCCACTGCCATATACGATATCCTCACTTTCTTTCTCTTGGATATGCAAGCATATCTTTAATCGATCTGATCTCCATCCAGATTGATAAATACAAAAGTATCTTCATCTTCCGGATCTAAATCCCTTGAGGTTGGTTCATATTTACTCTTTGTCGTATGGGTCGGTCTTCTGCTTCCGTCTTCCTCCGTCATAAAATTACGTGGTGTATTCCTGCTGCCCACATTTGACTGCGGTCGTCTTCCTTCTTGTTGCTGCGGACGCTGTTGTGGATGTTGTTGTGGACGCTTTCTTGGTTCCTCTTCACGTGGCTGTGGTTGACGCGGTCTTCTTGGTTCCTCTGCATCAGATGGTATTCTTTTCTTTGTTCTGACAGGAGGTGCTACCATTTCTTCCTCTTCTTCCTCATCCTCCTCATCATCGTCGTCCCAATCCATTTCTTCTTTATAATCATTGAGTTTAATCGTTAATAGTGTTACGACAACCAATAATGCTACTACAATTACCGCTAATATAATAAGTATAATTTTAAGTGCATTATCCCCCAGTCCGCCTTTCTTATCTGCTGTTTCTGTATTCGTCATAAAATATCTCTGGTAAGAGGTTTCTATAGAATCATACAGATAATATCCAACATCTCCTGTTGCAGACTGACCATAAAAGATATAGAAATCTCCATTCTTCCATGCTCTGACTTCCTGATCATTAAGTGTAACAGCAACTTCTTTAAATCCCGCCGGCAATGGTGGAGTCTCTTCTGCTGTCAAAACAGTGACACTGGGCGTCTGCGGTGCCGGAGCTGCTTCCGGTTCTGCTGCTTCCTCTGTCATAGGTTCTGTTGCCACTTCTTCTGTTGCCGCTTCTGTCGTTACCTCTTGTTCTTCGGTTGTTGCTGTGTTATCGGTTGTTTGTGTTTTATTGTCTGTTTTATTGTCTGTTTTATTATCTGTTTTTTGTCCTGTGATTTCCGTAACTGCAGGCTCCGGGGATTCTTCTTTTAGTTCTCCAAAGGTCACGTAATCAGAACGCATGAACCCTGATATCGTGTTACCATCATAGGTAAAAGATACATTGTACCATTCTTTTCCATCCTGTCCCATTGCTTTTCCCGTCACTACCACTACGGTTCCACGTCCTACTGTGGCTACGAGATCTGAGGAAGTCGCTGCATCTTTTCTCACACGTACACTGCTGCCGGATACTTTACCGGATTGTCTGTCTACTGCTGTAACCGCTGTTGCTGCAGGTGCCGGTTGCTGTGCAGGTGCCGGTTGCTGTGCAGGTGCAGGTGCCGCTACCTGTGGTGCAGTTCCCGTCTTAGTCACCAGATCCGAACGGATATAGCCTTTATTAGCAGCATCCACAAATACCTGATACCACACAAGACCATCTGCGCCCGTTACTTCTCCTGCTATCGATATCGTCTTACCGGCTGCTGTACTTCCTACTACTGCACTGGTGGTATTTGCTTCTGCTCGAATCTTAGCGGTTGCCGGAATAACAGTTCCGGTTGCCTCCGCATGTGCCGGAATCATGAAACTATACATACACGTAAGTACAATTGCTATCCCTAGGATCGTATTTTTAGTTCTTTGCCACACACTTTGTGCCCCTTGTTCTCTTATCCTCATGCTAACCTGTCTCCTATCTGCCGCTTTCGATTTCGCCTGCAGTCCTTTGTTTTATCTATCTTTGATCTATAGGTGCCTGTCCGTACGCTGGAATCGTTTGCTGCCTTTTTCTCCGATTTCCTTGTCCATACCGATTCCTTTTCCTAATAATTTTGCACGTCTTTCCCGTTCTTCTTCTTCTAACTCCTTATGATACTGTGCTTCACATTTTGGACAGTATCTACCACTTCTAACGGGTTGTCCACAGATATCACATTTTAAAAAGCTCCTGGATTCTGCTGATATCTCCAAACGTGATTCACGTATCATCTGCCGGATAGCTTTCTGTTCTACCCCGATTGCTTCTTCTATCTGTGCCGCTGTTGCTCCTCTATGAGATTCTATGTATAATCTTACTTTACCATAGTCATCATAGTCAACATGCTTACATTCTTCACAATGGTATTCGCCCACCCCTGCAAATATCATAAGTCCGCCACATTTGCTACATACCGTAGGTCGGTTATATGTATTGATACTAATATTAAGGCGTTGCATTTACCATCACTTCCCTTTTATGTTATTCTATTTCATCAATTGCCTGTCCAATATCATGACGCATATATTGATTCTCAAAAGAAACCAGCTTAACTGCCTGATAGGCATTCTTCCTTGCCTCCTGCAAGGTGGCTCCTTTTGCCGTGATCCCCAGCACACGGCCTCCATTGGTAACGATACCTTCTTTCGTTGCTTTGGTACCTGCATGAAATGCATAATATCCTTTCTTCTCCACGATCTGTTCCAGTCCATGGATCACAAAACCTTTTTCATAAGACACCGGATATCCCTTGGATGCTAACACCACGCATACCGCTGCATTCTCTTCAAATTGAAGTGTAATCTCATCTAGCTTTCCATCAATACAAGCTTCCATCACTTCTATGAGATCTGTTTTCATACGAGGGAGGATTACCTGTGCCTCAGGGTCTCCGAATCTCGCATTGTATTCCAACACCTTCGGTCCCTGTGCTGTCAGCATCAGTCCAAAGAATATAATACCCACAAAAGGTCTGCCTTCTGCTGCCATCGCGTCCACTGTTGTCTGATATACATATTGTTTACAGAATTCATCTACCTCTTTCGTGTAAAAAGGGCTGGGAGAAAAAGTACCCATCCCTCCGGTATTGAGTCCGCTGTCGCCATCTCCTGCCCGTTTATGGTCTTGTGCCGAAGTCATCAGTTTAATATGTTTTCCATCTACAAAAGACAACACAGAGACTTCTCTGCCTTGCATATATTCTTCCACAACCAAGGTATTACCGGCTGTGCCAAATTGTTTATCCAGCATAATAGCTTTTACGCCCGCTTTTGCTTCCTCTTTGGTCTGACAGATTAAAACACCTTTGCCAAGAGCCAGGCCATCTGCCTTTAATACAATCGGATAAGTCGCTGATTCTAAATACTCCAGTGCATCTTCCGCCCGTTCAAAGTTCTCATATGCCGCAGTCGGAATATGATATTTCTTCATAAGATCTTTGGAGAATGCTTTACTGCCTTCCAGAATCGCCGCATTCTTCCTTGGTCCAAACACTCGATATCCCGCCTGTTCCAAGATATCTACCAGTCCTCCTACTAATGGATCATCCATCCCCACTATGGTTAAGTCAATCTCTTGTTCTTTGACAAAATCCAGTATCTTATCAAATTCCATAGCTCCGATTGGAACGCACGTAGCGATAAGGCCGATGCCTGCATTACCCGGTGCACAAAATATTTTGCTGACATTTTTATTTTTTAAAACGCTCATAGCAATGGCATGCTCTCTGCCACCACTTCCTATAATTAATACTTTCACATTTATCTCCTTACTGCTTTGCAAGTCCTTTGGCTATTTGGTCTATCGCCCGAGGTAAGATGATCCATTCTGCCTGTTCCATCACTCGTTTCTGCAATGACTCCGGGGTATCGCCTTCCTGTACTTCTACTGCCTTCTGTAAGAGAATGGGTCCTGTATCTGTTCCCTCATCCACATAATGTACGGTAGCGCCTGTTACTTTAACACCTCTTTTTAAAGCTGCTTCATGTACTTTAATCCCATAATATCCTACTCCGCAAAAAGAAGGAATCAAAGATGGATGAATATTAATAATACGATTCCGATATGCCGCTATCATAGATGCCGGGATCGCTACAAGAAATCCGGCCAATACGATCAGATCCGGCTGTACCTGTATGACACAATCTAATAGTGCCCGGTTAAAAGATTCCCTGCTCTCATAATCTTTCGGAGAGACACAACGGGCATCAATGTTATATTTACGGGCCCGTTCCAATCCATATGCCTGTTTATTATTACTAATCACACGTACGATCCTGGTGTTATGAATACTGCCTTTCTCTATTCCTTCTATAATAGCCTGCAGATTAGTTCCACCTCCGGATATGCAGACTACGATATCTAGCATAATGTGATTCCTTTTTCGCCATTCATGATCTCACCAACCAGATATGGTGTCTCACCGGCTGCTGTAATCGCCTGCATAGCTGCCTGTGCATCTTGTGGTCTTACGGCCATAATCATACCCAGTCCCATATTATAGGTTTGATACATCATATCTTCTTCTATGCCGCCTGTTTTCTGCATCAATGTAAAAATAGGTGGAATCTCGTAACTGCCCTTATGTACAACAGCTCTCTTACCATCCGGAAGCATCCTTGGAATATTCTCATAGAATCCACCACCGGTAATATGACTGCATGCTTGTATGGTAACACCTGCTTCTTTCACCATGCGCAGTGCCTTTACATAGATCTTGGTTGGTGTCAGTAATGATTCTCCTAAGGTCTGTCCCAGTTCTTCATAATAGGTATCCAGACTCTCTTTTGTCATCTCAAATATTTGTCTTACCAAAGAGAAGCCATTACTATGTACTCCCGAAGATGCCATGCCGATCAGGACATCCTTCTCTTTCACCTGTTTTCCCGTGATCAAATCTTTTTCATCTACCACGCCAACTGAAAATCCTGCCAAATCATATTCTTCAATCGGATAGAACCCCGGCATCTCCGCAGTCTCTCCGCCGATCAATGCTGCACCGGCTTGCTGACAGCCATCTGCAACTCCTTTTACGATCGTTGCGATCTTCTCGGGTTCATTCTTACCACAAGCGATATAATCGAGAAAAAAGAGTGGTTCTCCACCGGCACAGGCAATATCATTGACACACATTGCAACACAGTCGATACCGATCGTATCATGCTTGTCTAATAGAAACGCTAATTTTAACTTAGTTCCTACTCCGTCTGTCCCTGACACTAAAGTAGGATGTTCCATAGATTTAAAGCTATCCATCGAAAATGCACCTGAAAATCCACCGATACCGCCCAGTACTTCCGGTCTCATCGTAGCCTGTACATGTCGTTTCATCAATTCTACTGATTTATACCCTGCTTCAATATCAACTCCTGAATTCTTATAATCCATCGTTAGTTTCTCCTATTGTTCTGTTATTTGTTATTTATCAGCCATGTATTGCTTATATCCCACCTGTTGTAAGATGGCATCCTTTTTTTGAACACCCTCCTGCATCTTCTTAGAATATTGCTTTAATTGATTCAGCAAAGAATCATCCGCAGTGGCCAGTATCTTAGCTGCCAGCAATCCGGCATTCATACCACCATTAATCGCTACGGTCGCTACCGGAATACCGGAAGGCATCTGGACGATTGAGTAAAGGGAATCTCTGCCACCAAGGGAAGTGGTATGCATCGGAATCCCAATTACAGGCATTGGAAAAATAGCCGCACACATACCGGGCAGATGTGCCGCCATACCCGCGCCAGCAATGATAACCTTGTATCCTTTATCCTCTGCGGTCTTTGCATATTGAAAAAATACCTCCGGTTCTCTGTGTGCTGAAATAATGGTCATCTCATAAGAGATGCCAAATTCTTCTAAAATATCTGCTGCTTTTGCCATAATTGGCATATCCGAATCACTACCCATTACAATTCCTACCTGTGCCATAATCCTGATACCTCCTCGTTCTCTATTGTTATTAGTTTACAAATATAGTGTAGCTTCGTCAACTGTTATTTTCTAATGGTTCATTCAAAGCAGTGCATCCTGCTAAAACAAAGAGTCCATCTTGTATGATGGGGATTGCTTCTCCTTGCCCGGTCACTGCTGTAACCGCCTGTAATTCATCATAGGGAATCGTAATATCTGTATGGCAGTTATAATATGCCGTATCCTTATCATGCTCTGATAAGCGTCGCAAGGAAACAGCATTATCTTTTGCCACGATTTCTTTTCCGGTCGGATTATATACTTTGATTTCCTCGCTGTGGGAGTAGCAGGTATCCCCGATTGCAAAATGCGGTCCCATCTTCTCTGCGATCAAAATCGGAAGTTTATTCTCAATATGATATTTTCTTGCGACCTGATAAGCCGTTGTATTGGTTCCGATTGCAAATTCTCCCATAGGCAGTGTATCGTGATGACATAAAAGATTGTCTTTCATATATTGTTGATTTTCTTTTTCTGTTGGAAAATTAGCACAGGAATACTTCGTAATCATCCCATCTTCAAAGGTCAACGTCAGGTCTTTATATTCCAATTCATTGAGATACACATGACTGACATGGAGTATTCCTGTCGTTCCTTTAAGACAAGGGGATGTAAATACCTCGCCTACCGGAATATTGACATCTGCTACACAATTCTCAAAGATGGTTTCCCGTTCCGGATGCTTTAAAGTATGCAAGGCAACCGTAAGGTCTGTCTGATTACCGTGATTTCCCTGTATTTTGACAGATACTGCTGTATCCAGTACTTCTATGATAGTCTGCTGTATCTGCTCATATAGCTTATCATCCAGCGTATTAATGCGTATCACTTCATCAAAGATGGTTTCATACTCTTTTCCTATTGCCGGAATGGGAAAAGCAATAATCGTAAAGCTTCGCTCTTCTCCCGGGATATAAGTATTCACAATATTACCGGATTGAGAAGCATATTCTACTGCTAACTTCTGCTGTGCCTTGGTTAAGCTGCAGGCTTCCTGATGAGCAGCCGGATTAAATGGCGGTTCCCCAAACACTTCGATACATGCAGGTCCCGCATGAAGAGAAGCCCATCCTCGGGCCTGTTCATAAGCTGACTGCAGGATCTCTGCCTTACGATGAATAAAGGTCTTATCAAGCCATAATGCCTCATCTTCTCTGTGATCATATTCATATTGTCTATTGGCAATCGCCCCATAGTAACCTATCTTGGCATTCCCGCGTTTGGTAAAGAGGGATACCCCTGCCCGATAGATGGTTGGCTCTAAACCCATCTTGCGAAAATTAATAATTGCTTGTTTTACCATTCGCTCAAACCCCAGCGAATATCGAATATTAACTGTTTTTTTCACAGATAAATCTTTGTTTCCATTGACAAATCCTTTTTGATAGCCTTCTGTATAAGTATCTGCCATCTTACAAATCAGTTCCTCCGGCATCTCGTTTAAATGGATTGCCGTCTTAATCTCATTCTCTGTAATATATTCTCCGTATCGATACAGATATCGATAATCTGTTAAATCAGACTCCATAATCAGCTTCACTGCAAAATCATAACCGGGATCTACCTGTTCTGCGATTCTTACTTCCAATTCCGGTTCTGAATAATCACTCACAAACCAATACAATATCTGCCTTATCGTCTCATAGGAAGGCTGAGTTTGTTCTACTTGTCTGTCATAGCAAAAAGCATGATATATCTCCAGAAAGAGTTCCATACGAATCGTCATATCGAACAGATTCTGTTCATAAGCATAGACAATCAGTGCTCTCATCTCTGCATAGATACAGGAAAACAGGCGTCCATATTCTATCCCCATACAAGAAGCTGCATAGCATGGGTTGGCATAACTTTGTTCATAAGCGGCAGGAAATATGTCCTGATATAATCTTTGGTTGCGTTCTTGCAATGCTTCCAGCGTATCAGTCTCCAACTGTCCTGTTTGTATCTCTTGATATAATTCTGTCATCCCGAGCAGAAATTTCGCTGTTTGGCGAAAATAAGTGCCAAATGGTTCTGCCGCAATCTCTTCTGTAACCATTTCTCTGATTCTTCCTAATGCTAATTCATAACGTTCTTCCATGATTCACATCTGCTCCCATCTTCTTAATCGACATAAGCTCCCGCATACAGGAGAAAACTAATTGCCATTAGTGCAATCGCATTGAAGCTGATTCCCAGATAAGAAAAGAAATAGAATCTGTCCTTTTCCATTCTGGATGCGATGCCTAATCCTATTCCCACAAAAGACATCAGCAGCGTTAAAAAAACCGCAGTCCCATATCTAAATTCAGCAATCCCTTTCTGCCGAAAAGTCAGAAACAGGGCAATGCAAATGGAGGCTACCGAAATAGTCCCCAGAATAGTTGACATAATTGCTTTTTCAGATTGACTTTTATTTGTAAACTTAAAGCCTCTTTTATGACTCACGATACCTAACCTCCATAGATTGCTATAGTATCATCTTACCTTTTTCTGACAGAAGCTGTCCCCCACTGATTAAGAGCATCACACCTCCCGTTATTCCTACCACGATGAGGAGAATTCCCACTACTAGATTCAGTGCACCTGCATGTTTCATCATCTTATATACTTTTTCTTTCATCTACATTCACGCTCCTTTTATTTTACCCCATACTGTTCATAATATGCTTCTATCGCTGCATGAAGTGTATCATCGATATAGACCGTTCCTTTATATGGTTTTTGATAGAGATGTTCTACCACTTCTTCCATCGTTACAATTGCTGTTGTCTTAAAGCCATATACATCCGATATCTCCTGTAACGCACTTTTTTCACCTTGACCACGTTCCATGCGGTCTACACTGACTACCAGACCACAAACAGTTACATCTCCCTGTGCTCGGATAATAGGGAGCGTCTCCCCGATAGAAGTGCCTGCGGTTGTAACATCTTCAATAATCAGCACTTTATCTCCATCCTCAATAGGGCTGCCCAATAGGATACCCTTATCTCCATGATCTTTGACTTCTTTTCGATTGGAGCAATATCTGATATCAATGTTGTATTTATCATGGATCGCCATAGAGGTGGCAACCGTTAAAGGGATGCCTTTATAAGCCGGTCCAAACAAAACATCAAAATTTAATCCAAAGGTGTCTTGAATCGCAGCTGCGTAATATTCACCCAGTCGTTTTAGCTGCCCCCCTGTTCGATAAAATCCTGTATTGACAAAAAAAGGTGTTTTCCTGCCACTCTTAGTTACAAAATCTCCGAATTTTAATACCTTGCAGTCTACCATAAACTCAATAAATTCTTCCTTATATCGTTCCATCTATTCTCTTCCCCCAGCTCTTCTGTCTAATGCACCTGTAATGTCTGTAATCATATCTTTCACTGCCTGTCTGGAAGCATCCGCATAATTAAGATCTGTCATTCCCTGTGCTATATATTGTGCCTGCTTGTATGCCGCAATAATACCTCTCGAGGAATTCACGATTGCTCCCAAACCATCTTCATTGAAATAAGATACCAGGTCTTCTCCTTTTCCTCCCTGAGCACCATATCCCGGTACCAGAATATAAGCTTTTGGCATAATCTTACGCAGTACTTTACCCATCTGCGGATAGGTCGCGCCTACAACAGCCCCTATATAGCTATACGTATCTCCCATATGAGTACTTCCCCATTCAGCCACTTTTTCACCGACTATTTCATAGAGTGGTTTCCCATCTATCAACTGATCTTGAAATTCACCACTGCTTGGATTGGAAGTCTTAACTAAGATAAATAAGCCCTTCTTTTCTTCTTTACACACTTGAATAAATGGATTCACGCCATCCGAGCCCATATATGGATTCAGCGTTGCAAAGTCCTCATTAAATCCCTGATATGACTTGCTGCCTACCTGGATTCTACCAAGATGACCTGTGGCATAAGCCGCCGAGGTGGAGCCGATATCTCCACGTTTGATATCTCCGATCACAAGTAATTCTTTCTGATGGCAATATGCTACTGTTTTCTCAAAAGCTGCCAGACCGGGTACTCCGAACTGTTCATACATCGCGATCTGTGGTTTCACTGCCGGGATCAAGTCATAAGTATCATCTATGATTCCTTTATTAAATTGCCAGATTGCTTCTGCAGCTCCCTCCAAAGTCTCTCCGTATTCTTGATAGGCAGATTCAAGAATGTGTTTGGGAATATAATCTAACATTGGATCCAATCCAACTACAATCGGTGCTTTTTTCTTCTGTATTTGTTTCACCAGTTCATTAATCATCGATACCGCTCCTATCTGTGGTTTCTATCCACTCGTCAATCTTTACTATTCTAAATCAATCTACCGTGAAAAGCAATATTTATCAGCATATCTTGCCTAATATCTTTGCTAAGAAAAGGCAGGTAGTGAATTTCACTGCCTGCCAAATGTCTACATGATTTCTGATTATACCAATACCAGATTCTCTGCATATTTCTTGATATTGGATGCATTCACATATTTCTTATAGTCATCACCATTGACTACAACTAAAGTGGGTGCCTGCATGATACCATAACGATTGGCCAGTTCTATATTTTCTTCTGCATCAATCAGAACATACTGCTGGTCTTTCAGATACTCTTTGGCAAGCTTACAATTTGGACATGTCTTAGTCGTAAAGAGATATTGTACATTTTCAGGTGCTGACACTTGTACTGTGACATCGCTGTCATAATTAGACAGTGTAACCACACTGGTGCTAGGTCGCTTCAAAGAAGAATTCGCAATGTTATAAGTCGTCCTGTTTGCATATTCTTGTAATTTTCCATCGTTCCAATTTTGTACCGGTCTATAGTACCCCGTAATACGGCTGTACACTTCTGTTCTTTGATGGCAAATCGGGCATTCTGCCTGCTCTCCTGCCAAATATCCATGATCTTTACAAATAGAATAGGTAGGTGATAGCGTATAGTAAGGTAATTTATAATTACTTGCAATCGCTTTCACAAGACTTGATGCGGCTTTCCAATCCGGCAGCTTTTCTCCTAAGAACGCATGGAATACCGTACCTGATGTATAGAGTGTCTGTAAGTCATCCTGGATATCCAAAGCATCAAAGATATCCACTGTATAGTCTACCGGTAAATGAGACGAATTGGTATAATATGGTGTATCACCCGGATGTCCCGCCGTCTTAATCGCCGGCCAATTCTTTTTGTCGTGTTTTGCAAGGCGATAGGTTGTACTCTCTGCCGGTGTTGCTTCAAGATTATATAAATCTCCATATTCTTCCTGATAATCCGACAAACGGTTACGCATATGATTCAGTACTTCTTTGGTAAATTCCTGTGTCTTCTTCTCTGACATATCAGCACGAAGCCAATTTGCATTTAGTCCAACCTCATTCATGCCGATTAATCCTATGGTTGAAAAATGGTTGTCAAAGCTTCCGAGGTAACGACCCGTATATGGATAGAGACCTTCCTGTAACAATTTAGAGATAACACCTCTCTTCACATGAAGAGAACGTGCACAGATATCCATCATGTGGTTCAAACGTTTATAGAAATCATCTTTGGTAGAAGACAGATAAGCGATTCTCGGCATATTAATCGTTACCACACCAACACTTCCTGTGCTCTCTCCCGATCCAAAGAATCCGCCTGTTTTCTTACGAAGTTCTCTCAGATCTAAGCGAAGCCTACAGCACATGCTGCGAACATCACTTGGCTCCATATCGGAATTAATGAAATTAGAGAAATACGGTGTTCCATATTTGGAAGTCATCTCAAACAAAAGTCTGTTATTTTCTGTGTCTGACCAGTCAAATTCTTTGGTAATAGAATAAGTCGGAATCGGATACTGGAATCCGCGTCCATTTGCGTCTCCCTCTATCATGGTCTCGATGAATGCCTTATTAATCATATCCATCTCTTTTTTACAATCTTTATATCTAAAATCAAGTTCCTTACCACCCACTATAACCGGCAGCTCCGCAAGGTCATTTGGTACCGTCCAGTCCAATGTGATATTTGAAAAAGGTGCCTGTGTTCCCCATCTGCTTGGTGTATTTACGCCATAGATAAAAGCTTCAATGCTCTTCTTTACCTCTGCGTAACTTAAATTATCTGCTTTTACAAAAGGAGCAAGGTAGGTATCAAAAGAAGAAAAGGCTTGTGCTCCTGCCCATTCATTCTGCATGATGCCAAGGAAATTAACCATTTGGTTGCATAATACAGACAGATGTTTCGCAGGTGCCGAAGTAATCTTACCGCTAATACCGCCCAGTCCGTCTTTAATTAATTGTTTGAGAGACCATCCGGCACAATATCCTGTCAGCATGGATAAGTCGTGGATATGAATATCTCCATCGCGATGTGCTTCTGCAATCTCTGCGTCGTAAATCTCAGACAACCAATAGTTGGCTGTTACCGCTCCTGAGTTACTTAGGATAAGTCCACCGACCGAATATGTAACAGTAGAATTTTCTTTGACTCTCCAGTCCTCTACCTTCACATAGTTATTCACCACATCTTTGTAGTCGAGAATCGTAGATTTCATGTTTCTCATTTTCTCACGTTGTTTGCGATAGAGTATAAATGCCTTCGCTGATTCTGTATATCCTGCTTGTTCCAGTATCTTCTCAACACTGTCCTGCATATCTTCCACATGAATACAGCCATCTTTTACCTTACTTTGAAAATCTGCCGTCACACGAAGTGCTAACAAATCCACAATATCATTATTATATTGTACCTCTGTTGCATTAAAAGCCTTCATAATCGCATCGTTAATTTTTGCGAGGTTAAATTCTACATCTCTTCCATCTCTCTTGATAACACTAAACATCTAAATTCTCCCTTCCCTTTAAAACCACTTTACCGCTTTTGCCGTTTATACAATGGGATAAACGAGCCACTGGGATTATTGTATCATTCCCACTTTTGAAAGTCAATACAAAAAACACTATATATTGTGTTTGCTCAGTATGCAAACATGACATATAGTGTTTCATCTCTCTTTACAATAGTTATTATATACAAAAATAATTTCTTTTTTTGTGCTTTTTTATCTGCTCTTTAAGAATTGATATTCACGCTGTGCTTTGGTATCTCCCGGATAAGACTTTAAATACTTCTCCAGTTTAACTGCCGCCTGTTTGTAATCACTCAGATACTCATATGTAACGATCTCATTATACTGTAAGGTCTGCATGATATCATTATTTTCAAGCTTGAGGGCTGATTGAAATGCAGCTAATGCAGCATCATAATCCTTCATGACCAGTTTACATAACCCCAATTGATTATACACCTCAGGCTGTTTTTCATCCTTTTTAATATATTCCGCATAAATATTAGCAGCATAATTATAATCGCCCAGTGCTTCATAGGTTTGCCCTAACATCAGGATAACATCTACCTTCTTATTATCCTCACTTCTGGCTTCTTCCAATGCATTTCTGGCTGTCTCATAATCCTTCAAATAATAGCTGATACGCCCTTTATCAAATTGACTGAGCTTGATTTCAGGGGTCTGCAGCAGTTTTTTTAGATAGTCCTGTCCCACCTGTGTGTATCCATTTTTATCACAGCTTAAGTAGATATCGATATAAATATCATAATTATCCGGTGCCAGCTCCATCGCTTTCTCAAAATCTGCAATCGCGGCATCATATTGACCGTTATCCATTTCTACACTGCCGCGTAAATAATAGGCATCGGATTCTTTTGGTCGAAGAGCCACGATAGCCGTATAGGTATCAAGAGCTCCTTCATAATCTCCCAGTTTATAATAAGCCGTTGCTAAGTAGTAATTGATATCATAGGCCAGGTCATCCGGTCCACGCTTATTATAAGAAAGTGCTTTCAGTAAAGAGTCTCTGCTCTCTTCATATTGGGTGAGCCCCATATAGGCAAGTCCCTGACCTCTGCATATCAACTGTTTATCTTCTCCATTGACCAATGCTTTCTCAAAATAAGCCAGAGCACCCTCGTAATCCAATGTCTGAATCGCAGTCATTCCAAGGTCGATATTCTCTTGCTTTCGGTTCAACGTACATCCCGTTAAGAATACACTGATACACAATAGCAAGAGGATATTTTTTATTGTTTGATTCGATTTCCTATTATTTTTCACATGAACTCCTGTTTTCCGATTTATCATCCCTTATTTTAGCGATCTCTTTGATGACTTCCCCTGCGATCATAAGACCTGCTACGGAAGGCACAAATGCAACACTGCCCAGCATCCCTTGACTTCTCTTGTGCATCTGTTCTCTGGAATAAACCACTCGCAGTGCTGTAACGCCTCTGCTTCTAAGTTCTCTCCGCATCACTTTAGCCAACGGGCATACCGAGGTCTGATAGATATCTGCTATCTCCAATGCCGTCGGGTCTAATTTATTACCGGCTCCCATACTGCTGATAATGGGTGTGCCCACGCTCTGTGCCTGTAGTACCAGTTCTATTTTAGCAGTTACTGTATCTACCGCATCTATCACATAATCATAGCGTGTAAAGTCAAATTCCGCGGAACGATCCGGTAGATAAAAACAATGTGATACACTGACTTCTGCATCCGGATTAATTGATAAAATACGTTTTTGCATGACATCTGTCTTGTACTGTCCTATCGTATCTCTGGTGGCTATAATCTGCCTGTTCAAATTGCTGTAAGCCACCCTATCCGGATCGATTAATGCAAGATGCCCAACGCCGCTTCTGGTCAATGCTTCTACTGCATATCCGCCTACCCCGCCAATGCCAAACACGGCCACTCTGGCTTTCTTTAGATTGTGCATTCCATCTTCTCCAAGCAACTGCTGCGTCCTTAGAAAAGCATCCTCTGTATTATCATGCTGTTCTTTATTCAATATGCTCTCACATTCCCTATCTGTTTTTGTCTGTTTTTTGTCTGTTTTTATTACGCATGTGAAATATTCGTATACTCGGATATCTCACGATTGATCGTGCATAAATCGTCCACACACAGATCATGCAGATTCTGATGGCCTGTAATTCTGGCAAACATCTCAAGCTCTTTCCTGCTGACTTCAAGGAAATTATATAGGCGCTTTGCACTATTGTCAATATGCAGTCTACTGCGAAGCTCCGGATCCTGCGTTGCAACACCTACCGGGCACTGTCCTGTATTACACACTCTATATTGCTGGCAAGCCGCTGCCATCAGTGCTGCCGAAGCAATGGCAACTGCATCTGCTCCCATCGCAATGGCTTTGGCAAAATCAGCCGGAACCCGTAGTCCACCCGTAATCACCAGATCAATCTCCAGATGATGTTCTATGATATATTTCTTGGTTCGATACAGTGCATAGATAGTGGGCAGCGAACTGGCATCCTTTAAAGATTTGGGACTGGCTCCTGTTGCACCACCTCTGCCATCCACCGTAACAAAATCCGGCTGTGCATAGGCGATCCATTCCATATCCTGTTCAATATGTCCTGCGGCTATCTTGATTCCGATTGGGCGTCCACACGATTCACTTCTCAGCCAGTCTACCATTTCTTTTAAATTTTCTTTACATGCTATATTAGGGAACTTAGAAGGACTGATTACATCCTGCCCTAATGGCTTATTACGAATCTTTGCAATCTCAGGGGTAACTTTATCTCCGGGGAGATGCCCGCCCATGCCAGGCTTGGTACCTTGCCCAATCTTAATCTCTATCGCATCTGACTGCTTTAAGTTTTCTGTTGTGACGCTATATAGATTAGGTACATATTCAAATATATATTTGTATGATGCCTGTCTCTCTTCCGGTAAGATACCACCTTCTCCGCTACACATAGCAGTCTTTGACATCGCACTTCCTTTGGCAAGTGCTGTTTTGAGTTCACGGGATAACGCTCCAAACGACATATGAGATACATAAATAGGATGTGCCAATTCCATCGGTTGTTTTGCATGCTTTCCGATGACTGTCTTGGTATTCACGACAGCACCTTGTTCCAATGGGGATGGGTTAAACTGTGCCCCCAAAATGAGGATATCTTTCCATGATAATACCGGTAAGGTTGTGCTCATGGCTTCTATAATGGGCATGCCTGTCTGTGCCATCTCGTGGATCATATGCATACAGGGTTCTTCTTCACTGGATAATCTGGCATAGTCTGATGGATATGCCAGTGGATTTTCCTTCGTTGTCTGCTCGACTGTCTGTTCCCTTGTACCTGTTGGTTTCTCTATATCGAACTTGCTTTTATCCGCTTTGCATACAGGACAAGTCCAATCTTCCGGCAGCTCTTTAAACTGTTTTCCTTCTTTTTCTTCTTCATATACATACCCACATACACTGCATTTGTACTTTGCCATAGTTTTGCCTCCTTTTTCTAAAACATCCTTTCCACCGAGTCGGTGCAAAGGATGTTTATTGTATCTTTGCTTATTATATTTCTTAGTCTACCAAGGCCTCAAATTGATCAATCGGTAACGGTCTGGAGAAATAGTATCCCTGTACATCGTCACACTCTATACTGCGTAAAAATTCGAACTGCCGTTTTGTCTCTACGCCCTCAGCCACCACTGACATATCGAGCCACTTAGCCATACGTATGACACTCGTTAAAATATTTCCCGCACGGTCAGAATGCTCCAGGTCATCAATGAATTTCATGTCAATCTTCAGGATATCCGCCGGTACATCTTTTAACATATTAAGAGAAGAATAGCCACTTCCAAAGTCATCGGTTAAAATCTTGAACCCATATTCTTGCAGTTTCCCCATTGTTTCTAATAATTGTCTGGCGTTATCTATGTATGCGCTCTCTGTAATCTCTAATTTTAAAGCCCTAGCATCTAAGTGATATTTTTGGAGCAGTGCTATCATATCTTCACAAAAATTCGGATTATACAAGTTCATCCTGGACACATTGACCGAGATAGGGATCTCTTTTTTTCCCTCAGTTTTTCGTTTCTTCAAATATTGACAAGTTCTTTCCCATACATAAGCATCCAATTTGGTGATAAAACCATTGCGTTCAAATAAAGGAATAAATAAACCCGGCATAATCATACCTTTATCAGGGTGGTGCCATCGCACTAATGCTTCTGCACTGACCACCTGCTCGCTTGCGATATTGTAGATTGGCTGCAGATAAATATCAAATTGATGTTCTTCCAGTGCCGATTGCATCTCACTTACTATATATTGTTCCTCCAGCATGGTCTCTCTTAATTTGTTGTCATACATGGCATAGTGTTTCATATAATTGCCTTTAATCGTACGTAATGCAAGGCAGGCTCTGTCACACATCTGATCAATAGGAACCTCAATATTATGAATATCATATACCCCCGCATACAGGGATATCTGATAATTCAGTTGCAGTCTGTAAAATGATTTTTCAAATTGTTGCAATAATTGTTCTACACTGATGCGGTCTTTTGGCACACAGCATACAAAGTTATCCGCCGTCAGTCGGCCATAGGTTCCGATACCCAGAACAATGTCATCAAAAGTTCTGGCAATCCCAATCAATACCGCATCTCCAACATCTGTCCCATAGAGATCATTAATTACCTTGAAGCGCTCAATATCCCATTGGATAAGCATATATTTGATATCCGTATTGGCATGCAGCATAGCAACCGTTTTCGTGTAGAATGTTTCCCTCTGATAGATACCTGTCATAAGGTCATGTTCTGCCTGATATCGCAGCTCTTTAATCTGTTTTTCATTCATCCGCTGTTCTGTATGCTGCTGTTCTAATTGCAATTTCGCCATAACATTCTGCACACGATGTAACACAATCTCCGGATTATACGGTTTGGTAAGGAAATCCATCGCGCCTAATTTGAGTGCTTTTAGTTCACTCTCCTCATCTCCAAATTCCGTATCGATCACAACCGGAATATTGGATAGCTGACTGTCTTGTTGAAGATATGCCAATAATTCATACCCATTCATGCGTGGCATATTAATATCAAGAAGAATCAGCGCAATATCAGGATGGCTTTCCAATACCTGTATCGCTATTTCCCCGTCTTCTGCTTCTACTAATTCATAGTTTTGCTTAAAGATCCCCCGTAACACTGCCCTATTGGTCTTACTGTCATCTACAATCAATATTTCAGGTCTTTTATCCATTGATATTCCTCCATTAATTTCTCAGACCCCTGTTTACTCACATTTTCTTATTTATTTCTGAATTTTCCCTAACTATTCTTCATTATATCATTAATTATTCTCCATTACAAGAAAAGTCTGCCTATTTTGATATTTATATCTATTTTAATCGGTTATCAAAATTCTTCAACGATTGTTTGAATACTATCACTCGGTCTTCCCAAATAATAGCCTTGTACATAATCAACGCCCAATTGAATCACCATATCCAGTTCTGCCTTAGTCTCAATGCCCTCTGCAATGACTTTGATATGATTGGTATGACAAAACTCTATGGTAGAACCTGTCATCTCTTGTTTGGCAGTGATCGAATCAATATCTTTAATTAGATTGCGGTCTATTTTGACAAAATCAAACTTTCTTGCCAATAAGATTCCACTGTTACTGTATCCGGAGCCATAGTCGTCCAACGCGATCTGCACGTCCCACTGCCTACACCACTCATTTTTTGCTTGTTCGCAAGCCTGTCCTACGGCCTCTAGTTCTGCTGTCTCCGTAATCTCCATCACTATCTTATTTAATCTACTGCCATACAAGTTCTCTAATGTTACAAAGTCTTTTTTCTCCATACTCTGTTTTGGTATTGAATTTATAAAGAGATATTTTTCCTTATCCTCTATTTCGCTCATTGCCCGGACAAATTGACTGATGGCACAAAACCAAGTCATCTTCTCCACTTTACCCAGTTGCGATTGTGCGGTAGCCAATCGTATAAATTCCGTAGGTGTACGCAGCATATCTGAATCAGGACGCATCAATGCTTCATAACCAAATATCCGCTTCTCTTTGATATCTACAATAGGCTGAAATACATAGCGAACTGCTTCTTCGCAAATAATACGGTTAAATTCTCCCACACCCTGTACCAAAATATAGTCCTTGATATAATGGTTTCGATCAAACAGGCTAATGGCTCCTTTTTTCTTTTTCTTCATCTCATACATGGCAAAATCTGCATAACGTAACAGTTCATCAAATTCTTCTGCATCGATTCGATAGAGTGACATACCGGCCGATACACTCACTGCAATAAGTTCTCCCTCTGACGTTAGTAACTGTTTTTCCAAGAATTGTTTATGAATATCACGTAGTTTGTTACACATCGTATCCACATCTTCATTATAGATAAATGTCACAAATTCATCCCCTGACATTCTCGCTATTATCATATTGTCCTGCATATTTTGCTTGAACGTATCCGCCAACAGGCAGATATATTGATCCCCGATATCATGTCCATAGGTATCATTGATATATTTAAGGTTATCTAAATCCCACATAGACAGAACAGCCGTATAGCATTTTCCGCCATACATCAGATTTTTTACCAAGTGAACAAAAGCACGTCTATTGCACAGATCAGTCAAGACATCGTAATCTCTTTCATACTGAATCTTCTTTTTTTCCTCCATCTGTGTGGTAACATCCATCACGATATACAATGACTTATCTTTACTATGTTCTGCATTGCTCATAGTCTTAATATGAATCCAGCGTTTAGTGCCTTTTTTGGTCACAAACCAATAAACATCAGTTTCATCCGACTCCAAAAATACTTTTTGTTTCAGCTTTTCCGTCATTCTTTGAAAAGCCTTTTTATTAATATAGTTATGACTCCAGTTACCCATAGGAAGTTCGAGAATCTCCAGAAATTTTTTCGTACAGAATATACTGGTTTCTTCCGTTTGCATATCATCATAATCACAGATTCCCATTGAAAGATTGGATTCTTCTACAATATCAGCCACTTTTGAACCCGCCTTAAAGATAGAGGTACTCAGTCTCTCTATCTCGGCTGCCAATTCATCAAACTCCTTCACACCTGTTTTAGCTAATTGAAATCGTTGTACACTTGCCTTGCTGAGGCTTTTCATCAGTACCTTAAGTGGTGCAGTCAATGCTCCCGTAAGGATGATTGCCCCTATCACTCCCAGCAGAAAAGAAAGGGCTATCGCAACACTAAATACAGCTTTCAAGGTTTGGGACGCTTGATGTAAAACATCTCCTCGTACCATTCCGGCCAAAGCCCATTGCTCCTGCTCAAAGGGCGTATTGCTATTATATAGCTTCAATGGCTGTATCCCTGCAATCGTTTTTTCGTCTTTTCCATCAAATCGCAGATGATAAAGATCCTCATCCTCGCTTGGACGTACCGTCACTTCACTGTCAGAAGGCAGCTTGCTCTTATAATAGCTGCCCGCTGTAAGAACAGTACGATACTGTTCTCCGTCTTCTGTCACCCCCAAGTAATAAGCTGAATACGGATCTATACTAATCTGATTTTCAGACAATTTTGATTCCAGATATGCAAGATTAACACCAATCCCTATCACGCCATAAGTCTGATGATTCTGATTCATCAGCGGGATGGTATAAGTGATGATTTCACTATCATTTTCATGCAAGCGTAAGGGTGTGCTCCAATATCCAAGATTGGTGGCTGCGATATTCTGATATTGTTCCCCGGCTTCTAAGGGTTTACGATAAAATTGGTCCTTTTCAGGTATCGTGATTTTAGCCGACCAGTAAGAATCCAATGCAATATTGCATTCCATCAAAAGACTGCTTCTACCGGCTTCTGCCAAAATATCACGATTAGCACGCGGATTATTCAATGGATTGCCATCTCTAAGATAAATGGCTTCTTTTACATCTGTGCCATCCGTTCCTTCCAGAATCAAAAAGCTCTCGGTTGCTTTCGTATCACGTAGATTCCGCAATACGATTCTGGTGATTCTCTGAAGGAATATCTCTCTCCTCGCATCATCCTGTAACAAGGTTGTGATATCTTTGTTTTCTTCCTGTTCCATTGTAGTTACAATGGAACTAATATCTTCCACAGAGGCATCTATATTTTCCCAGTCTGCCATCTGTCTTTCTACATCGTTTTGTTTTGTAGCCACAAAATTCTTGACGATCTGTTTTGAATTATCATCCAGTCTACCAAGGATTCCCGAGTGAAAAAACACGATACCCACAATACCTATCTGAAGGATTGCAATACCAAGCAAAGATGAAAATATCTTCTTATGTAACTCTCGCTTATGCTTTTGTTGATATTCCATGATAGTTACCTCTTACTAAGAATGGCCTCTAATTGCTGTCTCATATCCGCTAACCATGCTTCAAAATGTGCCTGGCTAAGATAAGGTGTCAATGCTCTCTCTTCATCGATTCCATCTTCTACCTGCTTCAAAACAACAGCTCTGTCACTGATTGCTAACCGGTTCATGGAATCATTTAATAGATTCCTCACTTCATCCCCATCTTTAAATCCCGGCAATGTATATAGTTCTCCGGAAGCGATCTGTGTTAATGCCGCATCTATGGTATCTTGTTGAATCTGCTTCAATACAACTTTATGCTCAGCAATATAATCCGTCACCGCACCCGGCTGATTCGCTGATTTTTTTACCGGCAGATATCCCGCCTGCACCGCAAATGCCGTATTGTGTTCTGCTTCGGTAAGCCATTGTAAAAATAAGGTGCTCGCATATTCCTGTGCCTCAGTAGAGGAGAGTACCGCCATATCCGCTCCCTGTAATACCATGCATGGCTGCGTTCCCTCAAAATTAGGCAACGGTAGAATCATGTAGTCTATCGGTTGTGGTTCTTCATTGCCTTTGGTAACCTCCGTTGGAAAATACACCATACCGGAAGTAGCACCCACAATTGCAACGATCTCACCTATTTTGAGATCATCCGTGCGGTATCTGCCCTCCTGTTTAAAGTATCCCTTCACATAAGGAACATAATAATTATCCCACAACTTTTTCATAACGGCTTCGTCTAATTCCATAGAAGCCTGTCCATTCTCTACCGTAATAATAGGTTTTCCTAATTGTTTACTGCCCACTATCATATAATTGGCAAAAGCATCTCTGCCAAAAAAACTTTCTCCATCACTCCATTCATAGTAAGCCTGTGCTGTCCTTGTAACCCCTTCCCACGTAGCCAGTTCGTCTGTCGATATCCCTGTATCCCCTGAAAAAGCATCCCATGCATTTTTATTTAAGGCAAGAATCTCTGTTGATTTAGCAATCGGAAAGAGTTTCCATTGATTATCCTTTCCAAAAGTTCCGGCTGCCACATACGCATCCATATACTCTGCCCGTTCTTCCTGGGTTAAATAAGTACTGAAATCTGCGACAATACCCATCTCATCTAACTCTATGGCTCCATCCATGTAGGTTTGCACTATATTGGGCAGTTTCTCTGCTCCTACTGCTTTTCGTGCAGAATCTTTGATTGCCATCGCAAGATCATCTACACTGCTCTTACTCTGTGCATCTACGATAATGCCACGTTCCATACCAACCGTATTATTAAATTCGGTTACCAGTTGATTCAGCGTAATATCCTGTATCCCATTATAATAATGCCATAACGTGATGGTGGTTGGTTCTTTTTTATCCAGTCCGTGTGCTTCCTCGCGGTTAGCACAACCGGTCACAGCAAATAACAATGTCATGACAAAGCATATCAGGATACCTTTTTTCTTTGCTATTCCCATTGTCATCTACGTTTCCCTCCTGTTTCTCTGACTTTTCTTACTTTTCCTTTGATGGTTTTATCCTGTAAAGCCGTAAGTGCTATCTTTCCTTTTCCATGTAAGATCTCTACATAAGTAAGACTGTCTCTGATATCAATAATACCGATATCCGCGGCTTCTATCCCCTCGATACCACAGATTGCTCCCACGATATCTACTGTGCGCATCTTTGATTTTCTGCCGCCACCTATAGAAAGTCTCATAATATCACGGTTTAGAATCGCCCCTTTTGTTTCTTTTGTGATGATTCTTTCCCGCTGTCGGTTCCAAAAAGCTTTCGCCTGCACTGCATGTTCTTCCATATGCTGCGTTACTGTATTCAGTGTTACCACCTGAATAGAAGTACCGATATAGGATTCTACCGTTTCTAACATATGACGTTCTGATTGTGCAACAAAGCTAATCGCAATACCGGTCTTTCCATTTCGTCCGGTTCTGCCTATTCTATGTACATAGGTTTCTTTTCCTGTAGGAAAATCATAATTAATCACATGCGTGATATGATCAAAATCAATTCCTCTTGCTGCTACATCTGTTGCGATTAAATAATGAAATCTACCCGCTCTAAATGCAGCAATCGTATCTAATCTATCTCTTTGCTCCAATTCTCCATGAATCATTCCACAACGAATATGATCCCGCTTCATCTTTTGACAAAGAACATTCACCATCTCCCTGGTTGCACAGAATATCATACAATCCTGTGGATTTTCCTGCTCCAGAATCTGCAGCAATCCGGCATATTTGTCTTCCTTTTCTATCCAATATGCTATTTGCAAAGTCGTATCAAGTGTCTGCGTATCTGATTCCAGCATAACGGAAACCGGTGCCTGCATATATCGTGAGATCAACATCTGAGTATCTTCACGCAGTGTAGCGGAAAGGAGCATAATCGTACGATTCTGGGGTAGTGCCTGTATGATCTGCTCTACCTCTTCTAAGAACCCCATGTCTAACATAAGGTCTGCTTCATCAATCACAAGATATTGTACGCTCGATAGCATCAGG
>JAVVVE010000029.1:0-29835 GCA_036652815.1 Lachnospiraceae bacterium
ATTGCACATCTTTCAAATTCATAGTATTATGCTTGTTGAACAAACGAGTTTAGTCTGAAATAAATTAAAACCACTATATATAAATAGCCCTGCTAATAAAATACCCGCTGTGATTTTCTTTTTTAATAAATATTCTTTTGTGTTTTGTTTCAGGGCTCTCACCTCCAATTAAAAATTAAAATAAATAAATGGATTATAACCACCACGTGCTAAATAGCTTACGCAGATATAGAATAATGCAACGATTGCAAACGGATATGCCGTTGTAATAATTCGATTTACTATCCCTTGTTTTGACTTTACCAACCATTCATTTATCCTACGAGCAACCGGTGCGCAAAAAACGATCCCAAGTATTAAAAACACACCATATTCCTTCATTAAAAATAATGCTTGTTTGCTAAAAAATCCATTATTGGATAATCCAAACATATTTAGAAAATAACGTCCTGCCTGATACAGATCCTGTGCTCGAAACATTACCCACCCTAGTGTTACTACCAACATGGTATAAGCATGCATCAAGATAGGATGTTTGTTGTCCTTGCCATATCCAAAAAAGCGTTCTGCCAATTGAAAACAGAAATGCCACAATCCCCAAAATAAGAAGGTCCAATTTGCTCCATGCCATATGCCGGTAAGCAGCCAGACAATAAACAGATTACGAATCATAATATCCTTATTTTTTACTCGCGAGCCACCCAATGGAAAATATACGTATTCGCGAAACCAACTGGTGAGACTAATATGCCACTTACGCCAAAAATCCAAAAGTGATGTTGCAGCATACGGATAGTTAAAGTTTTCATCAAACTTAAATCCAAACATCAAGCCAAGTCCAATTGCCATATCTGAATATCCCGAAAAGTCAAAATAAATTTGTAATGTATACGCAATCGCTCCCAGCCATGCCAGCATAATCGGCACATTATACATCTCTTGTCCCATTGCGGAGTAGTTAAAGATGGTATCTGCTAAGATGGCAAAGTTATTGGCTAATAAAATCTTTTTTCCCAATCCCACCACAAATCGACAGGCTCCCATCGAGATTTTATTGATATTGCTCTTTCTCGTATGAAGCTGTTCTGCAATCGACGCATATCGCACAATCGGTCCTGCAATGAGCTGTGGGAAGAAAGCAATATAAAGTCCTACATAAAAAGGATTCTTTTCCGCCTTTGTAGAGTGTTTATATACATCTAATACATAGGACATTGCCTGAAATGTAAAAAATGAAATACCGATTGGTAATGCCAATACTACCTCAGGCAATAAGGGATGCCCTGCGCCCTCATTCACTACATTTACAAAAAACCCCAAATACTTAAAAATAAATAAAATGGTTAAATTAATGACACAGGAACTAATCATAATAAAACGTCTTGTTTTTAACCGATTATTATTCTTTTCAATGAGCCATCCCGCTGTCCAATTGAGTAATACTACTGCCAGCATTAACAAAATATTAATTGGTTCGCCCCACGCATAAAACAAAATGCTTACAAGCATCAACCAAATATTTTGTGCCAATCTGGAAAATGCCAACACATAATAAACACCAAATACAATTGGTAAAAATAGAAACAAAAAAATAGTGCTTGAAAAAAGCATAGGTAACATTTCCTCCACTTGTCCGCAACACGGCTATTTTTTAAATCCAACATAAACAGCCGGTACTATAAATACCATTGAACATAAAAAAAGTAAAATGCCATTAAAATGAGAGTTATCGGTTGAAACCTCTGCTCTTTTTTCTAATATTTTAAATTGATATGGCATCTCATTTGCGTGTTTACGCAGCATCGTTTTGATTCGATTGATTTCATGTTCATACTCCATTGTATAACGTTGTATTAGATCTCCATCTTTATCTTTATATGGATCAAGGCGAAGTGTCGAAATAGTATTATTTCCTGTATATATGGCTTCCCAACGTTTCCACTCTCGCTGTCTCGCACCGCCAAGATAAGCAACGATTTCATCTATTTTATTGATTACATGTGTTTCCGAAAAGGTGCTTCTCCTTAATGCTGCATATTGCTTCTCTAATTTATGAATAAATGCCTTGTCTCTGCATAGCTGTTGAAACCATGGTTTTATCTGGAATCCAAGATGTTCGATTTCCATCGGTTTCAAATTAAAATTGTCCATTGTATTGTCAAAATCCCAAACAGGACCCATGGTAATCTTTCCACCCAGATCTTTATAAAAATAAGTAGAGTAATTACCGGCATCATAACTGCCAAAAAACTCATTGATTAAAAAATAGTTTACAAAAGAGTCTACATCAATATATTGAGGATAGGTGGAAAATATGTTAAAATCCTCTGCATACAAAACATCCTCCATTAAATTGACATCTGCCGATACATAATCAATCATTTCCTCCGTCACTTTATACTTTGAGGGATAAAGGAGTCCAAAATATTCTATTTGTTCTCCCTTCCCATGGTGCTTTGTTTTTAACATATTTTTATCTATATCAATTCTATCTCTGCGAACCAGATAACTATTAACTGCCGCACTTCTTTTATAGGGTGCTATGTCTACTCTGTCCGGTCCCTGTATAATATTTTCCTGCAATAAATAAACGCCCTCATATTGATACCCCTCTTTATTTTTTATCAATACTTCACAAAAATGCGAATCCGGTGTATATGGCATGATTTCTGATGTGAGGGAATATACTAAATAATTGCGCAGCATACTTTTGTCTGCAACACTTCCGTTTAAAATCCACTCATCATTCGCTCCCATATTTAAAAGGTCAACTTCATTCTGCTCGCCCGTAGCCGTTTGCATTTTGATAAGCCATTGTGCCTTATCATATAGCATAGAGGTATTACCCCTTCGTTTTATCTTTATTTTACTCTCTTGGCTTGGTTTGTCTGTCAGCGTATTTCGCCCTGTTTCTGAATGCAGAATACGAAAGGTACCGTCTATATAAGGTTCGATTCCTTCTATTGGAACAAAAATCCCCTCTTTGGTTTGTTTCATCGTAATAGGGGCTGTTTCTCCACCCGTATCTAAAATGACAATGGGTAGATGCGAAGAAAATTCAGCATCCACTGTAAAATCATCCTTTATATATTCTAATGGATTCTTCTCTAAATCTGCCGGTGGAAGTGACTTTTCATAAGAATTTTTAACTTCCGTAAAATGCTCCTGTTGATAAAACAGGGAAGCCACTACGGAAAGTATAAGCATAGCCGCTATGGACAAACTTGCCTTCCATCGGGTAGAAATTTTATTCATACTTTACACCTCAACGTTTAACGATTTATTTCATCATTCTGGCAAACAAGATTCACGGCACTAACTTCTGCATTTTTATAAAAAACAGACGTAATTTCATTTTGGCCACCAAGCTTCTTTATCATTTTTTCTGAAAGTTCATAAATATATTCAATCGTTGTTTCTGTACTGTTTATAACACGTAACTGTGCATATCCTTTCAATCGTTCTTCCATAATATGCTGGATATCCTCTTCACTTTTGCGTGGTGCTCGTACAATTAGCAAAAAGCGTTCGTTTTTACGAACAAATCCAAAAATCAACATCATTCCAAACACAACGGCTGTTCCAATCGAAGCCGTCATATATTCTGAAACACCACAACAAATTCCAACTGCAATTCCCCAAAATATGTATGCGGTATCTCGTGGATCTTTAATCGCAGTACGAAAACGTACAATAGAAAGTGCACCTACCATACCTAAGGAAAGTGCAATATTATTACCGATAACGTTCATTACTAATGTCGTAACCAAAGTAAGCATCACTAAGGATACATTAAACCGTGCGCTATAGCTTGCTCCGGAATGACATAAACGATAAGATAAAAAAATTACACAACCGATTACCGATGCAATTAAAAAATTCAATAAAATATCCTGCATCGTAAGTGCTCCCGTGTTGTTTACAAAGTAACTAAATAATTGATTTTTCATTATGAACTCCTTTTATTTGTTTTAATAATCTATCTCTCGCCTCGTAAAACAAGGGAACGTGCGATACAATACTTGCTTGCAGAAATTTGCATGTATTCATGCGTAGATAGTAAATCCTTAACATAGCTTAGCAGAAAGTGATTGTATTTAATCTCCAAGGTGACATTATTAGGATCTTCCACATTCGCTAATTGCAAATTCGGCTCAAATAAATTCAAATTCACTTCACTGGCTCGGATGCCACTGTCTAATGTGATTCGAATATCGTTTGTCGGTACTATAAATGCTTCCCTGTCATATTCCACAATACATTTTGGAAAATATGCTTTTTCACACATCAATTGATACAGTTTTGCTGCAAATGGATTGTCAATATGCAGCAAGCAGTCATACTCACCATTTATTACTTTCTCTGCTGCTTCTTTATCTAATAAAACGCCACGTTTTCTCTGATTATTTCCCATTTTTTCTTTTAATTCCAGACGTGCCGTATTAAAATCAGGTCCATACGATCTCAATCGTAATTTTTGTCGATTATCATACCCATCCACCTTATCATAATAATCTGCATCATTTAAGGTATCGAAATAGAGAGAACGGACAATATATCCACCGTCATTACCGCCATGGATATCCTTTTCTAATACTTGACCCAATCGATAGCTGACCTTCCTTGCCTCTATGAGTGACAGTCCATATTTCTTTTCTTGTCTAAACACATCTATCATGTTTCCCATCAAAGCTTCCTTTCTATATTTATCTTTGGTGTTTCCCCATGTCCACCAACAAAAAAAGGGTAAAGCCTTACTCACTCAATCGACTTTACACCTTTTGTTATTTGTTTCATGCTTTTAGAATGATTTATCAGCATAGTTTTTATATCGCTTATAGGTATCTGTGTAACAAGATTCAATATTATCAAGTCTTGGTAAAATATCTGATAACGCCAATAACAATTCGCTGTCTGTCATGATAATACCTCCATGCATTGATGTGCTAACTATAACATAGGTGTAATATAATGTCTATTCAAATAACAATTTATCTTTCTAAAAATACTGTTGAAGCATACCCATCCTTTACAGATTATATGGTGTCTTTTGATAGACATAATAATTAAGCCAGTTGGTATAGAGATCATTGCAATGGGAACGCCACTGCATACATGGTTTTTGGGTGCAGTCATCCTGTGGATAGTAGTGCTTTGGCAGACTGATAGGCAGACCTTTCTCACGATCTCTGAGATATTCATTATGTAGGGAATAACGGTCATATTCCGGATGTCCCATCACAAAGATTTGTTTTCCCTCTTCCGCTATCGCCAACAGCACTCCTGCTTCCTGTGATTCTGCCAGTATCATCAATTCTTTGCAGGCATGGATATCCTCCGCCAGTACGGTCGTATGTCTGCTGTGTGGTGCCTTAAAGATATCATCAAAGCCTCTGACTAAGGGTATTCTGCGGTTCATAACCCGATGATCGTAGATCCCAAATAATTTATCGGAAAGGAGATGTTTTTTTAGTCCAAAGTGATAAAAGAGACCTGCCTGTGCTCCCCAACAGATATGTAGGGTTGAAGTGACATGCGTCTTGGACCATTCCATGATATGACATAGTTCGTTCCAGTAATCTACTTCCCCAAAAGGCAGTTGTTCTACGGGAGCGCCTGTAATAATCAGCCCATCATATCGATTATCCTGTAATTCTCCAAAGGTATGATAAAATTTATTCAGGTGATTCGCCGAGGTATTCAATGATACATGACTATCCGCATTCATAAAATCAACATCCACCTGTAACGGTGTATTGGATAGAGCACGAAGCAGTTGTAATTCTGTATCCTGCTTAACCGGCATCAGATTTAAGATACAGATCTGTAAAGGTCTGATGTCCTGAATCGTTGCTCTCGTTTCATCCATTACAAAGATATTTTCATTCTCCAGGATCTCCTTGGCAGGCAGATCGCTTTGTGTTTTAATTGGCATAGTTTAGAAGCCTCCTTCTTTCTTGTTAGATCGTCAGATATTTCTCGATAAATTCATCTTCTGTCAGAACTTGGATTCCGAGTTCTCTTGCTTTTTTATTTTTGGAGGAATGAGACATGGCATCATTATTAATGAGTGCTGTCGTCTTAGAGGTCACACTGCCTGTTACCTTACCACCTTTTTGCTCAATCTCTGCTTTCATGGCTTCCCTGTTCTCGTATTGTAGCAGGCTGCCTGTAATCACAAAATTCATGCCTGACATTGTCTGGGGAACTGTTTCTCTGTCTTCTATCTGTATCGTAAGTTCTTGTAAGAGTCTGTCTACCATGAGTCTATTCTCTTCTGACTCAAAATAATCCACAAAAGCTTTGGCGATTACTTCTCCAATGCCATCGATGGCACTTAATTCCGTTATGGATGCCTGTCGCATCTTATTAAAATCATCCCGATATTCACGGCAAAGCATCTTGGCATTAGATACTCCTATATTGGCGATGCCCAGTCCATAGATGACTCTGGCATAGGTCGTTTTACGTGCAGTCTGGATGCTGTCCCATAGATTACGATAAGATTTATCACCAAATCCCTCCATCTGCATCAGTTCTTCCCGATGCTTCTCTAAATGAAAAATATCAGCAAATTCATGAATAAAACCTTTGGCAATAAATTTTTCCAGAGAAGCTTCTGACAGTCCCTCGATATTTAAGGCATCTCTGCCGGCAAATAGGGTAAATGCTTTAATCTTCTTAATCTCACATGCGGGGTTCTTGCAATACAGTACCTTAACATCATTCATCTGTTGTATCGTCGTTGGTTGCCCACAGACCGGACAAATCTCAGGAATAGGCATATGATTGCTCTTCGTCAGATTCTCGGCGATCTGCGGGATGATCATATTGGCTTTATAGACCGTGATGCGGTCTCCGATGCCCAATTGCAGGCTCTGCATCACGCTGATATTATGCACACTGGCTCTGCTGACTGTGGTACCTTCCAGTTCTACCGGTTCAAAGACAGCCACCGGATTGATGAGTCCTGTCCTGCTCGGAGACCATTCTATCTGTGTTAAAGTCGTTTCCGCTATCTCGTCTGCCCATTTAAAAGCGATCGAATCCCTCGGGAATTTGGCGGTTCGACCCAGACTCTTGCTATAGGCGATATCGTTAAGGCATAAGACCAGTCCATCGGATGGGATATCATAGGTCACGATATCTTTTTCGTATCTGCCTATCTCTTCTAGGATCGTATCTTCCTGTACTTTGACATAGGATACGACTTCAAATCCCTGTTCCTGTAAAAATCTGAATTGTTCTTCTCTTGCATTGTGAAATTCAACACCATCTGCCTGTACCAAAGCAAATGCATAAAAACGTACTTGTCTACCTGCTGTGATTTCATTATTTAATTGTCTGACAGAACCACTGCACAGATTCCGTGGATTCTTATATTTGGCATCCGCCTCGTCGATTTGTTCATTGATATTCACAAAATCAGAATAACGGATGACTGCCTCACCACGTAGTATGAGTGTCCCCTGATAGGCAATCGATAACGGAATATTCTTAAATACTTTTGCATTATTCGTAATGACTTCACCGACTTCGCCATTTCCCCTTGTGACTGCTTTTGCAAGTTTTCCTTCAGAATAAGTCAATACTACCGTAAGTCCATCTAATTTCCAAGATAATAATGCAGTCTGACCCTTCAGCCAGTCTTTTAGTTCTTCTCTGCTCTTGGTCTTTCCTAAAGAAAGCATCGGTGATTCATGTTTTTCTTTGGGTAACTGTGCCACTGCCTCATATCCAACCGTAACGGTGGGACTATCCGCAAGTACAATACCCGTCTTACCTTCCAGTTCTACCAATTCTTCATATAATTTATCATATTCATAATTACTGATTACTTCCGTGTCCTGTGCATAATAGGCTTTGGATGCTTCTTGTAATTGTTGTACCAATCGTTTCATCCTGACTTGATTATCTTGTTCCATTCGTTGTGTATCCCCTTTTTATTTATGTTCTTGCAAGAGCTGATAGAGCGTAGCCAATTCTTTCCCCGTAATCTCTCGGTATGCCCCTGTTTTGAGAGGTTCCAATGTAATGTTCATGATTCGGATTCTTTGTAATCGCATCACTTGATAGGAAAGGCTCTCACACATACGTCTGATTTGTCTGTTTAATCCCTGTGTCAATATGATGTGAAAGGTGTATTTTCCACTCTTAAATACCTGACACGGTCTGGTCTTTTGATTTAAGTCTTTGAGGTAGATGCCTTCTGACATCCGTTTCAGGAAAGTATCTGTAATGGGTTGTCTGACTTTCACGATATATTCTTTTTCATGTTGATTGGAAGAACGTGTCAACTGTGAGATTAGTTCTCCATCATTGGTCATGATCATCAATCCTTCTGAATCTTTATCCAGTCTGCCCGCATAAGTCACTCTGACAGGATAGTTGAGATATTCAATAATCGTGGTGGCTGCATGTGCATCTCTCTCTGTGCAGGTCACTCCGGTTGGTTTGTTAAATGCCAGTACTATCTTTTCAGGAACAGGCTGTATCTTTTTCCCATTCACTGCCACATCGTTAGATTCCTCGACCTGCTCGCCTGATGTGGCGATTCTACCATCTATGGTTACCTTGCCGCCGGCAATCAGTTTATCGGCTTCTCTTCTGGAGCAGATACCACATTCTGACAGATATTTATTGATTCGTTTGGTACTCTTGTTTTCCATATTATGTTCCATTCTTCTTACCCGGATTCTTCTTACTGCAACACTTTTCTTAGGATACCACAGAAAAGCAAAGAATTGCAAGATTATACCTATTACTTTTTCCACATATATGCTATAATTTATAGTATCGAAGTACTATTTTACAGGGAGGGCAAAGTACATGGCAATATTTAAAAAACGTAACAAAAGTAAAGCTCAAAAAGGAAAAACAGCAGTTCGCATTTCTATTCGAACAAAATTCAGTATTCTGGTCACCTGTTCCATCCTGATTTCTTCCTTATCTATCCTATATTTTATTCTGCCAAAGACAACAGCTATCTTAACAGACTATACCGATGCGATCATGAAAGAACTGACGATTGCCAAGGGAAACTCCATCGACAATGCCTTAGCAGAGATTCAGTCCACGATGCATTCTTTTGAGACCTCCGGAAGCATCAGTGCCTTTTTAGGTGGAACCGTCCTGAATCCCTCTGCATCTCAAACTGAGATCAGCAAATATAAAACTGAACATACCTATATCTCTAATTGCTCTCTTGTAGATGCCACCGGAAAGATCGTATTAAGTTATGACAAAGGACTGGTAGGCAAGGACGTGAGTGGTTTAGCCTGTGTTGCGGACACCGCCTCCGGCAAAGCTGCTGTATCCAGTGGTGTGATTCCATCTTTCTATGATAATTCCAATATCATGGCCTTTACGATACCCATCTTTGCTCTCAATAAATATGTTGGGATGGTCATCAGTACTACAAATGTAAATGATCTCTTCCATTCGATTCAGACGATTCAGATTATGAATACCGAAAATAGTTATGCCTATGATCTGGATGATACCGGTATGATTCTCTATCATCCGGACAGTAAACGCATCGGAACCACCATCGATATCCCCGAGATACAACAGCTGCTCACAAACAAACAAGAAACCGAATCCCCGATTACGTTTGTGACTTATCCGGATCAAAACAGCACTCGCTATGCTTCCTGCTATACCTCTCCTGATAAAAAACATACCTTAGTTGTGACTGCAGATGCCGCAGAGATTCTCGCACCGATTACAGCCATTAGACAATCAACGCTGGTCTTAGCCGCTTTCATTATGATAGCATGTGTCCTTTTATGTTACTTATTCACCAGAAGTCTGACCAAACCGATCAAGGTCATTACGTTACTCCTCAATAAGACCTCAGACCTCGATCTTTCTGCCGACACTTCTCATATGAAATATAAAAAGAGAAAGGACGAGACCGGACGGATGGCTTCTTCTCTTGATAAGATGCGCAGCACACTCCATGAAACTGTCAAACGCATTATCTCTACTTCTTCTATGATACAGGAAAGTGCTGCTTCTCTGGACGAGATTACAACACAGATGAATACCTATGCCTGCGATAATGCTGCTTCTGCCGAAGAATTATCCGCCAGTATGCATGAAGCCAATTCTTCTACTTCACTGATTACAGACCGTATCGATAAAGTCAATAACGGAACCGTAGAGATTGCTACGCAGATTCAGTCTGCTGCTTCTCTTGCCAGCAGTTTGAGCCAAAATGCATTACATATTCTAAAGGAAACAACAGATTCCGGAGAACGCACCAGTTCTATTTTTAAGAAAGTGAAAGCAGATACACAACTGGCTCTAAAACAAGCCGAATCTGTCTCTGAGATTAACGTACTGGCTAATTCTATTCAGGAGATTGCTGAACAGACCGCTCTTTTATCTCTGAATGCCAGTATTGAAGCTGCAAGAGCCGGAGAAAGTGGACGTGGATTCAAAGTCGTAGCGAGCGAGATCGGTAAATTAGCCGGTCAATCAAGTGATGCCGTGGGTCATATTACCGACGTGGTCAAAGAAGTACACAGTTCTGTTACCAATCTATCCGACAATCTCAAAACAGTCCTTGAATTTTTGGAGAACAATGTATTGCCGGATTATAGTCACTTTATATCCGTCAGTCAAAGCTATAACGATGATTCCACACAGGTTCGTAATGATATGGAACAGGTAAATACTTCCATTGCTTCCCTAACCTCTAATATGCAAAGCATCGCAACTGCCATCGCTGCCATCAGCCAGACTGTTTCAGAGTCCTCTCTTGCCGTTGGAGAAGTCGCTAAGAAAAACTCCGAGATTGAAGTACTGACCAACAGCACCTATCAGATGGTTCAGAAAAATGAAGAATATGCTGACACCTTAAATCAACTCATTGCACAATTTAATATTTAGGATTTCTTTAATTTTTTAAAAACACCTTGACAGCACTCCATTCGGTCACTAGAATAAGCCATATGTTGAAAAATAATAAAACCTTATTTGCTTGGGGATATGCTTTGCTATGTCCTATCATTACTTTTTATCTCTTAGAATGTTATACACACAACCCTTTTACCACTATGAAGGGTCCTATTCAGGTACTGAATATTGTTTTCTTTGAATTGGTGGCAGCGTTGCTCTTTGTCTGCTTTCAACAGCTTCGTATTGCATTGATGGCAGAAACTTCATTTTTTCTTATCATTGGACTGGCTAACTTCTTTGTCATTCAATTTCGTTCTGCTCCGATTATGCCTTGGGATCTTCTCTCTCTTGGAACAGCTGTCACGGTCGCTGATAACTATTCCTATCGATTAGACAAAAATACCATCTTCGTTTTACTGGGTTTTCTACTCTTATTACTGTTCGAATCCAGATGTCGTTACCGTATGCAGAAGAATTGGAAGATTCGTCTGATGAAAGCCTCCGTACTGCTTCTATTACTATGGGGCTATGTTATCATGCTGCATCAGGACAGTACTGTTCGCAAATTTCAATTATATGATAAGTTATTTACCCCAACTGTGATGACGAAACGTGACGGAACTGCAGTTGCTTTTCTGATGCAATTAGAATACATGTCTGTGTCAAAGCCTGATGGGTATAATAGTAAAGAAGCCGCAGCTCTTTTAGATTCTTATAAGACTTCACAGACAGTTACAAAGACACCTAACATCATCGTGATTATGGATGAAGCGCTCTCTGACCCGGGTATTCTTGGTGAGATTTCTGTGAATGAGGATTATCTGCCCTATATTCATAGTCTGATGGAATCCGGAGAAAATACCACCTCCGGAAATCTAAATGTCTCTATCCTAGGTGGCAATACTCCGAATACAGAGTTTGAATTTTTAACCGGTAATACAATGGCTTTCTTACCACAAGGCAGTATTCCCTTCCAACAGTATATTAAAAAGGAATTACCTTCTATGGCTTCTCATCTTCGTGATATCGGCTATGATACGGTGGCGATGCATCCCTATCATGCCGGTGGCTGGGATCGGGATACTGTATATCCATTACTTGGATTTAATCGCTCTTATTTCTTAGATGATTTTACAGATGCCACTCTTGTTCGTAACTATGTCAGTGATCAGTCTTCTTTTGATAAAATAATTGATATCTATGAAAAGAAAGAAAAAAAACAGCCCTTATTTATATTTAATGTTACGATGCAAAATCATTCTTCTTATGAGGATGCTTTTGATAATTTCAAACCTGCTATTACAGTAGAGGGTGTTGAGTCGCAGTTATTGTCCAATTATCTCTCTTTAATGAAATTAACGGATGATGCTTTCCGCAATCTGGTTCAATACTTTGAGAAACAGGAGGAGGACACGATTATCGTCTTATTTGGGGATCATCAACCCACTAACTCTGTTGTAGAACCGGTTTGGCGATTACAGGGAAAACAGGGAAGCAATTTGACCGACACGGAAGAAGCACTTCGTTATCAAGTACCTTATATGATTTGGTCCAATTTTGATACCAAAGAAGTGACTGCAAGAGATACCAGTGCCAATTATCTGGGTGGTGCTGTATTAGAGACTGCCGGACTGCCTTTACCCGCTTATTTTAACTTTCTTCAAGAAGAATCATCCAAATTCCCTATCTTATCTGCGATACAGGCAGTTACTACGGATGGCACGACTACCCCGGTAAAAGAACAGGCAGATGCTTTGAATCAATATAGTAAGCTTCAATATTATCAGTTGTTTGGTACTAGAAAAAAATAGAAATTGATATAAAATCAAGAAAACATATAGATAGGAAAGGCATGGTTTAACATGAATACAAAGAAGCCCGGGACTTGGCTGCAACGCAATTATATCTATTTATTATCTTTTATGATACCGGTTGTTATTATGATAACCATCTTTATTGCCAGAAGTATTTTTCCGTTTGGAGACCGTTCTTTTCTGCATGTAGATATGTATCATCAATATTTTCCGTTTTTAACCGAATTTTACCATAAATTAAAATCAGGGGACTCTCTTTTGTATTCTTGGAATACCGGAATCGGTTCTAATTTTTTGGCTTTATTTGTATATTATCTTTCAAGCCCTTTTAATTGGTTATCAGTACTGATCCCGGAACCATATCTGATTGAATTTATGACTTATTTAGTTGTATTCAAGATAGGGCTCTGTGGACTCACTTTTGCTGTCTATCTCAAGAATCATTATGCCATCGCACATCCCGGTATTATATTCTTTGCAGTCTTTTATGCGTTATCCGGCTATATGGCAGCTTACAACTGGAATGTTATGTGGTTAGACTGTCTCTTCTTAGCACCTATCATCATCCTGGGGTTGGAACGTTTGGTCAAAGAAGGCAAATGCAATCTTTATTGTATTGCGCTCGGATTATCTATTTTATCCAATTACTATATTTCTATTATGATATGTATTTTTCTCGTCCTTTATTTCCTGGTACTTCTTGTCAATACAAAGGAAAAGGGAAAGGCTTGTCTGCGTTTTACTATTTATTCACTCCTCGCAGGTGGTATGGCAGCCGTTCTGCTCCTTCCGGAATTAGAGATGCTGGGTTTAACAGAATTTACCAACTCTGATTTTCCTTCCAAACTGACTTCCTATTTTTCATTTTGGGATGTTTTATCCAGACATTGTATGACCATAGACGTTGAGATTGGCTTGAAGCACTGGCCTAATATCTATTGTGGTGTTGCTGTTTTTTTCTTATTTCCACTTTATGTTATGTGCAGAAAAATCCCGCTACGTGAGAAATTCCCCAAAGTACTGTTACTGGTATTTCTTTTGATCAGTTTCTCTTATAATATACCGGACTTTATCTGGCATGGGTTTAATTACCCCGATTCTCTGCCTGCAAGACAATCTTTCCTGTATATTTTTCTATTGCTGACTCTTTGCTTTGAGGCTTTCTTACATCTGCGTGAGTTTTCTCACACAGAGATTTGCCGTGTTTTCTTTGGTGCTGCTGTTTTTCTGTTACTCTGTGAAAAGCTCGTAACCAAGGATACGTATGAACTGACTACTGCTGCTTTTCTAATCACAGCGGTTGTTTTATTGCTCTATGCTGTTTTGATCTATTACGATAGACACCACGTCGAACTAACCAATCTACTGTGGCTGTGTGCCTTGTCCTTCGTTATTCTCGAAGCAGGGATCAATACCGCCATCATCAGTGTCCCAACGGTTTCAAGAACCGATTATTTAGCCAGTCATGATGAACTGGAAACATTGACCGCCAGATGCAAAGAGTCTGATCCTGATTTTTATCGCATGGATAAATATAAAAGGCTGACACAGAATGATGCTATGTTAATCGGCTATCCTTCTGCTTCTCTCTTCTCTTCTACTTCAAATGCTCTGGTAAAAGAATTTTATGAGACTTATGGGATGAAGAGCAGTCGTGTCTTCTATTCTTTTGAAGGTGCAACTCCTCTGACTTCAGCTCTACTCTCTACAAAATATATGTTTTCCAATACAAAAAAAGAGACCGACAGTCTCTATAAGCTGGTAGATCAAGAAGCGGATACCTATCTCTATCAAAACACCTATTCTCTTCCTCTTGGCTATGTCATTGACAGTGATCTGCATGAAGTATTCAGCGATGATGAAGTGGTGCAGTCTGTGCTGTCTGATGGCAGTCATGAGACTTCGGCTGAACGTGCTTTGAATCCCATCGAGCGACAGAATCTATTAGCCAGCCATCTTGGTATGGACGAAACGATCTTTGAAGAGCTCTCCGTGATGTCAAATGAGACCAATGCTGCCATTTCTACCTTTTCTACCATAGAAGTGATGCAGGATGCACATATCTACGCTCTCGTTGGCAACAAAAAAGTAAATACCGTAACTGCTTCTTTCAACGGAACTACCGAGACTTTTAAGAAATTAAAGAATGCATATATTTTAGACTTAGGATATCACACCGCCGGTTCTACCGTTACCTTGACAGGAGAGGAAGAAGCTTCTCTCTCTTTATCCGCTTATGCACTCAACGAAACTAATCTGGCTACTCTGATAGATACTTTAAGTGCACATCCTATGGTAATAGACTCCTATGATTCTACTCACATCTTAGGGCATGTAGCTGTGGCAGAGGCCGGTAATCTGGTGTTATCCATAGGTTATGAACCCGGATGGCACGTAACCGTGGATGGTGTAGAAACAGAGGTTAATCTGTTTGAGAATGCGATGATCAGCGTTCCGCTAACCGCCGGTGAACATACGATTGCACTTACCTTTTATCCGAATAGCTTAACGATAGGTGCCATCATCAGTGCAATTTGTCTTTTGCTCTTTCTTGCTGTCACGGTTTATGTAAAACGTTCCCGTGCAGTAACGGCTGTATCAGGCGAATCAATGGGTTCCACTGAAGGATTACCAGAAGAAAAAATGTAATACAGACTGCAAACAGGGTATTTTGTCTGATTGAATCAAAATAAGAGCATTGTCCGATCCATTTGATGAAGAACCCATGCAGCAGATAGATCGGCATTGTTTTTGTTCCTAAAGCGGTCAGATATGGGATCTTGCGATTGGGTATCCAGTGCATCGCAAGTATGATCCAACCGGTCGCTATCATCAGATGCAGCCCCCGAAACAGTATGGTATATCCACCATCTGCATAAGAGTTGGCTTCATACAATGCTGAAAGACGAATCTTATCTGCATAAAAGACAAAAACAGAGGTCAGGATCACACTGCACACAGCAACTACGGTGATACCTCTTCTATTTTTCTGTGTTCTCTCTTCCATCCCTATCCTGCTCAGCGTACCAAACAAGAAAAAAGGAAAGAATACCAAGATTCTGGATAAGCTAAGAACACGTCCAATCTCCTCCACATAACCTGCCAATAAGCTTATCACACATGTGATGAGTAAGATGATAATCTGTTGCTTACGATGCCTCGTAAGGAATCTAAGCCCTCTCTGTAGCAAGGTCCATGCGATAACTGCCAGTAGATACCATAGGATCCAATAAGGTGTCAGGTAGGTGATCTGTGTGTGATGTCCCAACACAAAATGATCAAATAAGAGATACAGTGTTTGAAATATCACATAGGGATAGAGTAAATTCCGTAATAATCTGTCCCATCGACAGGTTGTAAAATATCCTGTGGTGTATACGAAAAGAGGCATATGAAAAGAATAAATAAATACATACAGTGATCGATTCACACCATAGCTTAAATTATTCTCTAACAGATGCCCCAATATAACCAAACTAATCAGAATCCCTTTCATCGTATCGATTCTATGATCTCGTAATTTTTCTTTCACCTCATTCTCCAAATACTGTATTAATATCTTCTACAATAGATGCATCTATCTGGTTCTTCTGTGCCATATCTCGTAGAATCGCCATCGCCTGTACATGTGGCATGCTCTCTTTATAAGATCTCATTTCTGTCAATGCCTGGTAGATATCCAGACATGCCATCATTCTCGCTTTATGGGAGAGCTCCTGGGCATGTTTTCCAAATGGATAGCCGCTTCCATCTAATTTTTCATGATGCAAAGATGCCCACTCCGTAATGTCTTCAAAGCCTTCTATCCCACCTAAGATGCGATAGGTGTACCACGCATGTGTCTGTATATGACGATACTCTGTTGCATTTAATTTATCCGGTTTCTCCAAGATGTCTTTATCTATCACTAATTTACCGATATCATGTAGTGCCCCTGCCAGATATAGCTTCTGCACTACGGAATCGTCCTCTTGATAGAATCTACCCATCGCCGCTGCTTTTTCAGCCATTCCGAGAGAATGTCTGCTGGTAATCTCTGATTTATAATCAATAATATCCGCTACAAAGGTCGCTAGTGATACCAGCGTATCATCCGCATACTCTGTGATTCGCTGTGGTAATGTTTGCTTTAGCAAAGCATCTATCTTGTCCCCTTCTATCTCACTAAGATGTCCTGCCTGCATCCATGTGAGAAAGATCGTAACCATCTCCTCTGTAAATAAGGTTCCCTGATTCTCCTGTAAATAATGCGCAATTTGATTTTCTTTCCCGGCTTCATAATATCCCAGATCACATTGTACATCCAATAAATCTGCAAAATGTATCATTTGTGCTCCGATAGGGGTATCGGCTGCTTTCTTTCCAAAGACACCTGTACCATCCAGATTCTCATGGTGATATAATATAACATCTGTGATATCCGTTTGAAAAGGAAGATGCCGTATATTGGCTTCTCCTAAGGTACAATGTATCCCGATCTCATTGTTATCTGCCTTATCAAACAGCTCTTTATTATACATCTGAAGATATTCTGTCAATGCATTATCATGCAATACCGCACAAGCTGCGATATCCCATAGCACGTCATCCTCTAATCCCAACTGCTCTCCTAACAGGATACTGATATAGGCAACTCGCTTTCCATGGTTTGTAGTTGCCCCTAAAAGTTCATGCTCTACACAATCAAGTGCATAGGAACAGGCGTATATAAAATCATTAAAATTAATCTTCATGGTACTTCCTTCTTTCTATATCTCCCCTGTTATTGTATCGCCATCATTTTAAGAAATCAAGATATTTATAAAATGACTTTATTTTTTTATTCCTTTTTACAATTTTGCTTTTGTATCTGGTGCACGTAGGTAGAAGCACCTGCTACCAAGATTCCCTGTGTTACAGAGACAAAGAGTGCCATCAATAATTCCCGATAGTTGCCAATATGGCTCGTAGCAAATACATAGAGTGCACATATCAAGATCCCGATGATACCTAGTGTAATAGGAATATACTTATCTGCTATTTTTTCGGATTGTTTTAAACCCACACCTATCATATATAAGACAATAGCAAGAATCGCCAATTCCGGTTTCACATAATCCATGATTTTATCCATCAAATTTCTCCATATGCCTATGATTGTTCTACTCATAGCATATGCAGCTTATGTCAGCCCAGTGACAAAAAAGCAATCAAATTCTGTAAGAAAATATCCTTCAAACATAATCTGATTGCTTCCTTTATAGTTCCTTTATAATTCATTTCATAGATATATGATATCAATATTAATCTTACAGTTTTGAATAGCCATATCCATTCACAAGAGCATCCAGCTTCTGTCCATTTTTACAGAAAGGGCATTGGGTATATTCATAAGCCTGATAGCCGGTCACATCCTCCGTCGTAAAGATTGACTCAATTGGCATCTGCTCTATGTCGGTAATTGCACTAAATACCGAGCAGATATTTTTTATGATACCACCATAATATGCGATACATTCCAGGCTTCGACCTACCGTAAGTCCTGTTGTTGTGGATGCCAGTAATAACAAAATATTCTTGCCTGCAATCTCCGGAATGAGATTATCTCTGAATATCATCTGATTATTGGAATTAAACTCTGGGGATACGATATATACCGTTTTATGCTTATTCATGGACGGATAGTTTCCTCTTTCCAATTCTTCTGCCATATATGCTCCGATTACCTCACAGCCATCCATACATACGATGGTATCAATCACGGTATCTGCACGAAGTCTCTGTACAAATGCCTTTGCCACTGCAGAAGCTTCATTACAACGTGTCTTAAGCATCGTCATATCCACATAGTAGTTAATATGGGAATGGCTGGTAGCAAAATGCCCCGGGATTGCACGAAGTACAATATTGTTGTTTGCTTTAGAATAGAAATGCATGACTTGATTTTCCATAATTAAGTAACCTCCTTCTTATTGTTTGGAATTAAATAAACCGCCAAGATAATCTTGTTCTGTGGTATCTTTTCCATAATTTCCATAGCCATTATATTTTACCACTTGTGCACTGTATTCATTTTTTGATTTGGTAGAAACAGCATGTGCCTCTATGTAGATACTCCTTACAGAAATCTGTCCCGCAAAGGAATCTGTTCCGGTAAACACCTTCTGTAAATCCTCTATCTTCGCACTCTTTATCTTTTCACTGTCAATGATGAAAACCCCGTCTTTATTCGTTGTGATACCCAGTGCTTTTAGTTCATCTCCATGTTTTGCTAATTCTTCCGTCAAGTGTTTTTCATAAGCAGTATTCACAGTGCCACCTGTTTTTCCCATATTCTTAACCATGGCATTATATTGCTCAATAAATTTTGTAACTTCTGCAACGATTTCTGTTGTATTTCCACTTTCTTTGGCTTTTGCAAAAATAGAATCCTTGCCTGTCGCAGATAAAGCTTCTGTACTTTTTCTTAATTGTACCGTAGCTTTTACGGTCTCGTCACAGACTTCATTGGCTTTTTTAATGGCTGCATCCAAAGCTTGATTGGGTTTATGAGATCCATTATGATCATTTCCTACCTGATTTGGATTTCTATTTACTTTTTTAGCCTGGTTAATGGCATTTAACATCTCCGATGATCCTGCTCCACTGCCATTGTTAATATAATCTAATAAAGAAGCTCCACCACTTTGACCAACTGCACGCATATTTATCTCCTTCGCATGATATGTTCCACGACTTATTCGTAACTGTTATCGGCAAAGTAATTGATTTTCCTTATAGCTGCTGTAAAAAAGAGGTAAGCCATATCGCATCTACTTCTTCTATGGTACCGGCATCACATGTACTGGCAAGAGAAGGCTCTATAGGGATCTTGGCAAAAGAGGAAATACCATATCTGGATGCCAGTTCTTCTACTCTGCTTTTTCCAAATACCGCAATCTCTTTTCCACAGTCAGGACAACACAGATAACTCATGTTCTCAACCAATCCTAAAATAGGGATATCCATCTTCTTGGCCATATTAACAGCTTTTTCTACAATCATGGAAACTAATTCTTGCGGAGAAGTTACAATCACAATCCCATCTAACGGAAGGGACTGGAAAACAGTCAGCGGTACATCTCCTGTTCCGGGTGGCATATCGACAAACATATAATCTATTTCACCCCAGATTACATCAGTCCAGAATTGTGTGACGGTGCCTGCAATAATCGGTCCTCTCCATACAACCGGATCTGTCTCATGGTCAATCATCAGATTTAAGGACATGATCTTGACACCGTTCTTGGATTGTACCGGAATAATACCGGCTTCTATCGCATATGCTTTCTCTTTTAATCCAAAAGCTTTGGGAATCGACGGTCCTGTAATATCAGCATCGAGAATAGCCACTTTCTTTCCCTGTTTCTGCATCGCAGCAGCCAACAGCGACGTGACTAAGGATTTACCCACACCACCTTTTCCGCTGACAACTCCGATTACTTTTTTAATACGGCTCTCTGAATTCCCTTCTACCAGAAAAGAGGTCTTCTCTTTCCGTTCCTGACAATCTTCTCCACAAGAAGAACACTGTCCATTACAATCCTCACTCATTTTTATTTCCTTCCCATCTAATTCTTTTATTTACTGAGGTATTCGTGGATTCCTTTGGCTGCTGCTTTGCCTGCACCCATAGCAAGGATAACTGTAGCTGCCCCTGTTACTGCATCACCACCGGCATAAACACCTTCTTTGGTTGTCTTACCAAATTCTTCTTCTGCAATAATACATTTTCTTTTATTCATCTCAAGTCCCTTGGTCGTTGATGAGATTAATGGATTCGGTGATGTACCCAGTGACATAATGACCGTATCAAGCTCCAGTGTAAATTCTGAATCCGGGATCTCAACCGGGCGTCTTCTGCCTGATTCATCCGGTTCGCCAAGTTCCATCTTAACACAGGACATCCCACTGACCCAACCATTATCATCTGATAAAATCGCTGTTGGGTTGGTCAAGAGGTCAAAGATGATGCCTTCTTGTTTTGCATGATGCACTTCTTCTACTCTGGCAGGAAGCTCTTCTTCACTTCTCCTATATACAATATGTACCTCTGCACCGAGTCTTAACGCTGTTCTCGCTGCATCCATCGCTACATTACCACCGCCTACTACTGCTACTTTCTTACCACGCATAATCGGTGTTGCACTGCCTTCTTTAAATGCTTTCATAAGATTACTTCTGGTTAAATATTCATTGGCAGAGAATACTCCATTGGTTTGCTCTCCGGGGATACCCATAAACTTAGGCAGTCCGGCACCTGAACCGATAAATACGGCTTCAAAGCCTTCTTCTTCCATCAATTCATCAATGGTGGTTGATTTACCGATTACAACATCTTTTTCAATGGTTACTCCCAATGCCCTAACATTGTCTATCTCTTTTTGAACCACCGCTTCTTTTGGAAGACGGAACTCCGGAATACCATACACCAGTACACCGCCCGGTTCATGTAACGCTTCAAAAATAGTAACCTCATAGCCATATTTAGCAAGATCTCCTGCACAGGTAAGTCCTGCAGGGCCGGAACCGATAACGGCTACTTTTTTACCCAACTTTACCTTAGGTGCTGCCGGTTTAATCCCTTGCTCTCTTGCCCAGTCAGATACAAATCTCTCCAATTTACCAATAGAGACTGCTTCTCCTTTGATACCGCGAATACATTTTCCTTCACATTGACTCTCCTGTGGGCAAACACGTCCACATACCGATGGCAATGCAGATGATTCACTGATGACTTCATATGCTGCTTCAATATCTCCACTTTTAACTTTTTCGATAAATCCCGGAATGTTAATTGCAACCGGACATCCCGAAATGCACTGTGCATTTTTACAATTAATACATCTTTGTGCTTCTTCCATTGCTTCTTCTTTATTGTATCCCAAACACACTTCTTCAAAATTAGTTGCTCTTACCTTGGGATCTTGTTCTCTGACAGGTACTTTCTTCAACATATCCATTATTTGTCACCTCCGCACTGTCCACATCCGCCGTGGTGAGTGTCTCCTTCTTGGGCTTCTAAGAATGCTTTGCCTTCTGCTGTCTTATATAATTGCTGTCTCTTCATTGCCTGATCAAAATCAATCAGATGTCCGTCAAATTCCGGTCCATCCACGCATGCAAATTTGACTTGATCTCCTACTGTCACACGACATGCTCCGCACATACCGGTTCCATCCACCATGATTGGATTCATGCTGACTACAGTCGGGATCTGTAACTCTTTGGTTGTCATGCAAGCGAATTTCATCATAATCATCGGTCCTATCGCAATACATACATCATATTGATTGCCATCCTGTTCTACCAGATCCTTGATGACCTGTGTCACAAGTCCATGTCGGCCATAAGAGCCATCATCCGTTGTAATATATAGATTACCTGCAACAGCTTCCATCTCTTCTGTTAAGATCAATAGATCTTTGGTTTTGGCACCCACGATAACATCTGCATTGATACCATGTTCATGAAGCCATTTTACCTGTGGATATACCGGAGCGGTTCCTACGCCTCCTGCCACAAATAATATTTTCTTCTTCTTAACTTCTTCCAAATCATCGGTTACTAATTCTGATGCACAGCCAAGTGGTCCTACACAATCTTCAAAGCCGTCACCCACACTCAAAGCTGACATATACTGCGTGCCGGCTCCTACAATTTGGAATACGATCGTTATCGTTCCTTTCTCTGCGTTATAATCACAGATGGTTAAAGGAATCCGTTCACTGTCATGATCCATACGAACAATAACGAATTGTCCCGGTTTGCATGCTTTCGCAATTCTTTTGGCTTCCACTTCCATAAGAAATATGTTAGTGGTTAATTCCTCTGCTTTTACTATCTTGTACATGTTTGTCCTCCTACGTATATGATGTGTTTAATAATAAGTGAATTTGGTCAAAAAAGCAACCTTAAAATGCTCGAATAGAATATTCCTTCTTACTATTCAGACTTGCTTTATAAATTAATCCGTTGGAAGCACTAATCGCAAACAGATTACCTGTTTTATTCTGTACTCCTGACGGTTCAATGTGATTCTCTGCAATCAGATAGTAAATCTGGTTATCTACCTGAATCGCTGTATTGCAGGTATAGAGATAGCTCCCCACTATATTAAGTGCATGCCCTTGCAGATCTGTCAGATAACCTGCTTGATGCAGGAACAGAACTGTTCTGTCGATTGCATCTTGATAAGGAACATTTACATTACTTAATTCCATCTGATAGTGTCTCTCAGTGATTTCACTGGTCGCACCTTCTTCATTATAAATAATGAATTTATAATGGCTCTCTCCCAGTGGCATATTAATCGGTGATTCATACTGGATACTTTCTTTCGTTGGTTCTGTTCCATCCAATGTATAATAGACTTCTCCCTGAAAGGGAACATCTACCACGATTCGCTGAGGGCGGTTATAAGTACCACTGTAAAGGGATACCTCGGGAGGCGGTAATTTAACTAAATTAATAAAATAATGTCCGGTTGCAATCTCACTTGTGAAACCATAGTTATTGATAAAAATAGCATTGATCTCATGACTGCCTTCCTCTAAAAAAATAGGTCCTGTATAGCGACTGCTCTGTTTTGTCGGTGTAGAGCCATCCAGAGTATAATAAATAACACCTGTTGTATTACTCATGAGTTTCAAAGGCACTACCTTATCATAAGTTCCTTCTTCTAAACTGAATTCCGGTGGAAATGCAGCATAAGCACTATATTGGCCTATCATCGCTGTGTCCTGACAATTTAATAATAGCTCATTAATCGCTGCATATTGTTTTTTAACCTCATAAATAGTGATTAATTTGTGATATCCATCTGCCTTACTATAGGCAGTCTCCTGATCTGTTTTTGTGATATTATCTTGTTTTGTTGCGATATAGTCCTGTAACAGATAGATTGCATTATCTGCCTGTCCAAGTTGATTATAATAATCTGCCAATAGAAATTCCGCATCTTTATCTGACGGTTGTAGAGTAATCGCACGTTCCATATATTGAATGGCTCTGTTATATTGTTGTTTCTCTCCGGCTTGCAGTGCATGATTTTTCTGATACGAATAAGAATTGTATTGATAAATAAAAATACCGGCTATGATAAGTAGAATACCCAATACCATAGTAACCCCCATAAATAACAAACGTGTCTGTTTCTTATTCTGAACCTTGTCTGCTATCCTTGCATCATCCTTTTCTTCTTCCAATCCTTCTGCAAGGCTCAACAAAGTCTCTGATATCTTTTTCTCGACCTCAGGTTCAAAATCAGGAACAATTCGTATTTCACTGCCACATTCCTCACAATATAGTTTATCATCCGGTAATTCTTTGCCACATTCAGGACATCTCATATAAAACTTACCCCTTAAAGAAACAGCATTATAATTGTTGTAATCCTATAGAATCCACACAATTATGCATAAGCATCGCTATCGTCATAGGTCCAACACCGCCGGGTACCGGAGTGATGGCATTGCAGTGTGCCGCAACATCTTCATAATCAACATCCCCGCATAATTTACCATTGGGTAAACGATGCATCCCAACATCAATTACAACCGCTCCTTCTTTCACATACTCCTGTGTTATCATCTTTTGTTTTCCAATCGCCACAACTAAAATATCTGCCCGTTTGCAAATCTCTTTTAGATTCTGTGTCTTGGAATGAGCCACCGTAACGGTTGCATCTTCTTGTAGCAGTAACAGTGCCATAGGTTTTCCGACGATATTGCTCCTACCTATTACAACACATTCTTTACCGGCTATCTGAATGCCGGAACGCTTGCACAACTGAATGATACCGGCAGGAGTGCAAGAACGGAAACCGGGCTGTCCAATACATAGTGCACCCACACTTTGAGGATGAAATCCATCCACATCTTTCTTTTGATCAATCGCCTGAATCACTTTATTTTCATTGATATGCTGTGGAAGCGGAAGCTGCACCAGGATACCGTTCACTTGCGGATTCTGATTTAATTCTTGAATTTGCTGCAGCAATGCGGCCTCTGTAGTATCTTCCGGAAGTTCATAAGATAAAGAATGTATCCCAACATAAGCGCATGCTTTCTTTTTATTATTAACATATACGGTAGATGCTTGATTATTGCCTACTTGAATCACTGCAAGCGTAATCTGGATGCCTTCGGCTGTAAGCTTTGTTACCTTTTCTTTTAGTTCTTCTTTAATCTGTACTGCGATACCTTTACCATCAATTATCTGTGTCATCTGCGCTCCTGTCTACTCTGTAAATCTACTCTATCGTCTTAAAATAATCCCGTTATCATACCTTTAGAATCAACATCAATATGATTGGCAGCCGGTTCTTTGGGCAATCCGGGCATCGTCATGACAGCTCCTGTTAATACGACGACAAATCCCGCTCCTGCCGAAACATAGACGTCTCTTACCGTAATCTCAAAGTCAGTTGGTCTGCCTAGTAACGTCGGATCATCAGACAAGGAATACTGCGTCTTTGCCATGCAGACCGGTAGTTTTGCAAAACCAAGTTCTTCTAATTTATGCAGTTTTTTTAATGCAGAAGGTGCAAATGAAACTCCTTTTGCTCCATATATTTTTTGAGATACCTGTTCGATTTTTTCTTGTAAGGATAATTCGTCTTCATATAACAGTTTAAAGTGACTTTCCTTGGTTTCCAAGGTATGTAATACAGCATTTGCTAACGCAATACCCCCTTCTCCACCCTTTTCCCATACTTCAGAGATAGCAAAATCACAATCTTTATCTGCACAAAACTGTTTCACATAAGCGATTTCTGCTTCTGTATCTGTTACAAAGGAATTCAAAGTCACTACAATAGGGACTTGATATTGTTTTAGATTCTCTATATGTTTTTCAAGATTTACAATCCCTTTTTGCAATGCCTGCAGATTCTCATGGCTCAGTTCATTCTTGTGCACTAAACCATTATACTTCAATGCCCGTACCGTGGCTACTAAAACAATGGCATCCGGTTTAAGTCCTGTCATGCGGCATTTGATGTCAAGGAACTTCTCTGCACCAAGATCTGCACCAAAACCTGCTTCCGTCACCACATAATCTGCCATTTTCAAAGCAGCTTTGGTCGCAATCACACTGTTACAGCCATGTGCAATATTGGCAAATGGTCCACCGTGAATCAGCGCCGGTGTATGTTCCAGTGTCTGAATCAGATTTGGTTTTAATGCATCCTTTAATAATGCCGCCATAGAACCGACTGCCTGCAGATTTGCTGCTGTTACCGGCTCTCCCGCATAAGTATAAGCGACCACCATGCGTCCCAGTCTTGTCTTTAAATCCGCCATGTCGGAAGCCAAACACAGCACCGCCATAATCTCTGAAGCAACGGTAATGACAAAATGATCTTCCCTTACTACGCCATCTGCCTTATCGCCAAGTCCAACTACGATATTACGAAGTGCTCTGTCGTTCATATCAAGACTTCTCTTCCATACAATCTGTCTGGTGTCAATATTGAGTGCATTACCCTGTTGAATATGATTATCCAATAATGCTGCCAATAGATTGTTAGCAGAAGTAATCGCATGAAAATCACCTGTAAAATGCAGATTCAGATCTTCCATTGGAACTACCTGTGCATAACCACCACCTGCTGCACCGCCTTTGATTCCAAAACATGGTCCTAGAGACGGCTCTCTTAATGCTATGATCGCTTTTTTATGTAATCGACCAAATGCTTCTCCCAATCCAACACTGGTAGTTGTCTTACCTTCTCCTGCCGGAGTAGGATTGATCGCTGTTACCAGAATCAACTTGCCATCCTTGTGATTCTGAATGCGAGCAAGATATTCGTCGGATATTTTGGCTTTATATCTGCCATACAATTCCAGTTCTTCCGGTTCTATCTCTAAGGCAGCCGCAATCTCCGTGATTGGCTGCATGTGTGCTTCCTGTGCAATTTGAATATCTGTCTTCATCTTTTTGACTCCTATCTGCCTGTTGGGACAAGCTCCTCCATATGATATGTTCTCTATACTACCTCTTCTATGTATGCATCAAATTGTTCCATACTCATAAGCACTTTGCGAGGTTTGGTACCTTCTTCTTCTCCAACTACTCCGGCCTCTGCCAATTGATCCATAATTCTGGCAGCTCTGTTGAATCCTATCTTAAATACTCTTTGCAGCATTCCTATGGACGCTTTTTCCTTTTCAATAATAAACTGTCCTGCTTCCACAAAATAAGCATCCCGCTCATCCGCATTATTACCGGCAGCACTCCCACTTGATGTTCCAAGTGTTGCTATTTTTTCTTCCACATCTTCACTGTAGATATTACCAATCGCCTGATTACGTAAGTACTCCACTACATCAGACACTTCTTTATCAGATACAAAAGCTCCTTGAATACGTGCCGGTTTGGCATATCCTTGCGGATAAAATAGCATATCCCCTTTTCCAAGTAGTTTTTCCGCTCCATTCATATCAAGGATTGTCCTTGAATCCACTCCGCTTGATACTGCAAAAGCAACGCGACTCGGCATATTTGCTTTAATCAAACCTGTAATAACATCTACCGAAGGTCTTTGTGTAGCAATAATCAGATGAATCCCCGCTGCTCTGGCAAGCTGTGCCAATCTACAGATGGACTCTTCTACTTCTCCAGGTGCTACCATCATAAGATCCGCCAACTCATCCACAATAATAACAATCTGTGGCATCTTTTGAGGTATCTCTTCTTCCCCATTAGATTTCATTCCCTCTATTTTTTTATTGAATCCCTTTAAATCTCTTACATTATAATCAGCAAACTTCTTATAACGATCCGTCATCTCTGCGACACCCCAATGAAGTGCAGCAGCAGCTTTTTTAGGATCCGTTACCACTGGAATCAATAGATGCGGTATTCCATTATAAACACTAAGTTCCACAACCTTTGGATCCACCATAATCATCTTTACATCATCCGGATGTGCCTTGTAGAGGATACTCATAATTAAAGTATTAATGCATACAGATTTACCTGATCCGGTTGCTCCTGCAATCAGCATATGTGGCATCTTTGCAATATCCGATACTACTGTTTTGCCTGCAATATCTTTTCCTACCGCAAAGGTCAATTTCGACGGAAAACTCTTATATTCACTGCTCTCTAACAATTCTCTTAATGCAACAGCGCTGTTCTCTTTATTAGGTACTTCAATACCAATTGCCGCTTTCCCAGGAATCGGTGCTTCTATTCTAATATCCGTTGCTGCCAAATTTAATTTAATATCATCCGACAAACTTACGATTTTGCTTACTTTTACTCCTTGTTCCGGTTGTAATTCATATCTCGTTACAGCAGGTCCCTGACTGATGTCAGTAATCGTCACCCTAACGCCAAAGTTATTGAGCGTCTGCTGCAAACGCATTGCTGTTTCTTTTAGTTGTTTTGCACCTTCATTGCTATTCTTATGTTCACCTTTTGCCAATAGTGCAATAGGTGGAAAGTTATATTTTTTTGGTATCTTTATGGACTCTGCTGAAACAACCGGCTGAAGCGATTTCTGTGGTTTAACCGATTCTGTCATCGGAATTACCTCCGGTTTTGATTCCGGTTTTGATTCCGGTTCCGGTTTGGTATCAATACCGGTAATATGTATCTTATCAAAATCAAATGTTTCCTGGCTTGCAATCACTTCTTGATTCTCCGCTATATTACGCAAAATAATCTCATGCATATCCTGACTGTGTTGTTTCTCTTTTTCTTGTTTTATCATCGCAGTGTCTAACATCACTCCTGTGATCTTCTTCTCTCTGCGGGGTCTGCAATTTTTCTTTTGGATTTCCTCTTCTTCTATTTGATTTTTACTATCCTCCTGCTCTTCCCTCTTGCATTCTGCAAGCTCTCTTCTGTGTTCTGCAAGCTCTCTTCTATGTTCTGCATCTTCCCGTGCTGATTCATAGACTTTTTGGCTGCCCTTTTTTACACTGCCTAAAAAAGATCTTTCCGTAATCGCAACGATACATGCAATACCTAAAACAAGCACTACCAAAACAGTCCCTACCATATCAAGAAAATGATATAGTAGATAGGCAAGAGAACCACCTACGATACCTCCTCCAAGCTTTTGTGTACTACTGATTCCATATAACTCTACAATGTTATAAGTATGATTCTCTGCGCTTAAATTTGTACTGAATAATTCACAAACGATACCAATTAATAGGAATAACACCACTCCCGCAATCAATTTCATGGATGCTATGTAGTTTCCTCTGTTAGACATACCAAATGCTACTGCTACAAAGATAAGAATCGGAACAATATATGCCGTCAAACCAAACAATCCAAATAGAAAACTACTAATGTAATTACCAACTGTCCCTATAATTCCAAAGTTGCATAAAAAAAGCAAAACTGCCAGAGCAAGAATTCCTATTAAAATGATTTCAATTTTAATTGCATGATTATGTTCTTCCTGTTGTCTTTTTCTTGCTCTCGTATTAGAAACTGCCGTTCGGCTAGTTGTTGGTTTTTTAGGGGCCGGTCTGTTACCGGTGCTTGCTGCCATAAATCGATGCCTCCTTCGTCTGTCAAAACAAAATTACCTCTTGGTTTGACCCTATTAAGTATATCATCTAAATAAAATCTTGTCATCCTAAAAAAAATGCGTTTTATTTTAAAAAATCTCAGGTGGATTAATTTACCTGAGATTTTCATGTATTCAAACTATATCAAACTATATCAACTCTGTCATGATTTTTGTTTCTGTAGTTTCTCGACCACCTGTGCATCTGTCAATGCCTGATCGGACTTGAAAAGCTCAACGACCTGTCGTACATAGACCTCTTCCTGCTCCAAAAGGTCTGCAATTTCTTCCACCGGTAATTTCTTTTCATATTTTTTACGAATAACAGCAACTAATCCCTGCATTAGCCCTTGCTCTAGCCCTTGCTCTAGCCCTTGCTCTAGCCCTTGCTCTAGCCCTTGCTCTAGCCCTTGCTCTAGCCCAATCTCTTTACCGATTTCCAGGCCTTCTTCCAGCTTATCGCGATATTTCTCTTCTAATGTCATGAACTCCACCTCCAGTTTTCGATCGTTCTTGACTTCCATTACTTTATTATGTATATTTTGTACCAAGGCTCCCGGTTTG
>JAVVVE010000030.1:0-26978 GCA_036652815.1 Lachnospiraceae bacterium
TGTCGCCGCTTGCAGGATTACTGGCTCTGCTATTCCCTGATCCGGTGTACATTGGCCGAGGTTGTTTTGAGCCGACCTATTTTCTGTTCTTACTGATGCACTGTTCATTTGTGATTATGGGGATCGGAATTGCTACCTCAGGCATTTATACACCGCGGTATGCAGATCTTCCGAAAACGCTGGGGCTGAGTATTATGGGCATATGCGTCGTCCATGGCATTAATAACATTTTCTTGTATGTGTTTGGGCAAAATCCAAACTATATGTACACCGTGTCGACCGACAGAAATCCAGGGCTTGATTTCTTTTATAACATTCTGCCGGTCCCTTTACTCTATTTGGTGTTCCCCATATTGATTGCGGTGGTGACTTCAGTCATGCAAATTTTCCTGTTTCGCCTGTTTGTGAGAGAGGCGCAAGACAAGTGAACGGCTCATTTGTCTTGACTTGACGTACCCCCAGAGTTACACCAGTGACACTTGGTGCTGTGCCGGAAATTTCAGGCGACGAAGTGCCCTGCGTAAGCCTCGCAAGGATAGTCACCGCCGTGCTCCGCGTGCGGCCGTTCGGTATTGTATTGCTCGACAAAATCGCGAATGCCGTGACGTAATTCCTTGGGTGTGTTGTACTCATTGATGTAAATATCTTCGCCGTTATATGAGGCAAATACTTCATACTCACATTCTTTTAGACATGCCTGTAAACCCATATTTAAAATCCTGATATTGTCAATATTTTTTATCTTGCTTTTTCACATTATCCCTCATATGCATATAAGAAAAATGACATTTCTTTATTTGTATATGCTGCCGGACTGTACTTTTTTTCACACATACGTCTCATACCCTGATGTTCATAGAAACCATAATTGCAGGTAATATCGGTATATAGATAAAAATCCGAAATATTCTGTGACTGCATGTAGTTTTGTAATCTATGAAAAAGTTCTTTCCCTACGCCTGCTCCACGTGCTCTACTGTCAATTGCAAAAAAAGCTAACTCACCGTCAAACTCTTTTCCACTTTCCCGATATAGATCTTGATTGATATGTTTAAACATTTCAAATATTTTAAGGACCCTTCTTCCTTCTTTTCTGACAAGTATCTCTACAATTGCCGCAAATTGTCGCCACGCATAGCGGATCTGCATATGATGTGTTTTTTCATTTTTACCCATAATAATACCTACCGGTATATCCTGTTTCAATGCTACACAAGTAAACGTTTGATTGGTAAGGCAACTTGCGAGGAAGACTTTAGATAAAATCTTTGCTGTTTTCTGATTACAGATTTTTTCATAATTCCATGTGTCACAGATAATCTTTTCCAGAGCTTCATAATCAGATGGTTGAATCGTCCTGTACTGAATTGTGTTTTGTTTCTTCGTTGTTTGTTCCATTTTCTTCTCCTTCTCACTAACTTTTATTGACTTTTACTGTTCTGTAATTTATTATAAAGGGTACAGTAACTGTAATGTCAAGAGAGGATTTTTATTTATGACAAATCATGAAATACGGTTTACAACAGGTCAGTTTGCACAACTTCATCACATCAACAAACGCACCCTGCATTACTATGATTCTATCGGGCTATTCTCACCTGCCTGCATAGGAGAAAACGGCTACCGTTACTATACTTATCTGCAAAGTGCCGCTTTGGAGATGATTCTTGCGATGCGAGAGCTTAATATGTCTATTGAAGAGATTGACCGCTATATGAAGCATCGTTCTGAAAAGGATCTCCACACTATTATCTCTGATAAAACAGCAGACATTGATAACTCCATTAGACAGTTAAAAGAAATACGCCGACTTCTCGCTGCCAAAGAAGAACAACTGCGTATTTCTGAACAAGCTGATCTGGATGTCATTGATATAGTGGATTCTCCTACTGAATATCTGATACGGAGCAAATCTATTACCGGTGCTTATGATTATGATGATTTTACAGTTTTTATGGAACACGCACATGTCTCACAAGACCACCGATTTTTTAATATAAGTTATGGCAGTATGATTTCTGCTTCTAAAATCTCAGCTCTTAATTTTGAAGACTATGATTGTTTTTTTACTAAAGTATCTAAATCTTTGCATTCCCCTGATTTATTTGTAAAACCGGGTGGACGCTATATACGTGCTTTCTGCGTGGGTGACTGGGATCGGATACCGGATACTTATCAGCGTATTTTGCAATTTGCTATGACGCAGGGGGTATCTTTAACAGGTTATGCCTATGAAGAGGGTTTAAATGAGATGGCTATCTCAGATGTCAACGAATATGTAACTCAGATTATGATTTTATGTGAATAGGAAGGGTGAATCATGGATTTAAAAAAACGTGCTCGACAATTAAAAACTGATATTCCTGCTGTTTTTCTTGCACTTGGCAAAAAAGAAACTCCTTTTTTTGCAAAATTACTGGCAGGCATTACCATCTGCTATGCTTTATCACCGATTGATTTGATTCCGGATTTTATTCCTGTTCTGGGATATTTAGATGATGTTATTCTTTTACCTGCGTTCATTGCATGTACCATAAAATTAATTCCCACAGAAGTCTTTGCTGCCTGCCGGCAGCAATCAGCGCATCTGTGGGAAAATGGAAAACCTAAAAAATGGTATTATGCCATTCCTATCATAGGTTTATGGTTATTATTTTTTTATCTTATCTTAAAATGTTTTCATTAAGCCTTATTTCTGTGTCGGAATAGCTGCATATTTAGCTACGATTTCCGCCATTTGGCCCCATTTAGATTCCATATCTGCTACCAGCTTAAATTGAGTTCTGGTACGGTCAAGATTATGGTTTTCTCTGTGAATGCGGAAGTAAACATCACCCTCCAGGTAATCTGTGAGAAAACGCATCCCACATTCAAACGTCATAACTTTAGCACCCATCGGAAGCATCTTAAGCTCTGTCTGTGTCAGACTCCCATTACATCCTTCGATAAATCCTTTTGTGTAGAGATCAAACAGATCCATATCACACCATATCTTATTCAAATCCGGTTCGTCTTCCAGTCCTGTGCTGGCACCAAAGCGAATAGAATCTCCAAAATCATTTACTGCCAGTCCGGGCATAACGGTGTCTAAATCTATGACACAAATTGCTTTTCCTGTTTTGTTATCGATCATAATATTGTTTAATTTGGTATCGTTATGGGTAACTCGAATCGGAAGCTCTCCTGCTGTTTGCATTTGTCCTAAAACATTGGCTACATCTTCCCGATTCAGTACAAATTGTATCTCTTCCTGAACCGAAGCTGCACGTCCCATCTTATCTTCTGCAACTACTTGTTTAAAACGAGCGAACCTTGCTTTGGTATCATGAAATCCTTTAATAGTCTCATGCAATGTATTTGCCGGATAATCTGCCAATAATCTCTGGAAATTACCAAATGCCAATGCACTGTTATAAAAATCTTCCGGTTTTTCCACAATATCATAGCAGGTAGCACCTTCGATAAAGATATAGCTTCTCCAATAATTACCATCACTGTCTTTGTAGTAAGGAAGTCCTTGTTTATCCTGAATTACGTTCAAGGTCTCACGCTCCGGATCTCCTCCCTTTGCTATAATCTGTTTCTTTAAATAAGAGGTTACATTTAAGATGTTCTCCATCAGTTCAACCGGCTGTTTAAAGATCTCATGGTTCATTCTCTGTAAAATGACACGTTTGGTACTGCCATCTTCTTGCTGTATGATCAACGCAAAGGTATCATTGATATGTCCGTTTCCAAATGGACTTTGGTCAATTACCTTACCTCCAAATTGAAAATTATTAATTACTTCTCCTATTTTGGCACATGATTCTTCTCTTGTCATTTTCTAATCCTCCCACAATTGTTCCGGATATAATCCTGCTTTTTTAAGCTGACGCATTGCTTCTACTACTACCGGTTTGTCTTCTTTGTAAGTAACTCCATACCAACGGTCTTCTGATTTAAGAACTGCTACATTAGCTTTGTTGTCGGTTAAGAGATCGCCTACAACATTAGGCAGGAAATATTCACATTTCATCGGATTCTCCTGCAAGCCTTTCTCCAGAAATGCCGGAAATCCTTTCTTTAATTCTTCCAGAATACTCTGTGTAAATCCCCACATATTCATGGATACCATACTGCCTGCCGGTATCGTTATCCAGTTCTTTCCTTCATCTTCCGTATATGCCGTGACTCCCTCATGCTTCTCAATACGTGTACGTTCTCTCAATCCGATGAGGTTGCCCTCTGCATCTGTCTGACAAACACCACGAGCAACATGTCCATTCTCGGTTAAGGTATTTTCTATAATATACCCGACCATAGAGTAACGATACTTTTCATCATCTTCATGTGTGGATAAATAGTTATATATCGTTGAAAAAGCACTCTTGCCATAATAGTCATCTGCATTAATCACGGCAAATGGTCCATCTATAATATCATAGCAGCTAAGTACTGCATGTCCCGTACCCCAAGGCTTCTGTCTACCATCCGGAATCGTATATCCTGCCGGTAGTGTATTTAGATCCTGAAATACATAAGATACCTGAATATACTTAGATAGCCTGTTTCCTATAATTTCCCTAAAATCATCTTCATTCTCTTTTTTAATGATGAAGATTACCTGCTTGAATCCTGCCTTAACTGCATCATAGATAGAGAAATCCATGATGATATGTCCTTGTTCATCAATCGGATCTATCTGTTTAAGACCACCGTAACGACTGCCCATCCCTGCTGCCATAATTACCAATACCGGGTTTTTCATGATAACTGCCTCCTTTTGTGCTTTTATATGCACTTGCTTACCTATCGTTACTATCATGATAATACAATCTCTATGTTTATTCTTTATCCTATTCAATTGTTAATTTGTACTATCCGCTTTCTTTCCCCTATTTCAATCTACTATTTTGTTGTTTTTGTTCAATAATTATAAGTTTCTATGCTCTGTATTGACAATTTCGTTATTTGAGTTATACTATTTGCATATATATTTGTACTATCCGCACACTCTAACTTGCGGATTATGAAAAGGAGAGGAAAACGGCATGGCATACGAAAGCATTACCTTGCAGCAAGAGATTCAGATTGACCAGATTGTTTCGATTCATTATTTTGAATATATGAGTGATTTTACATTTGGTGGAGAATCGCATGATTTTTGGGAATTCCTCTGTGTAGACAAAGGAGTCATTAATGTGATAGCCGATGCCAAAACCTATACTTTGCAAAAAGGAGATATCATCTTCCACAAGCCCAATGAATTTCATAATGTATTGGCTAATGGCATCATCGCTCCTAATTTGGTGGTAATCGGATTTGAATGTAGCTCCGACAGGATGGATTTCTTCAGGGATAAGATTTTGCAAATTGGAGAAGCAGAGCGCTCCCTTTTAGGATTATTGATTAAAGAAGCGCACAATACATTTGCTTCCGGTCTGGATGACCCTTACTGTGAAAAATTAATTCGAAAGGAAATAACTCCTTTTGGATCAGAGCAATTTATTAAAATGTATCTGCAGGAGATTCTATTACGCCTGATTCGTACTTACAGTGCAGAACATGTGCGCATGGTTCTCCCCAAGTCTACCAAGCAGCGAAGCGAAGATGAGCTCTTCCATAAAGTCATCTCTTACATGGAAGAAAATCTAAGCAAACATCTAACCATAGAACAAATCTGCAGAGATAATTTGATGGGGCGTTCTATCCTGCAGAAGCTGTTCCGTGAGCACACTGAGTATTCTGTGATTGACTATTTTTCTTCTATGAAGATTAATATGGCCAAACAGTTGATGCGCGAACAGCACATGAACTTCACACAGATATCTGATTTTCTTGGGTATAATTCTATTCACTATTTTTCCAGACAATTCAAGAAAACTACCGGTATGACACCTTCTGAATATGCTTCTTCTATTAAATTGCTGGCCGAGAAAAATAATTAAAGAATTTTACCCCATTTGATCTCACATGGTGCCAGTGTTTCGGTATGTGCCGTTCCTGTTCCATCATAATAGGTCGTTGTCTGTGTTTCGTTTGAATTGTTTACCACGCCATAGGTTCCGGTTGCCGGATAAGCGTGTACTTCACAGTTCATATTCTCTGCAAACCAACAGTTCATCTTCTCCTGTTTCCCTGCTGCATAGAACATAGCTCTCATGAGTAAACGTGTATTTTCATAGCTGTACGGCAGTCCTGCGATATAGACGCCTGTCCCTTTTCCATAGGTGTTGGCTGCGATGTGTACCTCACCATTGGAATATTCGATGATCTCAGTCCGATCGGATAACGCATAAACATTCTTCATGCTCTCACCAAAGTCATATTCTGTAGTTCTGCCTGCGGTGATAAAATGCTCCGGTAAAGCTTCTTTATAATATTTATCTGTAGATAAGGTAAATCCCAATTCTTTATCCACACCGAAAATATCTGCCAGTTGGAAAAATCTTCCATTCTTATGATATGCCGATGGTTCTCCGACACCTATCAATCCACCGCCTTCATAGACCCATTGTCTTATCATAACAACTAACTTCTCATTATCCCATACACTACCGCCTGAGTAAGCTGTCTCTGCATCGCCTGCATTGATGATTACATCAATATCTTTTGGAATCCCATGTTCTAATATATCGTCAAAGCTGATAAAGCTGACATCTACACTTGCTCCACTCAGAGACTCTAACATCCCAAAATAAGAATAGGTCTGCTTGTACCATAGAGCATGTGCCACCATATAGGTCTGCCAGGAACGAAGTTTTCCCCAGCTATTTAAGATGGCTACTTTCAATCCGCAATACGGTTTCTCATTATGAACATTTTCGTAGATTTCACGAAATTCATCTGCTACCTGTTCAATATAATCCACAAATTTAGGGAACTTGTACGCAAGGCTTAAGTATCCGCCATATCCGATCCGATCTACCGGTTTACGCATCAATGCTCTTCTTGCACTCAGCCAATTCTCAATGGCTTCCACACAAGGATCATTCCCTTCATAGAATGTATCCGGGAAGAAATATGGGAGGAATCTGCCTTCTGTGTATTTAACATGTGGGATCTCCGAAATAAGACGCAGCGTTGCGCCGCCTCCTACACTGCCTACTACTGCATCAATACCGATATCTTCAAAATAAGGACCGTATGGCTCTGTTCCAATCCAGTTATCCCCTAAAAACATCATCGCTTCTTTGCCTGCCTGATGCGCAATATCCACAAGTTCTTTTGCTTTCTTTGCAACAAATCTTTGTATAAAATCCATATAGTCTCGATATGCATCCGTAGGTACTCTAAATGTGGAATTATAGTATCCATTATCTACAATATCTTCCAGACGCAGTGCATATCCGTATTCTGCTTTAAATTCTTCTAATGCTTTTACCGATACCGTCGCTCCATAACCGAACCAATCCACAAATTTTTCTTTGGAATCCGCATTAAATACCAAGGTGAAATGATAGAAAAATGTTGTAAAACGTACCACATCTGTATCCGGATTATTCTGTAACCACTGTGTCAGATATTCTGTTGCAAACATTCCTGCTTCATCCTGTCTTACATCAAATGGGATATCATGTGGCTTATCTCCCCATTGGTTGGTAATATGATTATACATCTGTGTCGGATCCCATATCATATATACCAAAAAGGAAACTGTGTATTCATGAAATAATTCTGCATGAGAAATCGTTAATAGATTCTTTTTTTCGTCAAGTTCCCAGTCTGAGGTCGGAACGATCTTATTTGTCGTTCTGTCTATCACTTCCCACCACTCGGTCGGATCATGTCTGTAATCTGCGATTACCTGCTCTCGCAGATAGCCGTCCAAAAAATCTATAGTTACCTGCTCTGTGGTTGCAAGATTACGCTTGGACATCAAAACCATCTGCTGACATTCATCCATATGTTTGGCAGCAAATTCATTATGACCTCTTGCCACAAAATAAGTAGTATATATCTTAGCATCAAGATGTTTAATCTCATCATCTAATTTGGTGCCATCACTGTCTCTTAAAGCATCTGCGCCCCAACGGTTCATCATTTCTTTGGTTTCTTCCAGAAAATTAGATTCACTTGGTAATGTTACTCGTCCACTTGTTTTTGACATATTGTATTCTCCCTCGCTTGTCTGATTTAGATTATTGATTTATGTTACACTATACTTGTAGTATACTGACTATATCACGAACCTACAATAGCACAATATGCATATTTTTTTACACGATACACCTTTTGCATATTGAATGCTCTTCTATGATATAGTATATTATAGGCTATGGAGGTTTTTACATGACAAAACAAAGTAAACAGAATCTGCTGATGCAGGGAAGTATTCTTGCAGCTGCGGGTATTATAACCAGACTGATAGGTCTTCTATATAGAGTGCCTATGGCGAATATGCTGGGTGCCGAAGGAAATGGTCTCTATTCCGTAGCTTTCGGTATTTATAATATTACTCTGACTCTTTCTTCTTATGGATTGCCCCTGGCAGTCTCTAAGATCATCTCACAGCGTACCGCCAATAAAGAATATCGTAATGCAAATCATGTGTTCCACAATGCACTGCTTCTGGCTCTGATCCTTGGCAGTATTGCTTGTGCTGCTATCTATCTCGGCGCAGATACGTTAGAAATCATTTATTCTCAAAAAGGTCTTGCTAAGCCGTTGCGTATCGTCGCTCCGACTACTTTTGTCATGGCTCTTCTCGGTGTATTCCGCGGTCTCTATCAAGGGAAGCACACCATGATTCCAACCGCCATTTCACAGATTGTAGAACAGATAGTCAATGTAATGGTAAGTCTATTGGCTGTCTATCAGTTCACACAGGTATATCGCGATTCCGATCAGGTGGCTGCTTATGGTGCTGCCGGTGGTATGTGCGGTACCTTTGCAGGTGCTTTGATTGCCCTTATCTTTGTGATTATCATCTTTATCCTATATAAACCGACTCTGGATCGGCAAGTCAAAAGAGATCGTACTGCTATAGATGAAACCAATCTTGAGATTTACCGCGTTTTGGCGATTACTGTTCTCCCTATTATCATCAGTCAGACTGTATATCAGATTGGTTCTACCATAGACGATTATATCTTTGCCAACGTGATGCCCCTGCGTGGACTGAAGCAATCTCTCATTACTTCATTACAGGGAGTCTACAATACCCAGTTTAATCTCTTGATTAATATACCGGTCGCAGTCGCTACTTCTCTTGCCGCATCGGCTATGCCCAGTATCGCTGCTTCTTATAAAAGACATGAGATCTCAGAGATCGTTGAGAAGATCCATTATGTCATTAAATTTAATATGATGATTGCATTTCCTTCTGCTGTAGGTTTATCCGTACTGGCACTACCGATTATGAAGATGTTATTCCCTGCGATATCTGAATATCATGATCTGTCTGCCAATCTATTATTGGTGGGTTCATCTGCGGTCATATTCTACTCGCTGTCTACGATAACCAGTTCTATACTACAAGGAACAGACCACATGAAGACACCTATCTATCATGCGGCCATTTCTCTTGTGATTCATCTGTTCCTAGTATACCCACTGCTGCGCTACACGGACTTGAATGTATATGCTCTGGTCATTGGCAGCATTACTTTTCCAATGGTCATCTGTATCCTGAATTGGATCTCCGTAGGGCATTTTCTGGGTTATCGCCAAGAGGTCGTTAAATCTTTTTTGGTTCCCTTGGTGTCTTCGCTCGTGATGGGACTGGTAGCGGTAGGGATTTACCAGCTTACCTACTTCTTACTATCCAACAATACATTCAGTGTCATAGTTTCCATACTCCTGGGTGCAATGGTATATTTCTTTATGCTCTTGATCTTAAAGTGCTTCTCAAAAGAGGAAGTATTGAATCTTCCTTTTGGATATCGAATTGCAAAGATCTGTAAACACTTTTTATAGATATTTTGAAAACAGCTCTTTTACCGCAGGATATATTTTAGAAAACTTTTGATATCTATCTTCATATTTGGCTACCAATGCAGGTGTCGGTTCCACAGTATCTACGATGTTAACCAAGGCTTCTGCCGCCTCTTCTACGGATGCGTATTCACCGCAAGCGACTGCCGCCAGGATAGCGCCCCCATATCCGGGGCCTTCTTCACTCTCGATAACATCTATCTTTAGATTCAGGATATTAGCTATCATCTTCTTCCACAACGGACTCTTTGCACCACCTCCGCATATTTTGGAACGTTCGATTACAATCCCTAAAGATCTCGCTACTTCCAAGGAATCTCGAATCGCAAAAGCAACTCCCTCTAAAACAGCCTGAGTCATATCAGCTCTTGTCGTATCCATCGTAAGTCCAATGAATGTCCCTCTTGCATAAGGATCATTTAGTGGGGAACGTTCTCCCATCAAATAAGGTAAGAAATATACATGATTCTCTCCCAATTTCGAGATATCCTCTTGTTCCCTCCCATATTCCTTTGTCCCTAAGATATCTTCCATCCACCATTTATTACAGGACGCAGCACTGAGCATACATCCCATGAGATGATAATGACCATCTGCATGTGCAAAGGCATGCAGCGCATTATGCGTATCCACTCCAAATTTTTGACTGGAGATAAAGATCGTACCCGATGTTCCCAGAGAAATATTGCACCTGCCATCTCCTACTGTACCTGTGCCGACTGCTGCTGCCGCATTGTCTCCGGCACCTGCTGCGATTACGACTTCCTCAGATAAGCCAAGACTATTGGCGATCTCACTCTTTAGGTGTCCAACGACTGCTGAACTCTCATAGATCGTCGCTAATTGTGCCTGTTTAATATCACACAGCTCCAGCATCTTGGGCGACCAGCATTTATGTTCCACATCCAGAAGCAGCGTCCCCGAAGCATCCGACACATCAGTACTAAAATTCCCTGACAAACGATATGCGATATAATCCTTTGGCAACATGATTTTTTGAATACGTGCAAAGTTTTCCGGTTCATGTTTCTTGACCCATAGAAGCTTCGGAGCTGTAAATCCGGTAAATGCAATATTCGCGGTATATGCTGATATTTGTTCTTTACCGATGACTTCATTCAGATACTCACACTCTTGTGTTGTCCTGCCATCATTCCATAAAATCGCCGGCCTAATTACCTGATCTGCCTCATCCAAAATAACCAATCCATGCATCTGTCCACCAAAACTGATACCAGCCACCTGTGATCTGTCACAGGTATCGATTAGTTCTGTCAGTCCTTCCATGACCGCTTTCCACCAATCCTCCGGAGCCTGTTCTGACCACCCCGGATGTGGAAAGGATAACGGGTATTCTTTAGAAACCACTTTTTCTATTTTACCATCTGCTGTCATAAGCAATAATTTTACAGCCGAGGTTCCCAAATCAATTCCGATATATAACATATTATCATCTCCTATTTTTATCTATGCAAAAGGGTTTTCACTCTTATAACGCATCTCTTTTGGCTGATTAAATCCTATCTCTTCCAACGGAACTCCAATATATTTAAAGACTTCATAGAGTGCCTTTCCAAAATGCCCAAATGCAACTGCACCATGATGTGGATAATTTCCTTCAATCAATACATGACGATAGAATCTACCCATCTCCGGAATCGCAAAGATACCAATAGCACCAAAAGACTTTGTCGCAACAGGAAGGACTTCACCCTGTGCAATATAACCACATAATTCTGCATCCGCACTACTTTGCAAACGGAAGAACGTAATCTCACCCGGTAAGATATCTCCCTCTAAAGTGCCTTGTGTGACTTCCTCCGGTAATGCTCTTGCCATAATCATCTGATATTTCATCGCACAGGATGACAGTTTCTTGGAATTGGTATTGCCACAATGAAATCCCATAAAAGTATCCTGCTGTGTATAGGCAAACTGACCCTTAATATCTTCTTCATACATATCCGCCGGTACTGTATTATTAATATCCAATAGCGTGACTGTATCTTTACTGATACAAGTTCCTATAAATTCACTCAAAGCACCATAGATATCCACTTCACAGGATACCGGTATGCCCATTCCTGTTAAACGGCTATTAACATAACAAGGCACAAATCCAAATTGTGTTTGAAATGCCGGCCAGCATTTTCCTGCAATGGCTACATACTTGCGATAGCCTTTATGTTGCTCGATCCAATCCAGTAAAGTCAATTCATACTGTGCTAATTTTGCAAGAATCTCCGGTTTCTTATTGCCTTCTCCCAGTTCTTCTTCCATATCTTTTACAACCGCTTGGATACGCTCATCTCCTGCATGCTCCTTAAATGCTTCAAATAAATCAAGTTCTGAGTTCTCCTCAATCTCAACCCCCAGATTATAGAGCTGCTTAATCGGCGCATTGCATGCTAAGAAATTAAGTGGACGAGGTCCAAAGCTAATGATCTTTAGAGCTGACAATCCGATAATCGCCCTTGCAATCGGAATAAATTGTGCTATCATATCTGCACATTCCTCTGCTGTTCCTACCGGATATTCCGGAATATATGCTTTGATATTACGAAGCTTAAGATTGTAACTGGCATTTAACATACCACAATAGGCATCTCCACGACCTCCTATCAGATTATCTCCGCTCTCTTCTGCTGCTGCCACAAACATAGCCGGACCATCAAAATGTTTTGCTAATAGAGTTTCCGAGATCTCAGGGCCAAAGTTACCCAGGTATACCACCAAAGCGTTGCATCCTGCCTGCTTAACATCTTCTAATGCCTGCACCATATGAATCTCACTTTCTACGATGCAGATTGGACATTCATAGATATCTTCTATATTATATTGCTTGCGATATGCTGCTATCAGTGCTTCTCTTCTTGATACAGATAAAATCTCCGGAAAACAATCACGGCTTACTGCTACAATTCCTACTTTTACTTTTGGTAAATTCTCAAACATCATGATCACCTTTGTATGCTTTCTGCACACATCCCTTTCTGATTCCTAAAATACTATTTATAACTGCACATGTTTTTCTAATACACTGACATTTTCACCGATCAAACCCTGATAAGCACCGTCTATTGCGGCTTCCGTATGTCCGATAAGCCATTTATTCTTAGCCACCAGAAGCTTATCTTCCGAAGCACTGTCCGGAATATGTTCAAGCTCGGTATTGGTTCCCTTTGGTAGGATTACCACATTCCGAAACGGCTTACCATCAACACTGCAAGGTGCATAGTGCAAAGTCGTCGCATACAGCTCTATCACTTCTCCCGCCGACACCAGAAATGCTTCTATCTTACCCGTATCATAGGTATTATCTGTTCCAATATCCTGCTGTCGCCCTAATAGTAAGATCAAATCTGTAACTGCAACCCCAATCTCGGAACTGCGATGATACTCTACTGCGTTTAGTTTATAATTGGTTCCATTGCAATATCCTATCTGTATTGGCAATCCTCCAAATAAACTGTCCTGTATGGACTTTGCCACCGGTAATGCTTCCAATTGTGTGATAGAAGGATAATATACCACACCATCCACCGGTGCATCCGTTGTCTGCATCTCTTCCACTAACTCTGCTACTTGATACTCCGTTGTCAATACTCTGCCATACGTCGAAAAAGCAGCATCTGTGATATTTTGAATTCTCATGACATCTCCCGTCTGTTCGTTTTAACGAACCTGCGATTCAATATGATTCTCATCTGCTGCTTCTATTATATTTAATTGTTCTGTTATTATCCACCGATTACTTAGCTAATGAATAGCACTTACTTGTCTTTTCTTAAGTTCTCTCCGGTATTCACTTGGTAATATCCCAAACCGCTTTGCAAACGCTTTGGCAAGACTTCTGCTATCAGGAAAACCGTTGTTTTCTGCGATTTGATTGATAGAATCGTCTGTATTGATTAGTTCTTTATAAGCATACTCAACCCGTACATTAATGAGATATGCCTTATAGTTGATTCTTGCATATTGACGAAACATACGTGATAGGTAGGTAGGCGAAAAACCAAATAGAGAGGCAACTCCTTCTAAGGTAATATCCTCTTGATAATGCTCCTGAATATAGTTTGTTATCTTGGACAATTTATCTAATTGCTTATTTAGCTTCACTCTGGCCGGATCTATTTCTGTTTCTTTATATTTAGTTACCAGAAGATAAAGCAGCTTATAATAGTAACTACTCACTTCCAATTCATATCCATATTGCTTTTGAGCATATGCACGATACATATTCTTGATAAGCTGAATCATCTCATCATCTTTCTCATAGCGTGTACTTTTAAATAAGATATATTCCTCTTCACTATAAGCTTGAAACATTTCCGGCGGTATTTGTAAAACAAGTGTAAAATTCTCCTTGGGCGCTTCTATTGAATGTATTTCATTGGAATTAACCAAAATAAATTCACCTGAAGACAGCGAAAAATAGGAAGTATTAATATAGAAGTCAATCTCACCCTCAAAGACCAAAAATAATTCTACCGAATTATGCCAATGCTTAACTACCTGATAATTACCATTTTTACCTTCAAATACAAACATTCTGAAAGGTAAATCATGATTGGGTAATACTAACTCATGCTTGAACTCCATTATGATATTTGTCTCTCCTCTGCTGAATCGCTTCCGCTTCTTCCTGCGTAATGAATTTTAGAGTCTTTACTACATACACCTTCTGATTCTCTGATTTTTTCATACGTACCTTTGCTTTCATATATCCGTGTTTATCACAATAGGCTACGCTGAGATAATGTCTTCCATTGGTTGAGAACCACTTGATTTTCTTTTTAAGATTCTTATGGCATAGATAGCATCTCGTACTGAGAACTTCCGTATCTTCTAATGCTTCTTTCTTATCTTCAAATTCTCTGGAAATATATTTTGCATAATGATCAAATATAATCTTAATCTCTTCTGCACGGTTCTTTGGCGGAACAAAAACATCAAAGGATACATTCCGTTCTACTGTTTCATCCTTGATTTTGCCAAATACCTTAGCTGTGTAATAAGCATCACTATAGGCTCTATGAAAAGGAATGTCTTTCTCTATCTTTAGAAAATCAACAGCATATTCCAACGCTTTTCTTGACTTGCTATCTTCAAAAGCAATACTAAATAACTTTTGGATATCTAAGAACTTCATCGGGCCTTCTTCTAATAAAGGCATCTGATAATATCGCATATTTCGTTGTAATTCAATCAAATCCAATAATCCCCAGGTACAGAAAATATAATCTTCTCCGCACCAGGTTAAAAATTCCTCCATGACTTCCCTGAATTTTTTCGCCTGATTCAATTCTTCCATCTGTATGTGAATAATCTTTTTTGTAATATAATGAATCTGTTTATAGACCTGTGGTTTAATCAACTGATTAAACGCCCCGATTTTTTCTTTGTTACTATTTAATTTTACAGCCCCTATCTCCACGATCTCAAAAGGAATTACTTTGTGCATCTCTTCTTTATCATCACTGGACTGATTCCATTCTAAATCAAATACGACATAGTTCATTTTTTCTTCTTTTCTTTCCTTGAAATATTGACAGATGCATTAAAAACAGATACAATATAATTCGGCGTGCAGGAATGGCGGAATTGGCAGACGCGCACGGTTCAGGTCCGTGTGATAGCAATATCATGAGGGTTCAAGTCCCTTTCCCTGCATTATAGAAAACTTACATGAAAGCGAAAACCTTAGGTAGCTCGGGGGATTCGCTTTTTTTCTTTCTATAGCTTGTCTTCTTTCTATAGCTTGTCTTCGTACATCGCTACTATTTATAATACCATTCCTAATTGCTGATTGCAACAAATCTATCAATTCCTCCCATTCTCATTCTTTTATAAATTGACGTGGTTTTTTTGAAATGTTATAATAGGGATTAATAAATCTTGGTGCTTTTAAGGAGAATCTTTAGATGGAATGGATTTTACAGCCACTTGTTTTAAGATGCTTCGCTATTTTAGCTTTTTTTTGTTATAATCTTCAAGGATTTTTCTATGCAACTAAGATTTTACCCGCTTTTAAACATTCTTGGTTGCATCTTGCGATCCCTGCTGCATTGAATACGATTTTGATATTTTTTATACAATGGCTGGGTCTACCCTATGCTGCTATGTATTTTTTTGCTTACCTATGCTTAATTATTGAATTTATTTTTCTTTCAAAAGCCGCTTTTTCACAAGCGTATTTTGGAGCTTCTAATTTTATTGTGCAAATAGTTTGTCTGGAAATGGTGGTAGTCTGTATTTTATCACTTATTTCCGGTTTTGAAGCTGCTTCTATACGGATAGTTTCTTCTCTGTTTTCTCTTGATATTATTTTTACCTCATTATTATCCTCAATAGCACTGTTTCTTTTTAATAAATTTATGCCTGATACAACCGTGATAAAAATATCCCATGACAGGGAACAGTCTTTACTGATTTCTATCATTGCCAGCTTCATTATCATATATACCGCCATTGATTCCTTTGTAGTTATGACTCCCGATTTACATGAAAATCTTGTTTATACACTACTTGCAATCCAGATTTTATCTATTACTTTATTTTATATTTTATTTATTCATACTGCAAAAATTTGTCATATGAAATTTTATAAAGATGAAGCACATAGCCTAGAATGCACCTTACGCGAAAGTATTCTAACAGAAGAACACCTAAAGCGTCTGATTTATAAAGATAACCTTACTGGCTGTTATTCTAAAAACTATGTATTGGAATATCTCGAGAATTTACTTCGTAATAAAATAAGTGACTTTTGTCTTGTATATTTAGATTTAGATGGATTAAAAGCTGTAAATGACAGTTTTGGTCATAATCGAGGGGATGAATATTTACTTACCGTTTCTCAATGCATTGCCGACTCCATCCGTCAAATGGATATCTTTGCACGTATGGGTGGTGATGAGTTTATGTTGATTCTGGAAGTCTGTTCAAAAGATAATGCAGAAGAAATATTTTCACAAATAGCAAAACGGCTTATACAGATAAACAACCAAAATACCGACTATTCTATGTCCGTCAGCTATGGTATTCTATATGTGGATGACACAATGATATCACAATCTTTAACGAATCTAATCTCTATGGTAGACCAAAAAATGTATCTTGCAAAACAACAAAAACACGCGGCTATGGAAAAAGAGGTGTAAGATGAAAATGGCATATGTTCTGCTATTAATTATGTTTTTCTTTTATAACATCTCATTGTTTCGTTTTGCAAATGAAGTATATTCCGAACATCCCGGCATAATTAAAAGTTTTTTGATTCCATATATTATAAATATTACCTGGTTCTTAGTACTGCTTGCGATAGATGCTCCTGAAGCTGTTTTTATGATAATTTATTTTATTGCAATTTTTCTTGAATTTAAAATATTATACAAAGACTCCTTTATTAAAAATCTATTCGGCACAGCTTCCTTTGCAGTCAATATTTTTGCTGTTCGTCTTATCATTATTAGTACGTATTCGCTTATAACAGGTCATTCTTTCACCACTCTTATGAAGATATCCTGGCAGAATATTCTTGTTTATGCCATTGCATTTGGTTTATGCTCTCTATACATTGTTTTATTTCAAAAATTAGTTTCTAAACATTATTTTAACATTTTAATCAGCAGTCCTGCCAATATACTGTTTGCTACTAAAATCCTTATGATTATTTATCTATTTCAATTATTTAATACCACTAATTACATACTGAAGAACCCCTATCAGCTTTTATCACTGATAGAATTAAAAATCGGTATTACCGAAATAATTGGATTTTGTGCTGCCATTATCTATGGATTTATACTGAGTCGCTTGATGCTATTTGAAACTCAGTCTCATGAAATGAAAAAAAGCATTGCACAAAAAGAGGAAGAGCAAAAAGAGTTGCAAGACCTTGCCTATCGTGACACTTTCTTAGGATGTTATAATCGTGCGTTTGGGCTTTCCTATCTTAAAGAATCACTTAAAATACCCAATCGTAATTTTTCAGCAGTCTTTTTTGATTTAGATGGTCTGAAAACGGTAAACGATACTTTAGGTCACAATGAAGGTGATGAATATTTAAAAACCGTCGTAAACATTATCAAAAACTCATTTGCAGGATACCATGTATGCCGTATGGGTGGCGATGAGTTTTTAGTAGTATTGCGATACGCTACTCATACGGTTGCTTATCAACATGCTGTCCAGGCATTTGAAGCTGTTGAGATGCTGAACAAACTTTCTAAAAAAAGTTATCCTATGTCCGTAAGCTATGGTGTTTTAGAAGACCGCGGCAAAAATAAAGAAACAAGTGAAGATATCTTACGTGAAATTGATGAGCACATGTATGCATTTAAAAATCAGCAAAAAAAAGCACGCAAATAAATTAATATGAGTTTAAAAAAGGAGGTTATTCTATGCGAAAAGAGTACGAAAAAATTTTTACTCCAATGAAAATTGGAAAAGTTCAAATCCGTAACCGATTTGCCATGTCTGCAATGGCTATGGCACAGGTAGATGAAAACTGGGCTTATAAGAGTGAGTCTGCCGACTATTTTGTAGAACGTGCCAAAGGCGGTACAGGTCTAATTATTACGGGTGCTAATTTTGTGGATAATAAGATTGAGAAACACTTACTTGCTTCTTTCCCTTGCCCTACGGTCAACCCTGCAGCTTATATGCGTGGTCTTAGGAAAATAGCAGATGGTATCCATGCCTATGATTCTAAATTATTTGTACAATTAACCGCCGGTCTTGGTCGTTCTGCTATTCCGGATATGATTGAAGGAAATACGTTTGTAGCACCGAGTGAAACTACGAACCGATGGAATCCTACCATTAAGCATCGTGCCCTTACTACTGAAGAAATATATGAAATCATTAAACAATTTGCAACCAGTGCTTTCCTAGCTAAAATGGGCGGAGCAGACGGAATCGAGGTACATGCCGTACACGAAGGTTATTTACTGGATAACTTTACCATGGAACATTTTAACCATCGAACAGATGAATTTGGCGGCGATATGATGGGACGGCTGCGTTTTCCTATTGCTATCCTAAAAGCCGTAAAACAAGCTTGTGGTGAAGATTTTCCTGTGATTCTTAGATTTTCACTTAAAAGCTTTATTCGAGAAGAACGACATGGTATCCTTCCCGGAGAAGATTTTCCTGAATTAGGCAGAGATATAGAAGAAGGACTGGCTTTTGCAAAAATATTAGAACAAGTCGGATATGATGGATTAAACGTAGATGCCGGAAGCTATGATTCATGGTATTGGGCACACCCACCATTCTTTTTTGAACGAGGGTTATATCTTTCTTTTGCTGAAAAAGTAAAAGCAGTTGTCAAGATACCTGTTTTAGCTGCCGGACGATTGGGATATCCGGATCTTGCAGCATCTGCAGTCAACGAGGGCAAAACAGATATGGTAGTTCTTGGAAGGCCTCTTTTAGCAGATCCTGATTTTGTAAACAAAATGCGGCTTACAAAAGAAGCTGATATTCGACCATGTCTTTCCTGTCATGATGGTTGCTTTGGCAGAGGTCATCAATTACGAACTCAGTCTTGTGCTGTCAATCCGACCTGTAATAGAGAACGAGAAGCTTTCTTTTTACCTGCAGATGTAAAAAAACAAGTTGTTGTCATTGGTGCCGGTCCTGCCGGAATGGAAGCTGCAAGAGTACTTGCTTTACGAGGTCATCAAGTCGAATTATTAGAAAAATCAGATAAACCGGGTGGACTATATTACTATGCCAGTATTCCGGCATTCAAAGACGATGGTAAATTGTTATTAAAATGGTATGAAAGACAATTACAGGAATTGGGCGTAAAGATCACTTATCAACATGAAGTAACTGAAGAAGATCCTAAATTATATTCTGCTGATATTGTTATCCACGCAACCGGCGGAACAACTTTGATTCCCAGACTATCCGGCATTGAGCGTTGCGTAACAGCTCTCGACATCTTAGGTGGCACGGTAGAAGCTGCTGATGAAGCAGTCATTATCGGCGGTGGTCTCGTAGGATGTGAGCTCGCAATTTGGCTTTCACAGCATGGAAAAAAGATTACCATTGTAGAGATGGCCGATAAACTTATGGCTGTTGGTGCACCTCCGGATATGAACAAACAGATGATAGAAGAACTATTAGAACATCATCAGGTAGTTCCTGTTCTTTCTTCTAAATTAGTAGAAGTAAAAGAGGGCTGCATCGTTGTGGAAGATAAAGAAGGTACAAAAGAGATTTCTGCGCAACAAGTGATTCTGGCTCTTGGGTATCTTGCAAACAATACTCTCTATAACAAAATTGCCAATAAAGTGACTGAAATTTATAATATAGGGGATAGTAAAGGACCAAAAAATATTATGGAAGGGATTTGGGATGCATATAATCTATGTTCCCATCTATAATAACAATTGGAGAATGTTTGCAGCGTTACATTTCGCAATGAGAGCAAGGAAGAATTACTGCCAAATTTTGAAGCAGATTTTCCATATATCTGTTCCTGTGCAGAGCTCGACAAGTTTACAGACTGCTTCGCTCCGTGGCATTGGCATAAAGAGGTGGAGTTATTCTACATTCAAAAAGGGGTATTGGAATACTATACCCCAAAGGGAAAAACGGTCTTTCCAACAGGTTCCGGAGGGCTTGTCAACACCAATGTTTTGCATACAACCAAACCGCCGGACGGAGTAAGGAATACGACTCAGCTTGAGCATATCTTTGATACCTCGCTCATCAGTGGTCAGCATGGAAGCTTGATTGATCAAAAATATGTGACACCGATCACTGCGGCTCCGCAAATTGAACTGCTCGCCGTGTATCCGGAAAACCCTGCACAAGTGAATCTACTTAAGCAGATATCTGAATCGTTTTTGCTTTCAAAGAGTGATTATGCCTATGAGCTACACCTACGCACCCTCCTTTCTGAAATATGGTGCCGTTTACTGGAGTTATCCACACCGTTGCGTAAAGAGGGTGGTATTTACAATAAAACCTCCGATAAAATTAAGCCGATGATGATTTGGATTCATGAACACTATGCAGAGAAGCTCACAACCGCTGAGATTGCCGCCGCCGCTTTTATCAGCGAAAGAGAATGTTTTCGGTCATTTCATGACTGCCTTCACATGACCCCTATGGAGTATGTGAGCAGTTATCGTTTGCAAAAGGCTTGTCATTTACTGGCGGATAGCAATACTCTGATTACGGATATTGGTCTCATCTGTGGGCTTGGGAGCAGCAGTTATTTTGGCAAAATCTTTCGCCGACACAAGGGATGTACTCCTGTGGAGTATCGTCGCAAATGGCAGAATAGTGATAGTATCGGGCGGTAATCATATATTTTCACAGAGAATATTGCACTATAATGATACTTGCAAGGAAGGATTGCAAGCAACATAACGTGCAAATTGCAGTCACCCTTGGGTGACTGTTTTTTACAAGAAAGGTGGGAATATTATGATTAAACTAACTGTTTTTAACCTCGAGGATTTTTTGCAAACTGTGAATGGGTGTATCGGTGCGGTGAAGATGGTAGAACCGGATGGTAGCAAGCTGAACATCAACAAACAATTTGAGATTCAATCGGATTTGAGGCGCAGGTACCTCGACAATCGACACTGTTTGAGGCTTACACTGGATATCCCAAACCCAAAGGACTACCTAAAAATCGTTTATTTCATCATAGGAGATTGCTGATATGGAAAAAATAGATTTACATATTCACTCCCATTGCAGTGACGATGGAGAGTTTTCGCCAGAAGATTTGTTGTGCTTTGGCAAGCAGGCAGGGCTAAATTATATTGCCATTACTGACCATAACACCGTGCGTGGTGTGTCGTTGGCGCTGTCACTGGCTCCACAGATGGACCTTGAGGTGATTTCCGGTGTGGAGCTGGACTGCATACATATGGGGCGTAATTTTCATCTACTGGGCTATGGGTTTGACCATACGCTGCCTGTCTTTGCTGAGATTGAGCAGGACATTTTAAGACAGGAAACCACCTCTGCCGAAGAAAAAATTGTTCTCATTCAAAAAGCAATCGGTGTTCCGCTTATCACGCAGGAAGTACTTGCCGCCGCAGACGGACATATTGTGACAGGAGAACTGATTGCGGAAATACTCCTGCAAAAGAAGGAGGCAAAAGATTGTCCTGCACTCCTGCCGTATCTTCCGGGTGGTGCACGTTCCGATAACCCTTATGTAAACTTTTATTGGGATTATTTCTCGCAGGGTAAGCCTGCCTATGTACCGATACACTATATTTCTCTGTCCGAAGGTGTTGCCTTGCTCCACGAGGCAGGTGGCATTGCGGTTTTGGCGCATCCGGGGCAAAATTTGCAGAATGATTATAAGTTTTTGGAGCAAATGCTCAAAACAGGTATTGACGGCATTGAGGCATATTCGTCTTACCATAGCAGAATCGAGGCCGCAATATTTGACCAAATCGCCCAAAATCACCAATTACTTATTGCTTGTGGCAGTGATTTCCACGGAAAAATCAAACCATCTATCCCGCTCTGCGGACACCGTGCGGATGACAAGATGCCCCTCATCATAGCCGCACTCAAAAGTAGGGGCATCCTTTAGCGCTACTGACTAGGCATAAAAATATAAAAAATAAGATATGTAGTTGTTAAAAGAGTTGAAAAATGATAAATTAAACATATCCATTAAAACCGCTACCTTTATTTTGAAAAAAATTAAATTATTTAAAAAATTAGTGGAAATATAAACAAGAAAAGAAAGGATGTGCTGTCACATGATAACATTTTTGATTGCCCTGGCCCTGTTGGTCATCGGGTACTTTACCTACGGAAAGGTTATGGAGCACGTCTTCCGCCCGGATGGGCGCCCAACCCCCGCCGTAACCATGGCGGATGGCGTAGACTATGTGGAGATGCCAACCTGGAAGGTCTTCCTTATACAGCTACTCAACATCGCGGGAACCGGGCCTATCTTCGGGGCGCTGATGGGTGCGGTGTTCGGCCCTGTGGTGTTCCTATGGATCGTGTTCGGCTGCATCTTAGGCGGCGCCGTTCACGACTACTGTACTGGTATGATCTCCCTCCGTATGGGCGGTGCGTCGCTATCCGAAATCGTGGGCAAATACCTGGGAAACGGCATAAAACAGATTATGCGGGTATTTTCGGTTATTTTGATGATCTTGGTGGGCGCGGTGTTCGTTACAAGCCCGGCCACTCTCATTGCCATGCTGACCCCGGAGGCACTGAATGTCCCCTTCTGGGTGGGTGTCATCCTCATTTACTATTTACTGGCAACTCTGCTGCCCATTGACAAGCTAATTGGCAAAATTTATCCCGTGTTTGGTGTTATTTTGATCCTTATGGTGGTAGGCGTGGCGGGGGGAATCCTCCTGGGCGGCTACCAAATTCCGGAACTGACGCTGCAAAATCTCCATCCGAACGGGAAACCAATCTGGCCGTACATGTTCATCACAGTAGCCTGTGGCGCAGTGTCCGGTTTCCATGCCACCCAGTCGCCCATGATGGCTCGATGTATGAAAAAAGAAGCGGACGGACGCCTTGTGTTTTACGGAGCCATGATTACCGAAGGTATCATTGCTCTCATCTGGGCTGCGGCAGGCGTGGCGTTTTACGGTTCCACGGGCGGCTTGCAGGCAGCGCTTTCCTCCTTAGGGCAGTCCGGCGTAGTCTACGATATTTCTACCACACTTTTGGGTGTCGCTGGCGGGGCGCTAGCTGTGGTCGGCGTGGTGGTGTGCCCCATCACTAGCGGGGACACGGCCTTCCGCTCAGCCAGGATCACTCTGGCTGACTGGTTCCACATTGACCAGAGCAAGCTTGGAAAACGACTGCTGCTGACCCTGCCGCTGCTGGCGATTGGTGCAGCGCTCACACAGCTTGATTTTAATATTATCTGGCGTTATTTCTCCTGGAGCAACCAGACTCTCGCCATGATTTCCCTGTGGGCGGTGGCGGTCTATCTGCGCCAAAACTGCGGCAAGGCGAGCAGTCTTATGGCCGCCCTGCCTGCCGGGTTCATGTCGGCGGTATGCAGTACCTACATCCTGATGGCGGACGAGGGTCTGAAACTGGCGGGAAGAATTGCCTATCCCATCGGTATTTTATCTGCGCTGATTTGCGCAGGAATCTTCTTCCTCCGCTGCTACCGCAAACCATTGACACCCAAACCAATCTTACACTCAAAAAAATATGTGTCTAAATAATCCTAATATAAACAGATGTACGGGATAAAAATTTCGATAAATCAGTTTGTATTTTTTTGAAGAATACCCTTTTTTACCATTGTATGTTGCAAGTAAACCTGCTATAGGAATATGTGTAAGATACCACCATTTGTTTTTACCAAGGAGCTTGTTAATATACATATCCAGTCCGCAGAAGTCATACCTTGACCAATGATAGATTAGAAGATAACAAGCACCAGATACCCACCAATATGCACCTTCATCCGTTCTGGATCTTTTTTTATATGTCTGTATCCTTCTACAACAAGAAATGCGTAGATCGGAAATGCAAATCTACCTATGCATCGAAAAATAAGCGCATTATCTAAAAATATAGTTCCCACATGGTCGCAGAGCATAGTAACCATAGCAATAATTTGAAGAATAAATGTTGTCATTTGATTAGACCTCCTACCAAAGAATAATTAAACAATCTCCCAATTACACCCATTTTGTTATCACTACAAGGTAACAAGGATTTTATTTATTGATTTACGCTCTCGGTTTTCCGAGAGTATTTTTATATATATTTATTGTACCCATTCGCGACTTTGTGGATGCTTTTGCATGCGCTGTTTACTTTACACACTCAAATTCGGTAACGAGCCGGTCAAAGCGTGCGGTGAGTGCCACGATATAATCACCGTTTGAAGCATCCGGGTCGCCCGATTGAATGCGATCGGCGATGTTGCAGGCCACATGCCATCATGGACAGCACCATCACGAAAACCAGTAAAAGTGAAATGGTTCGTTTCATCCTCCTTATCATATGTTTTTCGTTCCTTTTATTTCGATGAAATCACTCAGCTTCTGGTTGACAAACTCGAACAAATCCATCGAGCCATATTTTGCCGCGAGACGTTCCGCCGAGATTCTGCCGCCGGCTTTTTTAGCGTGTCCGCCGCCCGAGCCGATTCCCTCGCACACAAAGGCGACTAGCAGGTTTGCCGGAATTTGGTTGTCACAGCTTCGGACGGATATTTGATATCCATTGTCCACCGCCGTATAGCAAAAGCTGACTGAAATCACGTCAACCTGTATCATAAAGTCACCGATGATACCCAAAATTGACTGGTCACAGCGCATGGCGGACACAATAGCAAAGCGTTTTTGCGGGTCGAAATAATGCTCCTGCATGGCATCGCTGGCAATCATCAGCTCGGCTATCGTCATGTTGGATTTCATCAGCTTCTCAAACAGAGGGAGATCGCCCGAGAGAGCCATTCGCATCTCCATATCCTTTTCCTGATACAGGTCGTAAAAGGATGAAGTGTCGGTAAAAAGACCATACAGCAAGGCTATGCGCAAGGCCTCGTTGTCCTTTACATCATACCCCTCTTGCTCCAACAGCTCCCATACAACAGTAGAGCAGCTCTGGTAATCACTTTTGATGAGGACATGCGCATGCTCCTCCATGGATCGAATGTGATGATCGACCACGGCAACGGCAGGAGCCTCAAACCTTGCCACATTTCCCGCTCCATACTGGCCGTCCACCACAAGCAGCAGCTCTGTTTGCGGAAGTTCCTGCACATACCGAATCGGAATTTTGCACTGCTCTATCAGTAGCCGGAGGTTGTGTTTTTTAATTTGCTCCGCACCACTGTAAACAATTTCAGCCGCAGTGCCATGCTCCTTGAAGTAGCAGTAGAGGCCAAATGCGGATGCCAACGTATCGGAATCCGGGCTATTATGGCATTGGATGCAAATGCTCTTGTAGGATAAAAGCTGTTGTAAAAATCCCATGTTTACTCCGTTCTTTTAGAAAAATAAAATTCTTGATTTTTTATATTTACACTCATTATACAAAAAGAAGCGTCGGAAAAGTGTCGGGGATTCAAAGAATATTTACAAAATACACGTGAAAAACCCTTTTTTATCTAAATCTCCCTAAATCTCCGACGCTTTTCCGACGCTTTGTGTGTTATAATTAAAAAAAAGAATTTGCTTTTCTACGCAAAAACAACAAAATCTGAAATATGACAGGAGAACTAACTATGGAAACAACGAATTTGAATCCGGCAAAAGGTCTGCAAACAATCCGTAAGGCAAATATTTGGGCAATTATCGCCGTGGTGCTTGCTGCAATTGGTGGCATTATTATAGCGGTTGCGCAGTCTATGAGTGGGAACTGGGCACAGTATTTGGAACAATTAAAAAACACCAACAACATTGCCATGCTGGCTATTATATCCTGCGGCGCAATCATTTCTATGGTGAGCGTGGTTTTAATTTTGATTGCCCGTGTGAGAGAACTGATCGCTCTTATCAAACTATCAAAAATTCACACCGGCTACAAAACCGCTCTGATTTTGATCCTATCCAGTCTGGTGCTCTCGGGGGTTGTTACTTTGTTACTTAATGGTGCAATCGGAAAAGCAGCCCTGCAAGCGCTTAATCTGTGCTTTATCGCTTCGGTTTATTTTATCATCGGTGCCACCGTGGAGTTCTTGCGCAATCATGGCAATGATGAACTAGCCACAAAAGGACTCCGTGTGTGCAAGCTATATGTCGGCTGCAATGTGGTGGCGGTAGCTGCCGGCTTGCTTGCACTTCTGCCGGCATTGACGGTGGTGGCAGGCATCGTTACCTTGGTGACAGCTGTGTTACAGTTTGTGGCACTTTTAAAATACATTGGCTTTTTGGGTCACGCCGTTACTGCACTGGAAAGCTAAGCGAACGATTACAAGAAAGTAAAGAAGGAATCGAAAAAAGTGAGAAGCGCGGAACGAAAAAAAGAAACTTTTTTGTTGACCAGTGAAAATATGAACGAAGCGGCGAAGCGGCTTAATAAAGAATTAGAAGAATACGGGGAAAAAGAAGAACGTCTGCGTC
>JAVVVE010000031.1:0-25298 GCA_036652815.1 Lachnospiraceae bacterium
GATTAATTTAGTGCAGGCATATAGGGTCGATGAGAATAGTTTTAAAACAGGGTTAAGAGAACTTTTTGGTGTATTACAGCGCTCTGCGAATCAGAAAGAAATGGAAACCTACATTGCACAGAACAGGCTGCGATTCTCTAATTTAGAAGAAGAGACCTGTGATGCAATGAGTGTATTGTTAAATGAAAGACAGTTTACAACTTATACCAACCAGTGTAAAACGGAAGACGGAGGAATCAATATGTGTGAAGCATTTGCATTAATGAGAGAAGAAGCATCCTTACAGGGAGAAGCCCGTGGAGAAGCCCGTGGAAGATCGGAATTGATCAGCTCTTTGATTTGTAAGCAGTATGCGAAGGGGATATCGATACCACAGATCGCAGATTTGCTGGATTGCGAGGAATCCTACGTGGAGATGGTTCTTCAATCAATGTAAAGATCAACGCAAAGTATTAAAAATAGTTGACAAGTGAAAACGATAGGTATATGCTTTAAAACATATAAAGATTAGAATATCGTAAACCGTAGAGAAAGAGTAGTAGGCTTTAGAAACTATTACAGAGAGTTGCAGGTGGTGGAATTGCAGCATAGTCACTTTAGTTGAATGGACTTTTGAGGGCAGCCTGAAGGATTTTTGTTATCTGGTAGGAGCTGACAGGATCCACGCCTGTTATCCATGTGGCATGTATGTCAGTGCATGTAAGAGTGGACTCGTTAAGAGTCAATTTGAGTGGTACCGCGATAGTATTGTATGATATTACCGTCTCAAGCATAAATATTATGTTTGAGGCGGTTTTTTGATGTTCAAACATAATAAATTTCAAGAAAGTAGAGGAGAGAGTATGAAAAACAAAAAAAACAGTGTAGTTAGAATAGCAATCTTAACTGTTGCGATGGGAGTATTGCTGACCGGTTGTGGTAATTCAAAGGAAAACCAAACAGCAGGTGCAACACAGTATACTATTGGTATCTCACAATTTGCAGAGCATGGTTCTTTGGAGAACTGTAAGGAAGGATTTCTGGCAGGATTAGCAGAGGCTGGCATCCAAGAAGGGAAAAACCTGACAGTTCTATCAGATAATGCACAGGCGGATACCGGGACAGCCAGTACGATTGCAGATAATTATGTGTCTAAGAAAGTGAATCTAATTTGTGCCATTGCTACACCTTCGGCCATGAGTGCCTATAATTCGTGCATGAATACCGAGATTCCGGTGGTATATACCGCTATTTCAGACCCTGTTGGAGCTGGTCTTGCCACAGCAGATGGTAACAGTGTGGGGAATATCACAGGTACCTCGGATGCACTTCCGGTCACCGCACAATTAGAGATGATACGGAAACTTATGCCAAAAGCTAAGACGATAGGGATTCTATATACTACCAGCGAAGCTAATTCGGTTAGTACGATTGAAGCATATCAAAAGCATGCACCGGAATACGGATTTCAGATTGTGGCAACCGGTATCAATACCATCGCAGAAGTACCCACTGCGGTAGCAGATATGGTAGGCAAAGTTGACTGTATCTCAAATCTAACAGACAATACAGTAGTATCTGCATTACAAACTGTATTAGAAGCTGCTAAAACAGCAAAGATTCCGGTGTTTGGCAGTGAAGTGGAGCAAGTAAAGAATGGCTGTGTGGCATCTATGGGAATTGATTATGTAGCACTTGGCAAACAGACAGGAGCCATGGCAGCTAAGATATTAAAAGGGGAAGCAACTGCAGCGCAACTCCCTTATGAGAGCATCTCAGGTGCAAGCTTCTATGTAAATCTGGCAGTTGCAGAGCAGCTGGGATTAACCATAAATGAGACTTATTTGACAGAGGCAGTAGAGACATTTACAGAAGTTACAACGGAGGAATCATAGATGACACTACTACTAAGTGTGCTGGAACAAGGAATGATATATGCGATTATGGCTCTCGGCATGTATATTACCTATAAGATACTGGATTTTCCGGATATGACAGTAGATGGAAGCTTTCCAATGGGAGCAGCGATTACTGCCATTCTGATTACGAAAGGCATGAATCCTTTGTGGACGCTGCCACTTTGCATGATAGCGGGGGCAGGTGTTGGGGTATTAACCGGACTCATTCATGTGAAACTCAAGGTAAGGGATTTATTATCGGGGATTATTATGATGACCGCTCTCTATTCAGTCAATCTCACGATTGCCGGGCGTGCCAATGTCCCTATTTATCAAATGCAGACAATCTTCGATAATAAGGTGGTAAATGCCTTGATACCACAGGCACTGATACCATATAAAACAGTCATTATCGTGACACTGCTGGCGTTGTTTATGAAGGTCGTCCTGGATGTCTATATGAGGACCAAATCCGGCTATCTCCTGCGAGCAGTAGGAGATAATGATACCTTAGTCACTTCTTTGGGAGTAGATAAAGGCCTGGTTAAAATAATAGGACTGGCAATCGCCAATGCACTGGTTGCTTTAAGCGGATGTATCTTTGCACAGCAACAACGTTTTTTTGATATCTCAGTGGGAACAGGAACGGCGGTCATTGGATTAGCAAGCGTAATTATAGGAACGAGTCTTTTGAAGAAAGTCAGCTTTCTAAAAGTGACTACCGGTGTTGTGATAGGTTCTCTGCTCTACAAATCCTGTGTGGCACTGGCGGTTCGAATTGGATTCCCATCCAGTTATTTAAAGCTGATTACGGCAGTGCTGTTCCTTTTAATCTTGGTATTGGGAACAGATAAAAAAAAGACCTGCAGAAAAACAGCCGGAAGAAAAGAGGTGCACTGACATGATTACATTACAGAATATCAATAAATATTATAATCCGGGCTCGGTAAATGAACTTTGTCTTTTTCAAGACTTTAATCTGACGGTAGAAGATGGAGAGTTCGTATCGGTAGTGGGAAGTAATGGGTCAGGCAAGACCTCGATGCTTAATATCATCTGTGGCAGTATTGAAATCGATAGCGGTAGTATCCTGATGCAGAATATTGATATTACACAGCGCAAAGATTATGCGAGACACAAAAGCATTGGAAGAGTATTTCAAGATCCATCCAAGGGAACCTGCCCCGGTATGACGATAGCAGAGAATATGTCTCTGGCGGATAGTAAAGGAAAGCCATATGGTCTTACCAAAGGAATCAATAAAAGTAAAGTAACTACTTACCGGGAGATACTGAGGGGATTAAATCTGGGGTTGGAAGACAAGATGGATACCCAGGTAGGTGCCTTGTCCGGTGGACAAAGACAAGCACTGTCTCTTATCATGTCCACACTGACACCGATAGATTTTCTGATTCTTGATGAACATACTGCGGCACTGGATCCAAAGACTGCAGAGATTATCATGGAGCTGACCGGCAGAATCATTCGTGAGAAACGACTTACTACTATTATGGTAACACATAACCTACGTTATGCTGTAGAATACGGTAACCGCTTATTAATGATGCACGAAGGTAAAATCATCTTGGATAAATCAGGAGCAGAAAAACAAGCAGTTCAAATAGAAGAAATCATGTCTCTCTTCAACCGCATCAGTGTGGAGTGTGGCAACTAATTTAAAAATAACGCGATAACCCACCTCAGCTCTCGTTGATAGTAGGGTCAAAATCAGCATATCCCTTACTGTGTAAGGGCCGCTCTAGTATTTACCGTCAAATTTTTCTTCGCAGTATTTGCAACGATAGATTTCTTTGGCTTCATCGGTTAAGACGAAAATATGTGGAAGCTCCTGCTCGATGGAAGTGATACAGCGTGGATTTTTACATTTAATCACATTTTTAATTTCTTTTGGAAGAATGAGATCTTGTTTTTCCACTATTTTACCATTCTTAATTACATTGACGGTAATGGTATGATCGATAAACCCTAAGATATCCAGATTCAGGAGATTGATATCACATTCCACTTTGAGGATATCTTTTTTCCCCATCTTATTACTTTTGGCATTCTTGATAATAGCTACGGTACAGTCTAGCTGGTCTAATTGCAAATGGCGGTAAATAGCTAAGCTTTTACCTGCTTTGATATGATCCAATACAAATCCTTCTTCGATTCTGCCTACATTTAACATTACGATATCCTCCTTTTATGAAACCAATTCCAATAGTGTTAAGATCAGGGCCATACGCACATAAACACCATATTGCACCTGCTTAAAATACACAGCTCTTGGATCATCATCTACTTCAACGGCAATCTCATTGACGCGTGGAAGAGGGTGCAGCACCAGCATGTCTGGTTTAGCCAATGCCATCTTACTTTTATCCAGGATATAGAAATCTTTTAATCGGACATAATCTTCTTCATTAAAGAATCGTTCCCGTTGTACGCGTGTCATATACAAGAGGTCCAGGTCTGCCATACTGTCTTCCAAACGAATCACTTCTTCAAAAGCAATATGATTTTTACGCAATACATCTTCGCGTATATAATCCGGAATCCTTAATTCTTCAGGGGAGATAAAGATAAATTTGATGTTTGGATAACGAATGAGAGCATTGATGAGAGAATGAACGGTACGTCCAAATTTAAGATCTCCGCATAAACCAATGGTAAAATCATGCAGGCGGCCTTTGAGAGAACGAATCGTCAGCAAATCGGTTAAGGTTTGGGTTGGGTGCTGATGTCCACCATCACCGGCATTGATCACAGGAATTGTTGCTTTGGTGGAGGCTACCATCGGAGCACCCTCTTTGGGATGACGCATCGCACAGATATCAGCATAACAGGATACCATGCGAATCGTGTCCGAGACACTTTCTCCCTTTGATGCGGAGGAACAGGCGGCATCTGAGAATCCCAATACTTCTCCCCCCAGACTATACATGGCAGATTCAAAACTCAAACGAGTTCTGGTACTGGGCTCATAGAAGCAGGTAGCCAGTTTTTTACCATTGCAGATATGTGCATATTTATCGGGGTTACGTTCGATATCATTGGCAATATCGAATAGGTGGTCTAATTCTTGGGTAGTAAAATCCAATGGACTCATTAAATGTTTCATAAGGTCTCCTTTTCTATATTACAGCATCACATTGCTCAAAAAAATCGAAGAGAAAAGCACTCCTCTTCGATGTAATAGTACGCTTGTCAAGCAACAAATTCATTGAACAGAGTATAGCACAGAACGAAACCAAAGACAACAAAAAAATCAAGGGAAATGATTGCAAAGTAGATGGCAATCTTATATAATGAAATGCGGAAGAATCAATCAATAGAAATACAAACAGGGGGATGATACTATGGAGTTCAGAGAAAGAAAGAGGATTGCATTTTTTGCGTTACCATTTACTTTTACAGTCTATACTGTAAAAGAAGATATGATTACGATAGATGCCGGATTTTTAAATAAAACAGAAAATGACTGTTATATGTATAAGATACAGGATGCTACTCTGACGACCAGTTTATTGGAAAGAATATTTGGCATTGGTACGATAAAGTGTTTTACAGGGGATGTTACCAATCAAAGACTTGACTTGATACACATTAAGAATGCCAAGGCAATTAAAGATTTTATAGTAACCTATTCTGAACTCGAGAGAAGAAAAAAACGTACTTTGAATACATTGGATATCGGAGCCGAAGCGATAGATGATATAGATGTTGCGCAAGCAATTGACACACTGACTGATTTAGGCGATGAGATAAAATAGACATTTAATATGGACATAAGAGGTGTGTGATGGAACTAGATATGACCAAAGGGAGTCCGCTCAAATTAATCGTAAGATTTATGATTCCCCTTGTGATAGGTAATATATTTCAACAATTTTACAATATGGTAGATACCATTATTGTAGGCAGATATGTTGGAGTGAATGCACTTGCTGCAGTTGGGGCAACAGGCACGATTGTATTTCTGATTTTGGGATTTATGCAAGGGCTCACAACGGGATTTACGATCCTGACATCTCAGAGGTTTGGTGCCGGAGATTATGCTGCGATGAAGAAGAGTGTAGGCAATGCCGCAGTATTGTCGATTATTGCTACGATAATAGGGACGATAGGCAGCATGGTCTGTATGGATGGACTTTTAAGATTAATGCATACACCGGCGGATATCTTTGCAGATGCAAAAGCATATATTATGATTATATGTCTTGGTATGGGATGCAGTATTTTGTATAATTTATTAGCCAGTATTCTTAGAGCGGTAGGGAACAGCAAAGTACCGCTTTATTTTTTGATTGTAGCAGCAGTACTCAATATTGTATTGGATATTCTATGTGTGGTAACTTTTAATATGGGAGTTGCAGGAGCTGCGTGGGCAACGATTATCTCGCAGGGAGTGTCAGGTATCCTGTGCCTTTTCTATATCATGAAGAAGGTGCCGCTACTCCATACAACGAGAGAAGATTGGAAGTTAGATTCCTATTGTGTCAAAAATGAGCTTAGTATAGGTATTCCAATGGCATTGCAATTTTCGATTACAGCGATTGGCACTATTCTGGTGCAAAGTGCATTGAATTTACTTGGGTCAGTCGTAGTGGCAGCTTATACAGCAGCCTCTAAAGTAGAACAACTGGTTACGCAGCCATTTCTTGCACTGGGTATGACGATGGCGACCTATGGAGCACAGAATAGAGGTGTGAATGACTATGCCCGCATCAAGAAGGGTATTCGAATCTCGGTTGTGATTACTGTGATCTATGCATTATGTATTGCCGTTGTCGTTGTTAATGTCATGCCATATGCGATTCGATTGTTTGTGACGGGAGATGTAACTGCTATCCTAAGATATGCAGAAATCTATATTACAGTATGTAGTACTTGCTTCATACCTCTTGGACTGATCTACTTATACCGCAATGTTTTACAGGGATGTGGTCTGTCGCTGATACCAATGTTGGGCGGAGTGGTTGAATTAGTGAGCCGTTCTATTCTGGCTTTTGTTGCGGCTTATTATAGGAGCTATCTCGGTGTATGTCTGGCTAATGCCAGTGCATGGCTCTTTACAGGCATTTTTTTATGGATTGCCTATCTCATTATTATGAGGGGCTGGACAAAACGACCGCCTACTGTACCGACATCTATTTCAGAATCCGCTCAAATAACAAACCCGCTATCATCCAATTAGGGAGATAGTCAAGACGTATCACGTGCTTAATATTCCATTTGGAGCGGCCATAGTCCCAGGGGCAGGCTCCTTTTTGTTGCAATAAGCGACCGCTGATGAACTCTACGAGGAAGATGATGCAGGCATAGAGAAAACCTCTCAGTATAGCAGGTTGTTTATGAAGCCGGTGACTGATGGGACGCAATAGAGCCGCCAGTCCATAGATGGGAAACATCCATAGAGATGTGCTGCCCATCAAAGCAGGATCTTGGCGTCTGAGTGCATGCAGAGAGGTAAATAAAATCTCCATACACCATCCAAAGATTCCACAGGTAATATATTGTTTTATAAAAAGATGAATTGTACTGTTATTATTTTTCATACAGAATAGGATTCCCAACTGAGGCATACCTATACATCGAATTCATAATAGTACTTGCGGGATATGACAAGTTAGCTTATATTAGTAGATAGCAAAAGGGGGATAGGCCATGAATTATCGGGAAACCATAGCTTATATAGAAGAAGTCAATCAATATGGCAGTGCATTGGGACTGGAGAATATCAGAGCCTTACTGGAACAGCTCGATAATCCACAGGATACATTAAGATTTGTACATATCGCAGGAACCAATGGCAAGGGCTCTACCCTGGCATATCTATCTACGATCTTGCAAAAAGCAGGCTATAAGGTTGGAAGATATTGCTCACCGACCATATTCGATTATCGGGAACGATTTCAGATAAATGCCAGATCCATCTCTAAAGTAGCGTTGGCTCGTTATATGACGCAGGTAAAGGATGCGGTTGCCGTGATGCAGGAACAGGGTTTGCCGCATCCGACGCTGTTTGAGCTAGAAACAGCACTTGCTTTCCTATATTACAAGGACAGTCTCTGTGATATCGTGGTTCTGGAAACAGGACTGGGAGGCGCTTTGGATGCCACTAATGTGATTCGAAATACTGTGGTGGCAGTGATTAGTTCTATTAGTATGGATCATATGCAGTTTTTGGGAAACAATCTGGCGGCTATCGCTGCACAGAAAGCAGGTATTATAAAAAACGCATGTTATGTGGTGACGTCGGAACAAAAAGCGGAAGCTATGTCAGTTTTACAGGAACGTTGCAGAGAGCTTACAGTTCCCATTACTGTTGCATCTTCCAAAAACGCATACAATATTAAATCAGGAATTAATAAACATGTTTTTTCCTATGCAGAATACTCCAATCTTGAGATTGGATTGGCAGGTACCTGTCAGATAGACAATGCAGTGTTGGCGATTGAGACGAGTCGAGTTTTGTGTAAGCTAGGGTATCAAATATCGAAAAAGGCCCTTTATAGTGGATTGGCAGAGACTATCTGGCCGGGTAGATTTACAGTTTTGTCAAAGCGTCCCTATTTTATTGCAGATGGTGCACATAATGAGGATGCAGCGAAACGTCTGGCAGAAGCTATCCGCTTGTACTTTGGAGGTAAGAGGATTATCTACATCTGTGGTATCTTACAAGACAAAGAACATGACAAGATAATGCAGGAACTATGTCCTTATGCCGAGCAGGTGATTACCATAACCACACCACACAATCCGAGGGCAACACCGGCCTACGATCTGGCATGTGAGATGCGACAATATCATCCGCATGTTACTACCGCAGACAGCATTGAGGAAGCGGTTGAGATGAGTTATCTGTTGGCAGATAAAGAGAGCGTTATTATTGCATTTGGATCACTGTCTTATCTGGGTGACTTAATGAAGATAGTACAGAATAGAGATAAAATGAGGAGAGATACCCATGGTAGATCAGAATAAGATTAAAGAAGCAATACTTCTGCTGCTCGAGGGCATAGGAGAGGATGTAACCAGAGAAGGACTGTTGGAAACACCTGACAGGATTGCCCGTATGTATACAGAACTTTTTGCAGGGATGGAAGAAGACGCCAAAGAACACCTGTCTAAGACCTTTTCGGTAAATAAAACAAGTCAGACGGATGCGAGTGGCATGGTGGTTGAGAAGGATATTGTATTTTATTCTATGTGTGAACATCATTTTATGCCGTTTTATGGGAAAGCACAGGTGGCTTATATTCCGGATGGGCAGGTGGTCGGGTTAAGCAAATTAGCCCGCACGGTAGAAGTTTATGCGAGGAGACCACAGATACAAGAGCAGATGACGGCACAGATTGCAGATGCCATCATGGAATATTTGCACCCCAAAGGCGTGATTGTAATGCTGGAAGCAGAACATATGTGTATGACAATGCGTGGAGTCAAGAAGCCGGGCAGTCAGACCGTGACTGTTGAGACCAGAGGCATCTGTACGAATAATGACAGCTTACAGCGTGCTTTTTTCCATATGGTGGGGGAGAGACATGCATAGAGTAGATGCTATCTTACAGAATCTTATGTATAGAGAGACCCTGCAGCAAATAGAACTATGTGAACAAGATAGAATCTTTTGTAAACATACCATGACGCATCTTTTGGATGTAGCCAGAATCGCTATGATTTTCAATCTTAAAGAGAACTTAGGCATTAGAGAAGATGTAATCTATGCGGCGGCACTGCTACACGATATCGGAAGATGCCAACCGGATAACCAAGGTGCGCCTCATGAGGTTATCAGTACGCAAATCGCCGAGAATATCTTAATTGACTGTACTTATCATCAGGCAGAGAGAATAATAATCTTAGAAGCGATTAGCAGCCATCGGGATGTGACAGCCATAGGACAGCCTAATCTCAGTGGTATCTTATATCGTGCCGATAAAGCCAGCAGAGCCTGCTATCTTTGTCCGGTGGCTCAACAGTGTAACTGGCAAGACGATAAAAAGAATCACAGCTTAGTGCAATAGACTCAAAAATAGATCCGCAAAGATAGAAGCAGGTGGACATGCAAAGACAGGAAAAAGAAGATGAAAATAGGAAATCGTGAATTTAATACAGAAAAACATACTTATGTAATGGGTATCCTTAATATTACACCGGATTCTTTTTCGGACGGAGGACGCTACAACCGCCTTAATGAAGCGCTGTATCATGTAGAACAGATGATACACGAGGGAATGGATATTTTGGATATAGGTGGTGAATCCACAAGACCGGGATATCAGCTATTGGAAGATGAAGAAGAGATAGCACGTGTTATTCCTGTAATAGAAGCAGTTAAACACCGCTTTGATATCCCCATTTCTTTAGATACTTATAAAAGTGCGGTTGCAGCAGAAGGGATTCGTGTCGGTATCGATCTGGTAAATGATATCTGGGGGCTGCGCTATCATAACAATATGGCAGAAGTAATTGCGCAGAGTGGACTGCCATGCTGCCTGATGCATAATCGTAAAAAGGCAGAATATACGAGTTTCATGCAAGAGGTGGCTGCTGATTTGTCTGAGACACTCTATCTGGCAGATAAGGCAGGTATCAGTAGAGATAAGATTATTTTGGATCCGGGGGTTGGGTTTGCTAAAAGCTATGAACAGAATCTTCAGATCATAAATCATTTGGAGTTGTTTCATGCCTTGGATTGTCCAATTCTTTTGGGTGCCAGTCGTAAATCGGTGATTGGATTGACTTTGGAGACACCGATTGACGATAGATTGGAAGGAACTCTGGCAACCACAGTACTGGCGGTGGTGAAACACTGCGCATTTATCAGAGTTCATGATATCCTGCCCAATGTAAGATGTATCCGCATGACAGAGGCGATATTAAATCAAGATTAAACAATTAACAAAAAGAGGGAAGGGGTAAAAAATGGAAAGGGACATAATTAAGATTGATAACTTGGAGGTATATGCATATCATGGAGTACTTCCGGCGGAGAATGAGCTGGGGCAAAAATTCTATGTCAATGCACAACTGGAAGTAGACCTACGACCGGCGGGGTTGAAAGATGAATTACACCTATCGGTAAATTATGGAGAGGTTTGTCATTTTATTCATGATTACATGACCAATAACAGGTTTAAATTGATTGAAGCGATCGCAGAACAGATGGCAGAGGAAGTGCTCTTGCATTATAAAAGAGTAACGGGGATTACATTGGAGATCCGTAAACCGCAGGCACCGATAGGATTGGCTTTTGAATCGGTGTCTGTATGTGTTCACAGGCAGTGGCATAGAACATATATTGCTTGTGGCTCTAATCTGGGAGAACGGGAACAATTTATTGAAAGTGCAGTCAGAAGCATGTGTAATCATCCGAGTTGCCGGGTGTTACAGGAATCAGAACTCCTACAATCAACACCTTATGGCATGGAAGAGCAGGGAGAATTTGTCAATGGAGTCGTGGAGATGGATACCTTGTTACCACCGATGGAACTGTTAGATTATCTGCATACCTTGGAACAAATAGCAGGCCGAGAACGCACTGCACACTGGGGACCGCGCACTTTGGATCTGGATATTCTCTTATATGATGATTTTATTATAGATACGGAAACATTGACGATTCCACATCCTGATATGAGCAACAGGGATTTTGTACTACAGCCTTTGGCAGAACTGGCGGGTTATATGCGACATCCGCTGACTCATCTGACGATACAGGAGATGCTGACAGATCTACAGAGACGTATGATAGCACATATCAAACAATAAAGAAGACTATTTCTCTTGCAATACGGCTGTCGCTGCCGCATCAAAGGTAGTGACGTGGATGTCTCCTGAAACAGGGGTCTTATATACCGGTACAGATTCTTCAAATTGTTGGAAATAGACATATTGTGAAGTCATATTGATATGGTGATAGACCCCTTCTTTGACGATTTCCTCACTGATTACATTACCGAGCCCATCCGTAGAGAGGCGTTTGAGTGCAGGCTGTACGGCATCACTTTTTTGGTAATAGATCATCTGGTTCGATACATTATAGAAGTCAACCCTATCTTCGGTTAAGGTCTTAACTTCTTGCGTAGACAGGGAATAGCAGCAGAGCTTGTAATCGTTGTGGACATCCATAAAATATACAAGATCACCTTGTACGATAGGATTCCATACATCATGCTCCCATAGAATATTGGTAGTGCCTGTTTCGACATTCATAGCAATTAAGGAATGATCTTTATCGACTCCATTGTAGTAGAGCGTACTATTCTGTACACAAGCAGGATTGATAGATTCATAGGATACCGCTTCTTCCTCGGTACGGTCGGTATTGATGCGGTAGAGCATCATGTTGCTCTCTACATCATAGTGCTGATAGAAGATGGTATTATCCACCAGAGACATAGCACCACAGACATCGCGATTGAGGCAAACGGTATTCTTCCCAGTAAGACCGGTTCGATAGATACCGGAAACACTGCGGATAGACCCCAGCCCTGCTTCAGCACTGGCACCGATCTGATTGTAGTAGATATATTTTCCACCTACATTAATTGATTCCACCTTGGAGCTGGCGAGCTTTTTGATATCGCTCTCATCAGGATTCATGGAATATAAGAGTCCATCCGCATAGGCATTGGCAAAATATACACGACCATCGGATTCGCAGAAGAGACCACTGTTATTAAGGTTTCCGGCTGTGTTGCCAACGGTTCCGACAGGATTCTTTTTTATTTTATTGCGTGGTAGGAAGGCAACCAAAATAATGATGACTACGATACCAAGGATAACACATAGAACTTTGAGGCTGTCTTTGTTTTTTTTCATTCTGAGTTCCTCCTGTTTTATAATTTCATTATAATCGTATAACATCTTGCTATCAAGAGAATTTTGTTATAAAATTACTTTTAAACAAGTTATTGGTAGGGAAGGAAGGCAGCATGGCAGATTTGTCGGAATTAAGAGAGCAAATAGATGAGATTGATTATCAGATTGTAGAATTATATGAGAAGCGTATGCAAATATCCGGAGAAGTAGCACAGGTCAAGATAGGAACCGGGAAAAAGGTCTTTGATAAACAGCGGGAGCAGGAGAAACTGACACAGGTCAAGGGCATGGCGCACACAGAGTTCAACAGTTGTGGGATAGAAGAACTCTTTGAACAGATTATGTCGATGAGCCGCAAGCTACAATATCAACTGTTATCTGAGAACGGCAGCATTGGAAAACTCCCATTTATAGGAGTGCGTGACTTGGATACCCAACAAGCACGTGTGGTTTTCCAGGGGGCAGATGGCGCTTATTCGCAAGAAGCCATGGATGCATATTTTGGAGATAAAGTGAATAGCTTTCATGTAGATACGTTCAGAGAGGCGATGATCGCCATTGAAGAGGGAAGTGCTGATTATGCGGTACTGCCAATTGAAAATTCTTCTGCCGGTATTGTGAATGAGATTTATGACTTACTCGTAGAATTTGAAAATTATATCGTTGCGGAACAGATTATTAAGATAGAACATTGTCTCTTGGGGATCCACGGGACACAGATGCCAGAGATTCAGTCGGTTTTTTCCCATCCTCAATCTTTGATGCAGTGTACAAAGTACCTTCAGAACAGAGCCACATGGAAACAGATCAGCATGCCGAATAATGCGTTTGCCACTCAAAAAGTAGCACAGGATGCGGATAAAAGTCAGGCGGCTATTGCAGGCAGAGCAGCGGCCGCAATCTACGGACTGGATATTCTTGATGCAGGGATACAGGATAATCAGACCAACTCCACCAGATTTATTATTGTGACGAATCAGAAGATTTATAAGGAAGATGCAAAGAAGATTAGTATATGCTTTGAGATACCGCATGAGAGTGGTTCTCTTTATCATATGCTGTCTCATTTTATATATAATCATTTAAACATGACTAAGATTGAGAGCAGACCGATTGGAGATAAGAATTGGGAATATCGTTTTTTTATTGATTTTGATGGTAACCTGTCTGACAGTGCTGTGAAGAATGCATTGCGTGGTTTGCGGGAAGAAGCCCGTAATATGAAGATCCTTGGTAATTATTAAAGAAGAGAGGCAGTTATGCGAGAAACAGAACTAATATTATATACAGATTGTGAAGAGGGCAGCCTGTTACAGAACATGTCATGGTTGATGGAGAACTATGACAGTGAATTTTATAACCGGGAGGATAAGGTGTCACTCTTATATGAGTGCTTCCATGACTTGATGTCCATCACTGCAGAACATGGATTCTATGGGAATCTATGGCATTGTTATTTAACGAACCTTTGTGTTAACCATGAGAATGCGTATTCTACAGCCTGTGAGATCGTGGGAACGATTGAAGGCAGTATTAATGAACTGGCATTACATGATTTTACTATTTTCAAAGAATATTTTGAGTATGATTTTACCGATATGTTTCAAAAACTGCAAGTTACCGCCTTGTCTATTATGCTCCATTATGAAGGCTCTTCCAGTATCAGTAAGATATACAATGATAGAATCAGAACCACCATCTGTACGACAGCTGTTCGCCTTGATGAAGCGAAGAATCCGGCAGAGATGAAAGATATTATGACAGGATTCTACCGTAGCTTTGGTGTTGGTAAATTTGGTCTTCATAAAGCATTTCGAATCATTCATAAGGAAGAGAACGATCAGGCAGAGATTATTCCTATTTTACGGATTGCACATGTCCATCTGGATGATCTCATAGGATATGAGATTGCAAAGCAAAAATTAATCGATAATACCGAAGCCTTTGTACAAGGGAAAAAAGCCAATAACTGTCTTTTGTTTGGCGATGCGGGAACCGGCAAATCTTCCAGTATCAAAGCAATCGTGAATGAGTATTATGACAGAGGACTGCGTATCATAGAAGTATATAAGCATCAATTCAAAGATCTGAATGATGTCATCGCACAGGTTAAGAATAGGCATTATAAATTCATTATCTATATGGATGATTTAAGCTTTGAAGAATTTGAAATAGAATATAAATACCTAAAGGCTGTTATTGAGGGCGGTATGGAGAAAAAGCCGGATAATGTCTTAATCTATGCGACTTCTAACCGTCGTCATCTGATTAAAGAGAATTATGCGGATAAAGATGACAGAAGAGAAGAAGATATGCATTCAGGAGATACCGTACAGGAAAAATTATCCCTTGTGGCCAGGTTTGGAGTCAGTATCTTCTTTGGAGCACCTACCAGAGCACAGTTTCAGACGATTGTGAAGCAGCTGGCGAAGAAAAATCAAGTGCGGATGTCAGAGCCGGATTTATTGGCAGAAGCCAACAAATGGGAATTGTCACATGGTGGATTATCAGGAAGAACGGCACAGCAGTTCATTGATTATCTTTTAGGCAGACAATCCTAGTAAGATATAAAGGGGTGAGGTTGATGACGATTAAGACTTTTGCGGCGATTGATGTAGGTTCTTATGAATTGGCGATGAAGATCTATGAATTATCTGTAAAAAAAGGAATGCGGGAGATTGACCATATCAGATATCAGATTGAGTTAGGCACGGATACCTATGCTACCGGTAAGATCGGCTATGAGCGGGTAGATGAATTGTGCCGTATCTTACGTGAATTTTCACAGATCATGAAGAGTTATCGCGTAGATGCTTATCGAGCATATGGCACGAGTGCCATCAGAGAAACAGATAACATGACGATTATATTGGATCAGATCCGTATCCGTACAGGGATACAGGTTGATGTCCTGAGTAATTCAGAACAGCGTTTTCTGGACTATAAGTCGATTGCCTCCAAAGGGGAGGTATTTAGCCGCATCATAGAGAATGGGACTGCTATTGTGGATATCGGTGGCGGAAGTATTCAGATCTCCTTATTTGACAAAGACACGCTGGTATCTACACAGAATCTACGGCTCGGTGTCTTGCGAATGCGGGAAGCACTGTCTAAGATTGAACCACAGCAATCACAGGTAGAAGAACTGGTAGAAGAGTTAGTGAGCAACCAACTCTATAATTTTAAACGGATGTATCTAAAAGACCGCAGTATCAAGAATATTATTATCGTAGATGATTACCTGTCCGTAGTATTGCAAAACCGTACTGGAGTTACCGGTGAAAAAGGCTATATTGACGTAGAGAGTTATCAAGATCTGATGAATGCACTTCGCGATAAGAATGTTGCTGAGATCTCAAACTACTTGGGGATTCCGGAAGAGAATTCGATTCTTTTGTTTTTATCCGCAGTGCTGATGAGACGCTTGATTAAAGTGATGGAAGCGGAATGGATCTTTGCTCCCGGTGTTACCTTATGTGATGGGATTGCATATGAATATGCCGAGCAGAATCACATCATGACGCTGTCCCATAACTTTGAACAGGATATCATCGCTTGTGCACAGAATATCAGCAAACGATATATGGGCAGCAAGAAGCGTGGAGAGACCTTAGAGAAGATTACACTGACTTTATTTGACAGTATGAAGAAGATACACGGACTGGGCAAAAGAGAACGCCTGTTATTACAGATTGCGGCACTTCTGCATGATTGCGGTAAATATATCAGCCTGTCACTGGTAGGTACTTCCTCTTATAGTATCATCATGGCAACCGAGATCATAGGACTATCGCACACAGAACGTGAGATCGTAGCCAATATCGTTAAATATAATCATCTGGATTTTGATTACTATGAAGAATTAAGTAAATACTCTACACTTGATAGAAATGCATATCTTTCAATAGCAAAACTGACTGCGATTCTGCGTTTAGCCAACGGTCTGGATAAGAGTCATAAACAGAAATTTAAAGATATCCGTATTACGGTAAAAGAAGATGACCTCATTATTATGGTAGATACGCAGGAAGACATCTCACTGGAAAAAGGACTGTTTGGCGATAGTGCGGATTTCTTTGAAGAAGTCTACAGTATGCGGCCTATTATTAAACAGAAGAAAATGAATTAACGCAGATACCACATAAAATCCAGACACCGAAGGGAGTCCATCCTATGGAAAACAAGATAAACTATACCAATACAGAATATTATACGAACAGAGAACTTAGTTGGATTGCTTTCAATAATCGAGTGCTGAGTGAGGCCAGAGATAAGCAGATCCCTCTCTTTGAACGGTTAAAGTTCCTAAGCATTACAGCGTCCAATCTGGATGAATTTTTTATGATTAGAGTGGCATCTCTCAAGGATATGGTCAATGCCGGCTATACCAAGACTGATATCGCAGGGATGACTCCGATAGAACAGTTAGCACATCTTAATGTAGCGACACATGAGCTGGTAAAAGAACAATACGCCATTTATAATCGTTCGCTGTTGCCTATGCTGGCGAAGCAAGGATTACGTGTGATTGAACATCATGAAGACCTAAGTCCGGAAGAGGGCATTTATGTGGATCAGTATTTTTTGGAGAATATTTATCCCGTCTTAACCCCGATGGCAGTGGATTCTTCCAGACCATTTCCATTGATACGCAATAAATCCTTAAATATCGGTGCGTTGGTGATGAAAAAAGAAGAGAAAACATTAGAATTTGCAACTGTGCAGGTTCCCAGTGTTCTTCCGAGGATCATTACTATCCAACAGAGTGAGAAAGACACCAAAGAGGGTGAAACGTGCGTTATATTGCTGGAAGAGGTCATAGAACGTAACATTCGTAAGCTGTTTTTAAATTATGATATTGTATGTGCCCATCCTTTTAGAATCATGCGCAATGCAGACCTTACGATAGAAGAGGATGAAGCGGCTGATTTGCTCAAAGAGATAGAAAAACAGCTAAAGAAAAGACAGTGGGGGCAGGCGATTCGTCTGGAAATAGAAGAGAATATCGATAAACGCTTACTCAAGCTGATACGTGCGGAATTAGGGATTAAAGAAGAAGATATCTATCGAATCCATGGGCCTTTGGATTTAACATTTTTGATGAAGATGTATGGAATGGAAGGGTTTGAACATCTAAAATATGAGCCTTATCAACCGCAGTGCGTGGCTGAATTGCCACCGGAAGAATCTGTATTTGCACAGATTCAAAAGGGAGATATCCTGTTACATCATCCATACCAGACCTTTCAGCCGGTAGTCGAATTTATTAGGGAAGCAGCGAGAGATACCCGAGTACTGGCGATTAAGCAGACGCTGTATCGAGTCAGCGGCAATTCACCTATTATTGCAGCATTGGCACAGGCGGCAGAGAATGGAAAACAGGTATCGGTGCTGGTAGAACTGAAAGCCAGATTTGATGAAGAGAATAATATCGTATGGGCTAAGATGCTTGAGAAAGCGGGCTGCCATGTCATCTATGGATTGGTTGGATTAAAGACACATAGTAAGATTACCCTAGTGGTGCGCAGAGAAGAAGAAGGGATCAAACGCTATGTACATCTGGGTACGGGTAATTATAATGATGCAACCGCTAAGCTGTATACCGATATGGGCCTTCTGACCTGTAATGAAGCGATCGGGGAAGATGCAACTGCAGTCTTTAACATGCTGTCTGGATATTCGGAACCACTGAACTGGAATAAACTATCTCTGGCACCGCTGTGGTTGAAAGACCGATTTTTATATTTGATCGACAGAGAAAAGAAAAATGCACAGAACCACATTCCATCACATATGATAGCGAAGATGAATTCACTGTGTGACAGGGATGTGATAGAAGCCCTCTATGAAGCGGCGGCAGCCGGCGTCAAGATAGAACTGATCGTGCGAGGCATCTGTTGTCTGCGGGTGGGTGTCCCGGGAACGGAACATAATATTACCGTTCGTTCCATCGTGGGCAACTTCTTAGAGCATAGTCGTATCTTTTATTTTGAGAATGCCGGCAGAGAAGAAGTATATATGGGCAGTGCCGACTGGATGCCGAGAAATCTGGAACGCAGGGTAGAGATTATGTTTCCGATAGAGAAACCGGAGCTTCGTCAACAGGTGCTTCATATCCTCGAAGGTCAACTGCAGGATAATGTGAAAGCACATGTATTAACGACCAAAGGTACCTATGAAAAAGTCAATAGACGTGGAAAAGAGCGTTTTAATTCACAGGAAGTCTGCTGTTTAGAGGCCATAGCAGCCGCGGAAAAGCAAAAAATAGCTGAAAATAACAGCCGTATTTTTATCCCTGAGATACATGTAGATGGAGGACGGGAATGAAAAAAGCCGTTATTTTCGATTTGGACGGAACACTCACAGATTCATTGGATTCTATTGCTTATTGTACCAATCAAGCACTGGCAGTCTATGGACTGGCACCCTTTGAACGGGACAGATATCGATATTTTGTAGGGGATGGAGCAGAGGAACTGTTGAAAAGAGTCTTACTGGCAGATGGCGATACCGACCTTACCTATTATGATAGGATCAAGGCAAGTTATCATGATATCTTTGAACGAGACTGTATGTATCATGTGGTTCCGTATCGCGGTATCCCGGAAACACTGGATGCGTTACGCAAAAAACAGATACGCATAGCAGTGTTGTCCAATAAACCGCACGCCAGAACACAGGATGTGATCCATGCGGTATTTGGAGAAGGCGTATTTGATATAATCCAGGGGCAGACTCCAAAGATTGCCAGAAAACCAAGTCCGGAAGGCGTGTTCTTAATTGCCAAAGAATGGGGTCTTACACCCAAAGAAATCATCTATCTGGGAGATACCGATACGGATATGCAGACAGGGACTCAAGCAGGAGCCTATACGATCGGAGCATTATGGGGATTTCGTGACAGAGCAGAATTGGAAGCCAATCATGCCGATGCCATCCTTACACAGCCGGAAGAATTATTAAATTATTTTATTTAAAACAGGAGGAATGAAAGAAGATGCATGAGTTTGATGATGCAGTATTAGTATGTTTTTTGAAGAATCAATTACAATTATTTCCAGAGCAGGTGGTAGAGAATCTGGAAGAAGCGGAAGCGTATTTAGAAGAATGTATGGCGGTAGTCGTAGATTCTGCTGAGGAAGTATGGTCATACTTTGAAGAAGAAGGAATCGATTTAGAAGGACAAGACACAGAAGAGATTCTGGATGCGAGTGAGGTATTTGATGTAGGAGATGGCAGATATCTCATCGTAGAAGGATAAGATCAAAAAGATAAAGTCAAAAAGATCCGGTCAGAGAGCAAAGAACTCCTTGATGACAGGCAGTAATCCATCCTGATTATTATCATGCACTGTAATAAGGTCTGCATGAGCTTTGACAAGGTCAGAAGCATTAGACATCGCGACTCCGACTCCGGCGGCTTCAATCATAGAAAGATCATTATCAGCATCTCCGGCAGCCATCGTATGAGCAATCGGGATATTGAGCAGTTGACATAAGGTGATGAGAGAATTGCCTTTTCCTGCATGACAGGAAAATAGTTCCAGATAACGATCATTGGAGAAGAGCGGTGTTATACGCCCCTCGCTCCACGGAAGCAAGCTTTGGCGAAATCGAACCAAAGCTTGTTTTTGATGGAGGTCTATTGCGATTAGCTTAAAAGGTTCTTTCTCTAAAGCATCTGTAATCGGGTCACTAAACAGAACCGGCAGATGAATGTGCTTACGATATGCCTGTAATTCGGGAGCATTCCATCGCGTGATGATATGGGTATCTGAATAGGTATGGCAATAGATCTCGGAAAGGGATGCTTGTGATGTCAGATAGGCAACGTCTTTCATGGGAATACGATGTTCCATGAGAGCAGTGCCGGCTGCCAGATCATAGAGCAGAGCCCCATTGAAAGCACTGATATAGAGACCTTCTTTTGTAAGATGGCCTGAAGCATCTCTTAAGGCGAGACGGTCTATCACTTCAAGAATACTATTTAAGGGACGACCGGAAGTGAATACCAGCTTATGTCCATGTGCCAACAGAGCTTCCAGTGTGAGATGCATCTGTGTGGAGACATCTTTTGTGTTGTCCCGCAATAGGGTACCATCCAAGTCGGTAAATAATATATTAGAAGGCATAGGGTACTCTCTTTCGTAGATTGGTGAGGATATCCTCGTAGATAAATAATTTACCATAGCCGGTGGCAAGATCAAGCCCGGGTTTGGTCGCACCATGGAAATCAGAACCACCACTGAGGCATAAATGATAGGTGGCTGCTAAACGACGCATAGCACGTTCGTCGGCTCCGCTATAAGAACTATAGATGGCTTCTATCCCTACGAGACCTGCTGCAGCTAAATTAGCCACCAGCTCCTCTAAATGCACGCATGACAGGTGATAAAGTGGAGGATGTGCGAGGATCGGGATACCTCCGGCATCCAGAATCAGACGAATAGCCTGTTCGGGCGTTACTTTTTCACGAGGAACAAAATAACGACTGTTATCGCCAATATAACGATCAAAAGCTTCGGGAATATTTTTGATATATCCGTGTGCCAGCATATATTTAGCATAATGAGCTCTGGTAATCACGGAGTTAGGAAAACTATCCTGTAATTTTTGATAGGTAATATCCATACCGGCTTCTTCGGACAAACGTCGGCACATCTTCTCATTACGCAGTGTTCTGGAATCGCGAAAAGTAACGAGCTGCTCCTTGAATAAAGGTAATTCATATTGAATATCCAGTCCGATGATATGGACATCTTTTCCTTGATACTCCGTTGAAAATTCAATCCCCGGTATCACTTCTAAGGAACTTTTTGCGGGCAGCCGCTGTGCGGCAGCTATCGCTTCTGACAGACCATCGGTAGTGTCATGATCTGTTAGTGCAAAAGCAGATAAACCTTTGGTAACAGCATAAGCCACCAATTCTGATGGAGTATAAGTACCATCAGAACAAGAGGAATGCACATGTAGATCCACAATCTTCATCTCAAATATCGCCTTCTTCGCTTGTATCGTTTTTTAATTATCGTCTTCTTCACGTTCCGCTGTATACACAGAACGTTTTCTAGCCAGTTCATCATGTTCTAGATATTCATCATAAGAGGTGATCTTATCGATCATCGTACCGTCCGGTAAGAACTCCATAATACGGTTGGCAGTTGTCTCTACGATCTGATGATCGTGCGAAGCAAAGAGTATTACCCCTGAGAATTTGGAAAGTCCGTTATTGAGTGCGGTGATAGACTCCATATCCAGATGGTTGGTGGGTTCATCGAGGATAATAACGTTAGAAGCGGATATCATCATCTTGGATAACAGACAACGTACTTTTTCTCCACCGGATAGAATCTTGACTTTTTTGATGCCATCTTCTCCGGGGAAGAGCATCCTTCCTAAGAATCCACGAACATAAGTTACATCTTTTACAGGAGAGTAACCGGTCAGCCAATCAGTGATCGTTAAGTCATTATCAAATTCTGCAGTATTATCTTTTGGAAAATAGGATTGAGATGTAGTGACACCCCATTTATAAGAGCCCTCGTCAGCTTCCAATTCTCCCATCAATATCTTAAATAAGGTGGTTTTGGCTAATTCATTACCACCGACAAAGGCAACCTTATCTTCATGGCCGATGGTAAAGGAGAGATGATTGAGGATACAGACGCCATCAATCGTTTTGCTGAGTCCGTCTACAGTCAATACTTCATTTCCAATCTCACGTTCCGGTCTAAAGTCAATATAAGGATATTTCCTACTGGATGGTTTGATTTCATCCAATTCAATCTTTTCCAGAGCTTTTTTTCTGGATGTTGCCTGCTTTGATTTGGAAGCATTGGCAGAAAAACGAGAGATGAAGTCCTGTAATTCTTTCATCTTTTCTTCTTTCTTTTTATTGGCATCTTTCATCTGTTTTACAATCAATTGACTGGATTCATACCAAAAATCATAGTTACCGGCATAGAGTTGAATCTTGCCATAATCGATGTCAGCAGTGTGAGTACATACTTTATTGAGAAAATATCTATCATGGGATACAACGATAACAGTATTTTCAAAGTTAATTAAGAACTCTTCCAACCATGCAATCGCATCTAAGTCCAAATGGTTGGTAGGTTCATCGAGCAGCAGGATATCGGGGTTGCCAAATAGAGCTTTTGCCAGTAATACTTTTACTTTCTCGCTGCCGGTCAAATCTTTCATGAGGGAAGCGTGACAGTCGGCGTTAATGCCCAGCCCGTTTAAGAGAGAAGAAGCATTGGATTCTGATTCCCAACCATCCATATCTGCAAATTCTGCTTCCAATTCACTGGCATGGATACCATCCTGGTCTGAGAAATCTTCTTTGGCATAGATAGCATCTTTTTCTTTCATAATCTGATACAGACGTTCATTTCCCATGATTACGGTATCCATAACGGTATAGTCATCATATTTGAAATGGTCCTGTTCCAGAAAAGACAAACGTTGTCCGGCAGTCATTACGATATCACCGGAGGTAGTCTCTAACTGCCCTGAGAGTATCTTTAAAAAAGTAGACTTACCGGCACCATTGGCACCGATCAGACCATAGCAGTTGCCCTCAGTAAATTTAATATTTACATCTTCGAATAGTGCTTTCTTGCCTATTCGTAAAGTTACATTATTAGAACTAATCATTCTTTAACCTTCCTTTTCTAAGTCGCTTCTTCTATTTTACATGAAATATCAGAATTGGCAAGTGTTAGTTCAATGTTTAATCCGATGGAATCGGCAAAACGCTTGGCATAACCAAATAAATTTACGTAAATATCAGTAAAAGAGTCTGCTACAGCGGCGATATTGCCTTGACGCAGATAGGTAATCAACTGCATCAGACGCCAATCGGTATCCGGTACCATTTCCTCGTCAATACTGCAATATTCGATAAAGATACCACCGCCCATAGCCTGCTTCAACTCTGCATAGATCATCTGCATGGATGGAGAAGGGGAGGCTGTGAAGAAAAGATCCGTTAATGACTCTAAAGCAGGGAGCATCTTGTGATTTTGTGCCTGACAGGACTGTAATTGCCCGATGATGGCAGTAATCTGTTCTTGACACAGCAGTGGAACAGCACGTAATACCACCACTCTACAGATGGAGGTGAATAGATGCATCGCATGATAAAAAGTAAAAACCGTGGTATGCAGAAACTCATTTTCCAAAAACATTGTTTTATCCAAGGCGGGGATCTGTGCTATCCTGGTACTTTTGCCCGGAGCAGTTATGACAATCTGCAGTTCTCGCAAGACGGCAATGGCTTTACGTGAGGTCTTCTCGGATACCCCATATTGTTGTGATAGGAACAGATACGAAGGTAACGTGGTACCAAGAGGGTAAATACCATGCGTTATTTTATCTATCAGGGAAAAGACAACGTTGTAATAGAGATAATCCTGACCGGGAGCGTAATACCAGGTAAAAGGAATCTGCACAGGAGCAGGCGTACAGGCAGGCAGCTCTGCCGAGATACGTTTTAGATAGGAGGCGGTCTGCGTACGAACCAACTGTGCAAACATACGTATTTCGTTGCGTAGAAGTTCATTTTTATGATGAGAAACACAATATTCTAAGGTCTTGAGGACGGTCTTTATCATAAGCAAACCTGCACGATAAGACGAAGCGTGTTGTGAAGAGGCCGCCAGAGGGGTCTGCACAAAACGAAACATTGAGCGAAATAAATGTAATTGCAGTGGGTTGTTTGAAATGGCATTTACAGTTGTATAGAAATTAAGCAGGGAACGGTATAATTCCTGCTGGGTCACGTTAAAGATGGAGTGTTCAATCGCACGCAGGGTTACGAGTAACTCTGCATGTTGAGCCGGTGATGCCTGACTTAAACAGCTGATAGCCAGATCAGGCATAACCAAAGCCATGGTATCGTAGATGTCAAGAATCGCATCCGTACGGTGTAATAGTTCATTCTTATAAGGATCCTTATAGTGAGGGTCATTATAATCAAACATAACGCGTGCTTTTTTACCATGCAGGATGTCGATATAAGCATTTTCACTCAATAACTGTAGGGCATTGCGCATCGTATTGCGTCCGACAGTGTACTGTGCACATAATTCTGCAAGAGAAGGTAACTCATCGCCATGTGCTAATTGCCCGGTGTACATCTGTGTAATTAGGTCTTGATAGATATAATAATATAGAGTTGCTTGTTGTTCCATAAGTGAGGCCTCGTGTGGATATTCTTATATTAAGATGTGAGAGATAAGACAGCATAAATATAGAAAGAACTGTATTCTCCAATAACATCAGTCTAACACAAAAAGAATAGATTTGTCACTCTTTTTTCGGGATTGACTATCGGTTTTTCGCAGAAAAAGCACCCATTTGCTACAGGGATTCGCTACAGAGATTGCTATAAATGGGTTTACAAAAAAAGTAGAAGGTGTTATTATAAAAAAATTAGAGATTCTATTAAGTACAAGGTTGTCGCTTGGGGAGTAAATAATGGAAAAAATGAAATTAAGGAAATTAAAACGAGCAGGGAGAAAAATATTCTCCTGACTTTTGCAGTTAAATAAGTATGAAAATACCCGCCAAACCAGTAAATATA
>JAVVVE010000032.1:0-21530 GCA_036652815.1 Lachnospiraceae bacterium
GTCTTTTCTTTTCAATTCATTATATACCAATATTAAAAATGAATCAATCTTATCTCTGAAGGGTTATGCTCATAGCACAAAACGTCTGTCGCCGTGGTGTCGCGACCACCACTCTTTCTCTTGTAATCCTGCTATCTAGTCAATGTACTACTCATAATCTTGTTATGAATATACAGAAATAATAAAACTGATTGTTATAACGGTAAGCTATCCCCCACGCACAGAGCTCCCCACCCCTCTTGTGTCAAGTTAATGTCAAGTTGGGTGTTTCTCGTGTTAAATTATTGCTATCAAAAAAAACTCTGCCTGTTACCGACAAAGTTTTCTTCTCATGCTATCCCATTCTATTTTCAATATAAGACTTCACTTTTTTCAAAAATATCCTTGCATCTGCAATTTGCTTTTCTGCATCTGCTTTAGATGCTACAAACATATCATCATAATCACTCAAATTTCTAATGACAAATGCCGTTCCAATAATATCCGAATAAATAGTTTCAAATATTTTTTCTTTCACATATGTTTTTTGGAAATACGCAATTACACCGGCATGCTTAGAATAATCAACTCCATCTAGTGCTAGAATAGCCCTCGTTGCCGAAAATATACAATAATAAGATCTTCCGATTGCATCTTTATAAAATCCATTACTTAATAAAATTTCGGCGGCTCCAAGTTTTTCTTCCGCAGTTCTAATTCTATATTGTGATAAATCCATTTTATCAGGCACTTATTTCCACTCCTTCGCTATAAATATTTTGATAATATGGTAATATATCTCGCATACTAACAAACTCATCATATGGAATAACTGTTGGAGCGATAACCACGTCGTTTTCCACCCCAACTCTGCAGGATACCGGTAGCATTTTATATAAAATTTGCTGTAGTTCCACTCTATTACCATTCACAATCCCTACCATATCTATATCAGAATTCTCACTATTATCACCTCTGGCATAGGAACCATATAAATATACTGTTACCAATTTATCTCCATAAAATTCTCTATACGCTTTTGCGATTTGGCACATTACATCATTTAATTGATTTTTTGTACACATATAAATTCCTCCTACCATTTAGTTTTTTTTCTACCATTATTATATCTGTTAGATATCATAATAGCAACTGTATTCTAGCACGTTAATCTTGTTGATTGTTTTTATGATATAGACATCCCAAGTCGTTAGCACTAGCAAAAAATGCTGGCTAGGTGAATGCTCATTATGCGAGGTTGCGGTCACTGTATGATATCCACTTTATTCGTTGGTATTGATGTAAGTTCAAAGTCCAATGTCGTATACGCCATGGATTTTGATGAAAACAAATATATTGCTTCTTCCATCAGCAATAACCAGCCGGGAGCTGATAAGCTTGCTGAATTGATTTTCGAATGTATGCTTATCTCATTGCAGATTTTGCCAGAGTTGGCCGTACAAAAAAATGTCAACCTTGGCGTGGTGCCCAGTATCTTACATTAAAAAGATTAACAAGGCATCGTCTTCATCTTGCAGAATGCATTACCAGAGAAAAAACATCTATGGTGTCAAACCTATATCTAAAATTTAGTGAACTTCAACTTTTAGAAGGTAATGAACAGCCATTTTCCAACCTATATGGTTCTACATCCTCTGCAGTACTTACTGAGTTTATGTCTCTTTAGGAAATCATTGATACTCCGGAAGAGAAACTGCTTGAATTTCTGGCTAAAAAAGCCGAAATCGTATCGCAGATATATCTAAGACCTCTGATTTGCTTAAGAAAGCTGCCAGAGATTCTTATAGATTAGATAAATGCATGTATGAGCCACTAAATGTTTCATTAGCAAGCTCATCTCTCGTTTCAAACAATATTAATTCATTCTTCATTATATTGGTAAGCTATCCCCCACGCACAGAGCTCCCCACCCCACCCTCGGATTGGGAAACGCATCAAATCCAGGCAGCTGCCTTGCCCCTCTAATTAAATAGGCTTTTACTTTCTCACCATACAGATATCTGTCATTTCCACGTTCTATACCCCATTCCATCAGCAAAGCTGCACCGCCGGTCACAAAAGGTGTCGCAAACGAAGTACCCGTATAGGAAGCATAGCCACCTCCCGCACGGGCACTGATGATAGTAACACCCGGTGCTACCAGATCCGGCTTCACGCCACCGCTGCCGATTGAGGTCAACGCATCTCTGGTATCCACATATCCTCTGCCTGAAAAATCAGCATAGGCATCATACATAACATCATACGCTCCTACTGTAATTACTTTGGCTGCGGTAGATGGAATCGTAAGCGTAACCTCCGGTGTCGGTCTATAAAATCTTGTATCTGTATTTCGCACATTAGCGGCGGGCAGATAGAAATAATACTCCCCACTTATAATGCGAATAGGCTCTAATCGAAAGCTCCAGATACCGGAAGCAAGATAAGTATTCACCGGTATCATATCCACATAAATCTCCTGATTGACGGTATACGGTTTTGGCTCTCCATTGTAAAGGAGCAAAGTAGTATTGTCTATTCTAGCCGTCTGTTTATTTTCTGTTTGCGTAAATATCTCAATTTCCTCTCCATTGGGAGCTTTCACATAAATGCGAAATTCATCTGCATAATTTTTCCATAGTTGTACATTCAACGCTATTTCATAAGGAGCAAGAGCCAGTTCAATCGTAACTGTTTTACGTTCTGTAAGTCGCCCAGCCACATGTCCTGCCGAAGCTCCCTCATTACCACTGCCTACACATATCACACTTCTCCCGATCTCAGCTATATTATCCAGATACCGTTCCACCAGTGAAGTGCCATCATGAGAGCCATAGGTATTACCAAAGCTTAAATTAACAGATATCGGTTTTGCAAGTGCCATGGCCGTCCTAGACACGTAGGCTAATGCCCTCATCAATTCTGTTGTACGTGGAAATCCCTCTTTATCCGGCTGTCCGAGTTTCACAATCAATAGATCGCTCTTTGGTGCAACCCCGGTATAAACACCTCCTGATTCGATACCACCTCCCGCTGCAATACCCGCTACAGCAGTTCCATGACCTGTCGCATCATAACTTGGGACTACTTTCATTCTGCCTGCTCCGGTTGGTTCTCTCAAAGCCTCGTTAATCTGATCTGACGTAAACTGCGTTCCCACCTCAAATCCGGGTGGTGCATAAAACCCTTTCTCTGCCATCGGCATAATCGTTTGATCCCATAGTGCTACTATCCTCGTTGTGCCATCGGCATGACGAAAATCAGAATGTGCATAATCAATCCCAGAATCAATCACGGCTATTAGGATTCCCTCTCCCGTCAAGGATGGAACCCGTATCGTTATCGGTAAAATACAAGAGGCCCTTTTTCCCTCTAGTAGAGAAAAAAAAAGCCTCTTTGGTTTTTCAATATATTCTACCTCTTCCAGATTGGCAAAGGATTCGATTAAGTTCTCTTTTATGGTTACAATCGCATATCCTGCCGTTAACCGTTCTATCCTAACTGCATCTTGTACTGCTTGTGAAAGATCTCCATGGTATTTGACGATTAATTCCCATGTCTTCTCTGTTTTGTCGTATCCAACGTTTAATTCCAACGACTTATCCCGCTCTTCCATATTTGAATCTAATGCCAGATTCAACAGGTTTTCTATTTTTTCGCTAGGAATAGGATTCATTGTAATAGACTCCCGGGATGATTTCTTTTCCTTTATACTATGCTGTATCATCTACTTTCTGACCAATCTTTTTCACAAGGTATCTGATGCCTTGTGAACAGCGATTTCCACACTTGCCTGCCGGCTGACTACCCGAAACAGTTCTCGCCCTTTGATACAAAAGGTATACTCCACACGGCCCTGCAAGACTTCTTCTACCGTACGTTGCATATCCCCTCGCTGTGGTGCCGACAAGGGCAGCCCGTCCCCCTCTAAAAAACGGATTACCAAGAGGTATGTTCCCTGTACCAATACCACCAGATGCGATGTCTGACATAAGACCTTTGTACCCAGGTAGGTTGCCATACGATAGAGTTTACCCTGATACCCTATGACTGTAATGGTTCCTGTGAATCGTATCCCATGATATGGAATCACCGCCACCGCAGACACGATGCTGACGTTCTCGCCTGTTTCAGCACCATCCATCACCTCTGTCCCGGTATTGCATTGCGTCCATATATAACTCTTTGGAAAGGAGCATCCACTATCTTTTTCCGCATATCCGATGCCGGGAGCAAACGAAAGTTTCCTTCCATTGATTCTGATACTTCCGCGCACCGCATGACGCATACTAAGAATGCCATGGTGGCATTCCATATCCGGCAGATGTTCAAAAGGTCCCATAATCGGATAAGATAACTGTGTGAATTTTCCATAGTGCAAGCACCCTTTTATCTTTATATCCTTTTGTTCTATCTCTTTTTGTTCTATATCCAGATATAGATTGTCGCAAGTCACATAATTCTTCCCGATACGCACATAAAAATAGCGCTCCTCTTTAAAAAATGCCTGAATCGGATAATCAATCCGATATGCCTCCTTTTCTGTCAATATTTGAATAAAACATCCTTCTCGCCCTGACTTATCCCTATTTCTCCCAAAAATAACAGCAAGCATATGTTCCTCTGCCTGCTGTTTAAAATACCATCCTTCAAAATAACCCTTCTTCATGGTGCACCCCTTTCAAGACGTCTACTATTACATTCTTGTTTAGGATGCCCCCTAATCTTAATCTTAATCTTTTATCTTAATCTTTTATCTTACTCTTTTATTTTACTCATTTCGTATCGCTGCCAATGGGCTTAATTTCATCGCACGCAACGATGGGAAGAATCCTGCCACCATACCGACTACGATAGCAAATAGGACTGCAAATAAAGCCAACCATGGTGGAATCAATGACAAACTCGACATCTCAGAGCCTGATTGCTTCACAAAAAAATTAATGATAACAGAGATTCCATAGCTCAAGATAATCCCTGCGATACCTCCTACTAATCCGATAAAACCGGCTTCTGCCAAGAACAAGGTCTGGATATTACGCATATCACAGCCCAGTACTTTCATAACACCTATTTCTTTGGTTCTCTCATAGATTGACATCATCATCGTATTCGTAATCCCAATCGCTGCAACCAAGAGTGATACCGCGCCGATACCTCCCAGAACCAATTGAATATACCCAAATTGTTCTTTGGTAGATTTGGCCCAGTCTGCATTACTGTCTGCCTGATATCCGAGCTCCATAATGGCTGATTGCACACTTTCCAGTTGTTTCATGTCATCCACGTTGACATAGATGCTGTTATAGTATAATTCTTTGTATGGTTTTCCGGAAGGTCTGGCGGGCTGCCCCGGGATCACTTTATTCTTAAATGCCTTTTTCAGTTGTAGCTCTAAGGCTTCAATATCACAATACACACTCCATGCATCGTTGTTAAAGTCACCGATTTCTCCCGCAAGCAGACCACAGCCTTCAATCAGATATTTCTTAGGTGGAGGTACCGGTGCTGTCTTTTTATCTGTAGGTGGTGTCTGTGACTGATAATAAGCATCTGAATCAAAGATAACAAAAAGAGGATCGTTCATCAAGTCTATATCCGCCACCTTGCCATTAGACCAATAATTTTCTCCTGTTTTAGGATTAGAAAAATCAACCAATACCATATTACCATATACCAATTCTAATTTGCCGGCATTGGCTTCCGGCAAACGTCCCTCTTTTAAAACCAGCTTCTTCTGCTGTAATGCCTCAATCGTCATACCCTGCAAATTAAGACCGGCTTCATAACTTCCTCGTCTTGCAATCACATGTAGCGACAATACCGGCGAAACAGTGCTCGCGCCCGGTACTTTTTTTATTTCTTCTACTGCTGCATCATCCAAACGTTTCTTTTTCTTGGATGCACTATCCTCTGCACCGCCTATCGCAGCAGTAGCAGTGGCCTTCATGCCTCCACCTTGTGAACCATTCGACGAAGATTCTGTTACCGTAATCGTTGTGAGTCCACCATATTTTTCAATCTGATCCATAGAACTCTTATTAAGACCCAGTCCAAGGGATATCATCACTACTATCGAAGCAGTTCCAACTATGACACCCAATACCGTTAAGAAAGTTCTAAACTTTCTCTTCCAGAGACTGCTGCAGCTCATCCGTAATAAATCAAGGATTCTCATGCTTATTCTCCTTTTTCATCGGTTACCTCTATCTCATCCAAATCTAACAGGTCTGCCGCCAACTCTTTATTTTCTTTCTTCTTTTTCTTACGTTTAAGCAAAGACACAATGAGAATAAGAACTACAATCGCTGCCACGATAATACCAATGGTTATAAAAAGACCTTTTTTAGATGCGTTTTGATCTGTAGGTTCTTCACCCATATCTCCGTTCATATCCATATCGTTCTGCGTTGACTCTGATACAAATAAATTGATTTCTTTTTCACTCTCTGTTATCTTACCGGCCGCATCCTCGTAGGTAATAATCGCTTTCACGGTACCCTCACCTATACTGGCTGCCTGACCGGTTACCATGGCATCTACATTGCCCGTAGCACCCGGTTCTACTTTACCGACGAAGGTATTTCCACCCGTAATGCTGTCATCTACAAATTTGACCTGCAGATTGTACAACGTGGTCTTTCCTGTATTGTACACACTAAACATAATATTAGACTGCTCACCTACCATAATCGATGTCGGCATGATTTCAGGTGTGCTGGTGTCAAATTTAGCCTCTTGCTTTACCGGGATGGATACACTGGTCGTTGCATCATATGGGTTATATTTATCATCTTCATAATGCATCTTAATATTTAATACATATGGCTTCTGTGCCAAATCCACCTTAGCCGTCATCTCAATGCTCAGAACCGCAGTTCCCTCAATTGGGATCTGTTCTATATAGACCGTATTGGAACCTGAGGTCGGTAAAAATGCAGAATAAACTGCGGTCTCATCTTTACCCTCCTGTGCTGCCTCCAAATCAAACTCTACATTAGAGACTGCTGTTCTCTTAGAGGTGTTTTTCACATGTACATTAAGCATAAAAGTATCGCCTGCATTGACTACTGCCGGTGTTGTCTCAAATCCTGTCACGACAATACGCGGTGTGGAGGCTTTCGTCGTAGTATCTTTTCCCTGATCTATATTGCCGCTGCCCGGAGCACCTATCGTATGTACATAGGTCGTTAATTTCGTTGTCTCAATCGTATTATTGACTGTATAGGTTAACGTATATTCCAATTTATAATATCCATTCAGTACATCTGCCCTTGTTTTAAAATAATAGCCGACTTCACGTCTGTTTTTAGTCGCATCTTCTTTATTCTTATTTCCCGGCAAGTCCTCCACCACCTGTGAATAACTGGTTTTATCAAGTTCAAATGGCCACTCTGCTACCAATGGTGAAGTCGTAGGTGTTACTACGATATTCGTAATATTCTCTTCTCCGAGATTGATAATTGGCAGGATGATCGCCACTTCTTTTCCATACTGGGCTTCCGGTGTCGCTACGGTGTCTCCCACTGCCAGAAACTCCTTCGTAGTCGTTGGTTTAATGGAAGTATCAGCAGATACAATAGCTGACATCTGTGATTGGATCGTACCTACATAAGATGCTATCTCAACTTCCGTTAGTTTATTATTGGCAATATAGGTATTGGCACTGGCATACAGTTTGTCGATCTTTGCCTTTGCTTCCGGGCTCACCGTATTAATAATGTATAGATTATTTTTAAAATTAATCAACTGTGCATAATATTTACTTCTTGTTTCATTAGATGCATTATCCGCTGTCTCGACTGCATTGCCGCTTACTGCATGAGCAGTAATGGCTGTCCCGCCTAACATCATACAGCATAGTGCCATACATAATCCTCTTACGATTCTTCTCATTCGTCTTCTCCCAGCCTTTCTATCTCAAACTCTATTCTATTTTCTTTCTTATTCTCTATCTTGATGATCTTACCGTCTCTGATATGAAATATTCTGTCTGCAAAATTTGCCAGATGATTATCATGCGTAACCATAACCAAAGTCTGCTGCTGTTCTCTCACTACCTTTTGCATCAGTTCCAGCATTTCCTTGGATGTATTGGAATCCAGATTACCGGTCGGTTCATCCGCAAAGATAATCTCAGGCTGCACCACCAGTGCTCTTGCCACACCGACACGTTGTTGCTGACCACCTGACATCTGTGTCGGTCTATGTTTTTTATGTGGTTTCAGACCAACCATGTCCAAGGCTTCATTGGCTTTCTGTATCCGTAATTTCCTGTCCATCCCCTGAAAGGTAAGCGGTAGTGCTACATTCTCAACTGCATTCATGGTTCCCATCAGATTAAAGGATTGAAAGATAAAACCAATATGCTCTCTTCGAAACTTAACCAATTGGTTCTCGCTCTTCTTTTCCATATGCTCACCCGCAATGACTATCTCGCCCTTGGTAGGAGCCTCCAATCCGGCTAGCATATTAAGCAAGGTGGATTTACCGGATCCGGATGTCCCCACAATCGCACAGAATTCTCCCTTATAGATAGAGAACCCAACTCCGTCGAGTGCATGCACCTTTTCATCGCCCACTTTGTATATCTTATATAAGTTCTTCACTTGAATCACAGGCTCTGCCTTATTCTTCACTTTGATTCCTCGCTATTTTTTAATATACAGTTGTCTTTGACAACATTTTGCTTATTATAACACACCCTTCTCTATTTTGAGTAGCGATAAATAAAGAAATATCACAATATTAAGAAGAACTTAAGGAAAAACTTCCGTATCAGTTTCTATAAATAATAAACTGATGCGGAAGTCCCTCTGTTTTTCTTGATTTTATTAAGCTGTCTGTTTAGTCTTCTAATCCAAAAGCATCATGTACTGCATTCATTGCTTTTACCGCTTCTGCTTCTTCTATTAATACGGTGACTCTGATTTCAGAAGTGGATATCATCTTAATGTTGATATTTGCATTAAACAAACTTTCAAACATCTTTGCAGCGACACCCGGATTGGACATCATACCTGCACCGACTACCGATACCTTGGCAACATTCTTCTCTACTTCCACATGTTCCGGATTTAATCTGCTCTTACTGTCTTCTATTACTTTCATCGCTTCATCTGCCGCATCGCAGTCAACCGTGAAGGAGATATCTTTGGTATTGTTACGTCCTACCGATTGAAGGATCATATCGACATTAATATAGGCTTTTGCCAATACATCAAATAAACGAAATGCGGTACCCGGTTTATCACTTAATCCTACGACTGAGATTCTGGCTGCATTTTTATCAACGGCTACACCGCTTACTAACATTCTTTCCACTTTTACATCCTCCTTAACAATTGTTCCCTCTTCATTGGTTAAACTGGAACGTACAATAAGCTGTACCCCATATTTTTTGGCTAATTCTACGGATCTGTTATGCAACACTCCTGCTCCCAGCGTTGCAAGATCTAACATCTCATCGTAAGTAATTTCTTTTAATTTTCTTGCCTTTTTGACAAATCTTGGATCCGCAGTATAGACACCGTCCACATCTGTATAGATTTCACATAAATCAGCATTGAGGGAAGCCGCCAATGCAACTGCTGTAGTATCTGATCCTCCACGTCCCAAGGTTGTATAATCATCATACTTATTGACTCCCTGAAAGCCTGTCACGACAACGATCTTACGCTGATCCAGTTCATGTAACACACGTTCTGAATCGATTCTTTTTAATCTGGAATTACCATAAGCGGAAGTGGTATGCATCTCTATTTGAAATGCATTTAAGGAAATCGCCGGAATACCAAGCACATCAAATGCCATGGACAGCAAGGCAACCGAAGTCTGCTCACCTGTTGTTAATAACATATCGAGTTCCCGCTTGGAAGGATTTGGATTGATATCCTTTGCCAATGCGATTAATTCATCGGTTTGTTTTCCCATAGCAGACAGCACTACAATCAAATTATTGCCTTTCCGGTATTCCTCTGCACACCGCCTCGCTACATTAAAGATTCTTTCTTTGTTGGCTACTGAACTTCCGCCAAATTTCTTCACAACTAACATAGTTTTATCTCCTCATTTTCTTATCTTGAAAATAAATACGCAAGAATTGTATCTCCCTTAGCGATATCATTGCCACTCTCCAAGCACTCTTTCTCATTATAATTCCAGGTGTGAGATTCTAATCTGGTACTGTCATAGAGCAGATAGGGTACCGGATTTGATGTATGTGTTCTGACACATATCGGAGTCGGATGATCCGGCAGGAGTAATAACCGATACGCTACCCCCTGTGCCTGCAAAGTTTCTGTTAAAGGTTTGACGACTCTACTGTCTAAGTATTCAATTGCCTGAACTTTACGTTCCACGCTGCCTTGATGTCCCATCTCGTCCGGTGCTTCTATATGAATGTATACAAAATCGTATCCATCTTCTGTTAATGCTTTGATAGCCGCCTGTGTTTTACCTTCATAATTCGTATGCAGTCCTCCATTGGCACCATCCACGATACTAACACCCATACCTGCACCTACCGCGATGCCTTTGAGTAGATCGACTGCCGATATCATCATCCCTCGTTTCCCGGTTTTTTCCGTAAAAGAAGTCAATTGTGGTTTCGTACCTGCTCCCCAGAACCAGCAGCAATTTGCAGGATGCAGACCCTGTTCTTTTCGTTTTAGATTAATCGGATGGTGAACCAAAATATCGTAGCTTCGTTTCATCATTGCCCGCAATGTTTCATCCTTTGGTAGATATGGTCCTATCACACGAGTCAGGATATCATGAGGCTGTGCCAATTCGATTACCTGTCCCTGATTCCAGATAAGACAATGCCTATAGCTTGTTCCTACATAGAATCGGTAGGTTTCATTTTCCAATTCTGCACGAACTGCATCTAACAAGATCGCACAATCTTCCGTACTAATCTCAGAAGAACTATGATCGATGATCGTTTTTTCTTCAAAAGGTTCGTCTTCTGACAGCGTAACAATATTACAACGAAGTGCAATATCGGTATCTTTCATTGGCACTCCAATACTCAATGCCTCCAATGGCGAACGCCCCGAATAATAAATCTGTGGATCATAACCAAGTACCGATAGATTCGCTGTATCTGACCCCGGTTTCATACCCTTCGGGATCGTATGAACCAATCCGATCTCTGCCTGTTTGCTAAGTGCATCCATCGTAGGTGTCTTCGCATATTCAAGAGGTGTCTTATTCTCTAACTGTGCAATCGGTTCATCTGCCATACCATCTCCGAGAACCACTATATATTTCATCTTAATAACCATATCCTTTCTATGCTTCCATACGTATCATACTGATAAATCCGCGGATCTGTGCTACCTTTTCTTTATATTCTTTCTCTGACATAACAGGAGTCACGACGGCAAACTCCTCTGGATATTCAGGCACTTCTATTACCTTAAGTTCATCAGATGCATCTGCCTGACCAAACAACGATTCCATCTGTGAGCGTTGTTCCATAAGCTTACCTTGTATCCGGATAAAGAATCTTCGTCTCGCATTGTCTATACTGGTTAAAGCCAGTGGCTCTTCATCCCAGAAACAGGTAATGCTCTTTCCTATATGTCTTGCACAATCAATCACATCTCCTACTACTGCACTGGCTGTCGGCAGTTTGCCGGCTCCCGCACCATAATACATCGTGTTGCCCAGCATATTACCATGTACCAGAATCCCATTAAATACATCATTGACATGAAAGAGAGGATTGGTATCCTGAATCATAAAAGGTGCAACCATAGCAAAATACTCATTGCCTAAGTCTTTGCTGATTGCCAGCAATTTAATAGCGGTACCCATCTTCTTTGCATATACAAAATCAGCTGCCGTAATCTTAGTGATGCCTTCTGTATAGATATCTTCGTAATGAACTGTTTTGCCATACATGAGCGATGATAAAATAGCGATTTTTCTACCTGCATCCAATCCGTCCACATCAGCCGAAGGATTTTTCTCCGCATATCCCTTCTGCTGTGCTTCCTGTAACACATCCTCATAATTCGCACCGACTGCTGCCATCTTGCTTAAGATATAATTAGTCGTTCCATTTAAGATGCCGGTAATACCGATGATCTTCTCCGGTGTCAAGCTGGCATTCAATGGTCTGATAATCGGAATACCTCCGCCTACGCTGGCTTCAAACAGGTAATTACAATTATGCTCATGTGCTATTTTGATTAATTCAGAACCATGGTTCGCCACCAGCTCTTTATTGGAAGTACATACACTTTTACCACTCATCAATGCTTTCTTAGTAAAGGTATAGGCAGGTTCTACTCCTCCCATCGTTTCGCAGATTACATCTACTTCTGTATCCTCCAAAATCACATTTACATCATGTACCAATATTTTTTGTACCGGATCTCCTTCAAATTCCCGTAGATCTAATACGTACTTCACACACACTTCATCTTTGGCCTTCTTATTAACGATTTCCTGATTCTTATGAATCACTTCTACAACTCCCGATCCGACTGTTCCATATCCTAACACTGCTACGTTTATCATAATAATTTCATTTCCCTTCTATATTTATTATTCCTTGGCGATGATTTTTACATAATGAACCCCATTCTGTTTCTCTATGGTATCTACCATCTTGGACAAATCACCTGTCGTCGGCAGCACCTGTATACTGATGCTCAACGATGCGGTTCCATTAATAGGTATACTCTGATGAATCGTTAGGATATTGGCTCCGAATTCCGCCACTATCTTAAGCACATCCGATAATAATCCCAGTTCATCATCCATTTGAAACGTAAACGTAATGGTTCTTCCCTGCGTATTGTCATGAAAAGGAAAGATATCTTCTTGATATTTATAAAAAGAACTTCTGCCAATCCCTACTTTATCAACCGCTTCTTGAACCGTCTTGACTTTTCCTGAGTCCAATAAACGTTTGGCTTCCACAACCTTTTGTAATACCTCAGGCAGTGCTTTCTGCCTTACTACATAATATTCCGACTCATCCATCTTACATTCAACTCCCTGCGTTTCAAGTCTGTGTCCGTGTAGCAAATACAGTTGTTTGTCACTGGTGGATATTGTAGCATAGGCTTTTCTGAAAAGCAAGTACTAATTTACACTTTACTCTTGATAAGTAAAATCAATTATTATATGATGAAGAACAGAATCTAACGTAATGATAACAAATAAAGGATAAGGTAATTTCAATGACAATACAGGAGCAGGCACTACAATTACATAAAAAGTGGCAGGGAAAACTAGAAATCACTTCAAAAGTACCGGTCAGAACCAGAGAGGATTTAGCACTGGCTTATACTCCCGGAGTTGCAGAACCTTGTAAGATAATAGCACAGGATCCGGAAGCCGCTTATCTATATACGCAGAAATCCAACACCATTGCTGTCATCTCAGATGGAAGTGCCGTACTTGGCCTTGGTAATATAGGTTCCCTTGCTGCTATGCCCGTCATGGAAGGTAAAGCTGTCTTATTTAAAGAATTTGGTGGTGTCAATGCAGTTCCTATTTGTCTGGATACACAGGATACCGAAGAACTGATTAAAACCATTACCTATTTAGCACCTGCCTATGGTGGCATTAACTTAGAAGATATCAGTGCTCCCCGTTGCTTTGAGATAGAAGAGCGATTACAGCAGATTCTCTCCATTCCTGTCTTTCATGACGATCAGCATGGCACTGCTATTGTTGTGTTAGCCGGTATTATCAATGCTTTGAAAATCGTTGACAAAACAAAAGAAGCCTGTAAAGTCGTTGTCAATGGAGCCGGCAGTGCCGGAATCGCCATTACCAGACTCCTGTTGACTTATGGCTTCACGAATGTAATATTATCTGATAAATCAGGGATATTATCCAAACAGACCGAAGGATTAAATTGGATGCAGCAAAAGATGATGCCTCTTACAAATCCGTTTCAAGAACAGGGAACTCTCGCAGATGCTCTAAAAGGAGCCGATATCTTCATCGGTGTCTCTGCACCAAATATTGTATCTGCCGACATGGTATCTGCTATGAATCATGATGCGATTTTATTTGCCATGGCCAATCCCGTTCCTGAGATTATGCCTGAGCTTGCCAAAGCCGCCGGTGCCAGAATCGTTGGAACCGGGCGTTCCGATTATCCTAATCAAATAAATAACGTTGTGGCTTTTCCGGGCATCTTTAAAGGTGCTTTAGAAGGACGTGCCACACAGATTACAGAAGCTATGCAGTTGGCTGCTGCCATTGCAATCGCCGGTTTGGTTCCTGACTCGGAGCTCTCAGAAGATAATATTATGCCGGCAGCTTTTCATCCACAGGTAGCTGACGCAGTAGCCTGTGCTGTGAAGTCTCACATTGTTGTGCCATCCTAATGGTTGTGCCATCCTAATAGAAAGGTTGTGTTATCGCTATGATACAGGATACGGATATTGTCTATAAATTAATCGTTCTTTATATGTTAAGCCGCGTTGATTTTCCACTGACCAAGACTCAATTAGATGAATTCATCTTGGGACAGGAATATACAAACTTTCTAAATCTTCAACAGATATTATCCATCTTAACCGATGCCGATCTTATTACAGCCAAAACCATCCGCAACCGCACCTATCTGTCCATTACAGCAGAAGGGCAGGATACCTTGACTTTCTTTTCTAATCGACTCAATGAAGGTTTAAAAAAAGACATTGATGATTACCTATGGAACCACAAACTCGAACTGCGCAATGAGAATTCTGTACTCTCTGATTATTACAAATCAACCGCAGGCGGATATGAAGTGCATCTGTCTGCGCAGGAAAAAGGTATCACTTTAGTGGACCTTAAGCTATCTGTTCCCTTAGAAGAACTGGCTGTCTCTATCTGTGATCATTGGATGAAGAAAAATCAGGAAGTCTATCAATATCTGACTACAACCCTCTTCTAGCTATCTGATAATAATTCCGTTATGATACGTCCGTCTACTTCTCCTAAGCTAACGCCCAGGAGTCTTGCCAGTGTTGTGCCCTCATCCCACAGATTCATGGCATCTATCTTAATCCCTTCTCGAATGCCGCACCCCATTGCCATGAAGAATGTCTGATACGCCGGATTCGTCGGTAAATAGCCATGTGTCGCTCTCATTTTATGTTTCTTTTCCTCATTGACCGGTCTGGTTAATACATCAAATTCATCCAGATAGTAGTACCCCTGTTTTGCCTCTATCATATAAGCACAGGTGTCATCTGCTCCCAGTTCCCCTGCTTCTTTTCCTGTATAAATGTGGGAAACACCGTACTTTTCATCTTTTTTAAGGAGAGACAGTACTGTCTCTAATTCTGTCATAATCTGCTCTCGCTCTATGGCACTATGTGCATTCAGATATAGGTAACAAGACCCATCGCAGTTTTTGGCAATCACACGATACGAGGTGATCCGATCATCCTGTGTGGTCAATAAGCCATGCTCCCGCAATAGATAATTTAGATATACGATATTCGTCGTATCCTGTTGATAATGATCTCCTAACAATACAATCGTTGTATCTTGCCACGTTCCGTCTAAGCGTCCTGTTCGTTCTATGCATTGCAGCAATTCTCCCAGTCTCACATCATGACGTTTCATCGCTTCTGTTACTTTCTTATGATGCACCCCATAGATATGTCTGTTCGTATCCACATCTGTATAATGAATCAGCATCATGTTGGGATGATATTTCTCTATCGTATGAAGAGCCGATGCATGAGTAAAATGATCCAATGCCGGTTGGTGGATCCCATCCCTTAATTTTCCGAACTTCTTATTTAATTCTAATTGGTAGGCAAGACTGCCATTCATCGCCGATACTGTCATTTGGCTCTGCCACGGTCTGTTTGCCATTACCTCCGGCAAATTATAGGTGATCTTGCTTTTAGCTGTGACCGGCCATAAGAGGGAAGCTACCGTCCACCCACGCTGTAGCATCTCGTCGTACAGCGTGGTTCCTTTAATATATTTTCTCTGCCACATCCAGTCAGGAGTAGGTCTGTTTGGTTGTAGTAACGTATTATTCACAACACCATGATGCTTTGGCATTTTTCCGGTTATAACGGAAGTATGTGCGGGATAAGTTAAAGATGGATAGACACTGGCTACCCGCTCACAGATAGCTGCCCTCTCCATAACCCTGCCAAAGTTAGGCAGGGAACGCATCATTTCCAAATCTTCTGCTCCACACGCATCAAACGAAATCAGATACAGTCTTTGTACTTTTGTCTTACCTGCATTTTCTTCTTGGTACATCCTTTTTCCCTCTTTCCCTCAATTCATCCTACCTGTCTTCTTTTAGGTCCGATTGCTGCGATGCTTCCTCTTTGATTCGTTTCATATGCTCTCTTATCTTTTTCTCATAACCATTGCCACTCGGTGTGTAGAATTCCTTTCCCTGTAGTTCATATGGCAGATATTGCTGTTCCACATAATTATTCTTATAATCATGTGCATAAAGATAACCAATACCATGTCCCAATTTTGCTGCCCCCTTATAATGTGCATCCTGCAAGTGCGATGGAATCGATAAATTTCCTGTTTGCTTCACAACTTCCATTGCCTGTTCTATCGCCACAACTGCCGCATTGCTCTTAGGTGCACTTGCTACGTAAGCTGCAGCCTGTGCCAGGATAATCTGTGCTTCCGGCATCCCGATACGTTCTACCGCCTGCGAGGCCGCTACCGCTACCTGTAATGCCTGTGGATCAGCATTGCCTACATCTTCTGACGCACATATCATTATCCTCCTGGCGATAAAAGTCACACTTTCTCCGGCATATAACATCTTTGCCAGATAATATACTGCCGCATTGGCATCACTGCCACGCATGCTCTTAATAAATGCAGATATGGTGTCATAATGATTGTCACCCGTCTTGTCATAGCGAACCACTCGTTTTTGAATACATTCCGCCGCTACTTCCTCCGTAATATGGATTTTGCCATCTGCACTGCGTGTTGTTGTCATAATACCCAGTTCTATCGCATTTAATGCGTGTCTGGCATCTCCTCCCGCAATCTCAGATAAAAATTCCATGGCGTCTTCGTCAATCTGTGCCTCATAAGCCCCCATGCCTTTTTCTTTATCATAAACAGCTCGATTCAATAATTCTCTGATGTCTGCTTTGTCTAACGGTTCCAGTTCAAATACAATAGAACGTGAGATCAGCGCCCCATTCACTTCAAAATAAGGATTCTCTGTAGTGGCTCCGATGAGTACAATCGTTCCATCTTCCACATAGGGCAGTAGATAATCCTGCTGGCTTTTATTAAAACGATGGATTTCATCAATAAATAAGATCGTTTTCTTTCCATACATACCCTGTACATTCTTAGCTTCTGTAACGACTTCTTCCATATCTTTTTTACCCGAAACCGTTGCATTAATCTGCTTAAATTCTGCACTGGTCGTATTAGCTATGACCTTAGCCAGTGTTGTTTTACCGGTTCCCGGAGGTCCATAAAAGATAATAGAGCTTATCTTATCCGCCTTAATAGCTCGATACAGTAATTTATCCTTGCCAATAATATGCTTCTGCCCAACCACTTCTTCCAAAGTAGTTGGGCGTATTCTTGCCGCAAGAGGAGACTCTTTCTCCCTATTGGTACTTCTCATATATTCAAATAAATCCATAGCCTGTACACTCCTTTTGTGCTCTAGTCAAATAAGATCTCATCTACTGTCACAAATTCATACCCCTGCTTTTTTAACTCATCCACAATTAAAAATGCTGCTTTTACACTGGAATCATAGCAGTCATGCAACAGAATTATATCATTTTCCCGTACCTTCGTCACTACTTTCCTCGCAACACAGTCTGCATCGGTACTGCACCAGTCCAGTGGGTCTATCGTCCATAGAACCGGAAACATATTTAATTTTTTTTCATATTTCTTATCCCAGGAACCATAAGGGGGTCTAATGAAGATAGTCTCTTCTCCTGTTACCTTTCGGATAGATGCATTCGTCCTGGTAATCTCCGTTTCAAAAGAATCGGCATTCACTGCGGTCAATTGGGTATGGTGATAGGTATGATTGCCAATGAGATGCCCCTCATCCTGCATCCTCTTAATTATCTTCGGATATAAATCCACATTCTTTCCCGTCACAAAAAACGTAGCCACTACACCCCGTTCTGCCAGACCATCTAATAATTGCTTTGTATAGACTGGACTTGGCCCATCATCAAAAGTAAGGCATATCCTGCCCTTCCTGTCAGACTCTTTTATGTTTGCTGCTGCCATTACATTTTGATTTCTGTTCTCTTCTCTATGTTCCGCACGTATTTGTGTATATAAGATTCCTGCTACCAGCAGATCCATCATCAAGAATAAAATGCAGCGTTTCTTTAAATTCATACACCTGCTGCTCCATTATGTTCTTTGTCTAGTGTATGTCATAATAGCTTGCACTCATTCATAAAACCTACAATTCTTCAACAGGAAAATCCAGTTCAGACAGATATCGCTGCTCGAAGCCTACCTGTTCTGCTAAGTTCATACTCTCGGTACAGGCAAGCATCCCGGTGACCGTTTCACTTGGGTAGCAGCCCTGCCTCTGCTCCTTCCCATATAAATAAGCTCCATACAGGGATGTGTTACCGACAGCGACTACTTTATCTGCTAATTCTGCCGGAACTAATCCTATCTCTTTCGCATATCGAACATCTAAGTAATATCCAAAGCCACCGGCCAGATATACCCTGTCAATCTCCCCAAAAGACACGTTCCATTGCTTCATCAGCATTGAAATGCCTGCTGCTACCGCTGCTTTTGCCATCTGTAAATCTCTGATATCAGATTGTCTGATCAGAATACCATATCTATCATATCCATGTGTAAAATAAGGTTCTTTCATCAACCCCGATGCATCGATGATCCCTTGTTCCAGTAATTGTGCTGTAAGTGCAATCATATCGGTACCCGGTATCTGTGCAGTGATACCTCCCTCAAAAGCAGGACCTGCTGCAGACGCTGTGCATAAGATATGCTTGCGATTAGCAATCGCCATCTCCCCATTGGTTCCAAGATCCAGAAACAGGTTCGTTTTATCAGTCTCCTGAATCTGCACAGCTAATAATCCTGCTGTAATATCTGCACCTACAAACGCTGAAATACATGGCATGATTACAATATGGTATCCATCTAATTCCAATATCTTTTGTGTTATATCAATCGGTTGAAATGGATATTGACTCAATCCATGCACATCGTAGCCCAGAAGCAGATGTTCCATTACCGTATTCCCGGCCAAGATAATCGGCATATTTTTATCCAACGTTAAAGAAGTGATTCCCTTCCTTAGCTCTTCTTTTACAAGCCGCTGTAAGGAAATACCGTGTCCGGCATTACTGGCATCCATCCTGGAGACCACGTCCGCACCATATTGTCTTTGGGGATTCATCGCACAATACTCCCCTAATATGGTGCCTTCCAAGATGGACAAGCATTGCATGGCAATCGTCGTCGTCCCGAGATCAATGGCGATCAAAGCAGAACCATCTCCTGTTGCTTTTGGAGCAGACAACCGACAATCTGTTACCACTTCCCGATCCGTCTGTATGGGAAAACAAAGCTGTACCCTGCAGTCAGATTTTGGTTTGGAAAGGCAAGCCAAACGCATACCTGTACGTAATTCCTCCGGTGTAAAAAAAGTTCTGTCCATAGCAGCCGGCATCGTCGGATTCTCTAAGAATCTGATGCGACATCTTCCGCAGATTCCTCTGCCACCACAAAAAGCAAGAGAAAGTTTCTCCTGCCTTTGAAGCATAGCAAAGATACTCTCCCCCTGCTGCAGTTTGAGTATCTCACCATCTACCTCTATTTTGATTGTTTGCCCTTCATACTTCATTGACATATTAATAACCATATGCCTTCCTATTTGAATTGATTCTGTTCCTTATCATAGTGATAATCAATCCCCGCCATCTGTGCAGTCAGCTCGGATTGTGTTAATTCCATATCCTCACATAACTGCTCCAAATCACGGTACTTATCGCGTAATAATTGATTCAAAAAGCTCAACAATATCATAGGATCTTGTGGAATCATATGCTATCCCCCTGTGCAACTGCCGTTAACATCTCATCTGTAACATCGATCAGGATCTTATCCCCTGCTTCTACCTTGTCCTCCAGTATCAGTTTAGCCACCAGCGTCTCTATATTCTTTTGAATATAACGCTTTAATGGTCTGGCTCCATAGACCGGATCATACGCATGCTCTACAATATACTTCTGTGCTGCATCTGACAATACAATACGCAATTCCCGATCTACAATGCGCTGATTCAGATCCTCTATAATTAAATGAATAATACCACCTATATTCTCTTTGGTCAAAGGTTTAAATAGGATAGTCTCATCCAATCGATTTAAAAACTCCGGTCTGAAATGATTCCGCAGATCATTCATAACAGCACTTTCTGCTTCCGCACTAATCAGCCCTTCTTCTGTGATACCATCTAACAAATAAGCTGCCCCTATATTAGAGGTCATGATTAAGATGGTATTCTTAAAATCTACTGTTCGTCCCTGTGAATCTGTAATACGTCCATCATCTAAAACTTGTAGCAGTACATTAAAAACATCCGGATGTGCTTTTTCAATCTCATCAAATAAAACGACTGAATAAGGCTTTCTTCTGACTGCTTCAGTCAACTGTCCCCCTTCTTCATAACCCACATATCCGGGAGGTGCCCCTATGAGCCTAGATACCGAATATTTCTCCATATACTCACTCATATCAATGCGGACTATATTATTCTCATCATCAAATAAAGCTACTGCAAGTGCTTTTGCCAGTTCGGTTTTACCTACTCCTGTGGGACCTAAGAATAAGAATGACCCGATTGGTTTACCGGGATCTTTAATACCGGCTTTGGAACGCATAATCGCTTCCGATACTTTGGTAACACCTTCCTCTTGCCCAACAACACGCTGATGAAGTTCCTCCTCCAGATGTAACGTCTTATTGCGTTCGCCTTCTGTCAATTTGACAACCGGAATCCCTGTCCAACGGGAAATAATCTTTGCGATCTCTTCCTCTGATACACTCTCATGTACGAGGGATAGCTTGGATTCCTTGACTCTTTCTTCTTCTATCTCTAATTGCTGCTTCAGCGTTGGTAATTTCCCATAGCTCAATTCTGCTGCCTGTTCCAGATTGCCTTCTCTTTGTGCAATCTGAATCTGGCTATTCATCGCTTCAATCTCTTCACGTAACTTAGATAACTTCTCTACCGAAGCTTTTTCATTATCCCATTGTGCTTTTCGATTATTGAATTCTTCTTTTAATTCTGCCAATTCTCTCTGCAAGGTCTGCAAACGTTCTGTGCTTAATCTGTCATCTTCTTTCTTTAAAGCCGCCTCTTCTATCTCCATCTGCATGACACGTCGTTGTAACTCATCCAGCTCTGTTGGCATAGAATCCAGCTCTGTCTTAATCAATGCACAAGCTTCATCTACCAAATCTATCGCTTTGTCCGGGAGAAAACGATCCGTAATATATCGATGTGACAGTGTTGCCGCACTTACCAAAGCATTATCCATTATTTT
>JAVVVE010000033.1:0-19687 GCA_036652815.1 Lachnospiraceae bacterium
ATTACTGTTTAGGAATCGAGTTCCTAGGAATCTGTTGATTCCATTCTCAAGGTTCATTTGCATAGGTCAGCTTGAACATTCTAGCATATTGTACAATCACTTGTCAATCACTTTTTAATATTCTTTTTGTGACTCTAAACGGAGAAGGAGGGATTCGAACCCTCGCAACGCTATTAACGTTCTACTCCCTTTCCAGGGGAGCCCCTTCAACCTCTTGGGTACTTCTCCAAAAGCTTAAATAGCTTAATTATGTATAGTGGTTGTGACTATAGATAGCGGAGAGGGAGGGATTCGAACCCTCGCGCCCTTGCGGACAAACGGTTTTCAAGACCGCCTCGTTATGACCACTTCGATACCTCTCCAAAGGTGTTGTCGTTTATACAGCGACAAGTTGTATTCTATCATTTTTATTTTTTCGTGTCAACAACATTTGTGAATTTTTCTTTTCTTTCTGCACGAAGGAATACCTCTGCAATCTGTAAGTCCTCCGGCGTCGTTATTTTGATATTTTGATAAGAGCCTTTTATCAGTCTTATCTGCGTATCGGTATAAGTCTCCACCACCATAGCATCATCCGTAATATGGATTCCCTGCTGTAACAATTCTTCTTCATGACACAGTAGCTGCTCATAAGCATGCTTCACTAAAGTATAGGAGAATATCTGTGGTGTCTGTATCATCCAGACTTGGTTTCTGTTCGGTGTAGTAGCGATATAGCCCTCGCTATCTGCTATTTTAATGGTGTCCTTAACCGGCATGCCTATCACGCAGGCTCCATATTCTCTGGCACCAGCCAAACCTCTGGTTAAGATATCTTCTGTCAGAAAAGGTCTTGCACCGTCATGGATCAATACATAATCGCAGAGATATCCCTGTTCTCTCATCTTTGCCAGTGCTTCAAGGCCGGCAGCAACAGAATGGTATCTTTCTGCTCCACCTGCTACAATCGCCTCCACTTTGTGGCAGTCATAGGCTTCTACGATCTGCTCTCTGACGTAGGATTCTTCGCCTGTGCCGACCACCAGTACAATCGACCGGATGCAGTCCGCTTGTTCACATGCCTTGATTGCATAATACAATAGAGGCTTCTCTTCTAATAAAAGGTATTGTTTTCTGCAGTCTGCATGCATCCTTTTTCCGGCTCCTGCTGCCAAAATAATTGCAGTTGTATATTCCATTTATCGTTCTCCTAATTTAAGACCGGGAACCGCATTGAGATCATATCCGCTTCTGTTGCCTGCCAGGTATTCATAGTATCCTGCCACTCCTATCATCGCTGCATTATCAGTGCAGTATATCGGCGATGGATGGTAGAATTCTATTTTTTTTGCTATACAGGCTTCTTCAAAAGCTGCGCGCAGTGCTGAGTTAGAGGCAACTCCTCCGGCGATTGCAAATTTATTGATTCCATATTCTTCAGTAGCTAAAAGGGCATGACTTACCAGCACATCCACGACTGCTGCCTGAAAAGAAGCCGCCACATCCGCAGTATTGACTTCTTCTCCTTTCATCTGACAGGAATTAAGATAATTGAGTACTGCAGATTTTAGTCCACTGAAACTAAAATCATAAACTGAGCCTTCGACTTTAGCTCTCGGAAAATGAATGGCTGTTGGATTACCTTCCTTTGCGACTTTATCTATCTTAGGTCCGCCCGGATATCCTAATCCAATTGCTCTAGCTACTTTGTCAAAAGCTTCTCCTGCCGCATCATCTCTGGTACGTCCGATTATCTCATAAGAGCCATAGCCATGTACAATCACCAGATGTGAATGCCCCCCAGATACCACCAAACAGATAAAAGGCGGTTCCAATTGTTTATTTTCGATATAATTAGCACTGATGTGACCCTCAATATGATGCACCCCAATCAAGGGAATACCCGTTGCAAAACTAATGGCCTTCGCTGCGGATACTCCCACTAAAAGTGCTCCAACCAGTCCGGGACCATAAGTTACTGCAATAGCAGTGATATCCTGTAAGGTGACTTTTGCTTCTGCTAATGCTTCTTCAATTACCTGGTTAATCTTCTCGATATGTTTTCTGGATGCTATCTCAGGTACGACTCCACCATAGAGAGTATGCAGGGCTATCTGAGAAGAAATAATATTTGATAAGACCTCTCTTCCATTGCGTACAACAGCAGCGGCGGTCTCATCACAGGAACTTTCAATCGCTAATATTAATATATCCTCTTTATTCATTTGGTGTTGTGATTTCGGCCAGATCCCATCCGTAGATTTTCCAATGACCGTCTTCATCCTTTCTAAGTAAGAATCTCTCGTTTGTTGGTTGTAATGTAGTGCCTTCGCGAATCGTAACCGCACAGTTTAGTTTAGCAAACTCATATCCATCCACGGAATAATATTCCACATCCGTACTTGCCGCAGTGGCATAACTGGATATGGTATAGTTCTTTTCTTTAAATGTATTAATATCTGTCTGTATACTGATTAAATATTCTTCTTCTGTTTGGTTTGCAACCAATTCAGCATCATAGAGTTCTCTTATCTTAAGTGCCAGTAAACGCAGCTCGTCTTCTGTATATGTTTCATTATAGAAGCATTTGGTAATCTCAAAATAATATTTAACCACTTCTTTGGGGGACGGCGGATAGGATTGTTCCAAATCACGCAAAAGAGCATTCTGTACCGCTGTTGTTTCAATGGTCTCTTTAACCGGTAATTCACGGTTAGACAGATAGAAATAGTAGCCGGCAATTAAGGCTATCATAATGATTAAGATAATGGTTCCTTTTACCCCTTTAAATCGCTTCATCGTATCTAGTCCTCCTCGAATCGCAATTCTGTTGTCTTCCCATCTTTGCCTGCGATTGCATGTGGGAAAATCTTACGAACTTCATTCATATATTCTTCCGGTCTCATCAAGGATGGGCTGTAATGAGTTAGCCACATCTGCGTAACTGATGCCTGCCTTGCCATATCGGCTGCCTCATAAAAAGTCATATGCTTATGCTCAATCGCTTTTTGCTGCTTCTCCGGTTCCCCATACATTCCTTCGCAGATAAACAGGTCTGATCCAAGAGCATGTTTCACGATTCCGGGAGTTGGTCTGGTATCTGTGCAGTAAGTTACTTTCAGGCCTTTACGTGGTTCTCCCAATATCATATCCTGTGTAAATACCTGTCCTTCTATCTCTATGGATTCGCCTTTCTGTAAACGATTCCAATATCTTTTATCGATGCCTTGGGCAATCGCTTTATCCAGTTGAAATTTACCGATTCTATCTATTACAATACTATATCCGTAACAAACCACATTATGATTCACACGAAAAGCTTCAATGCGAAAACCATCCATTTCAATGGTCTGCTCTGCTTCTGTCAATTCAATGAATTGAATCGGAAAAGGTAATTCAGGAGAAATTACGCGTAACGCTGTCACCACCCGCTCAAGTCCTCTGGGACCTATCATCGTCAATGGCTCTGTACGTTCTGCATTCCCCATCGTTAAAAGCATACCCGGCAGTCCACTGATGTGATCTGCATGATAGTGCGTAAAACACATAACATCGATTGGTTTGGGACTCCAACCCTTCTCTTTCATGGCGATCTGTGTACCTTCTCCACAATCAATCAAGATATTTTTACCATTATATCGTGCCATCAGTGATGTGAGCCAACGATACGGCAGTGGCATCATGCCCCCTGTTCCCAACAAACATATATCTAACATAAGTCTCCTCATTCACTATAAATATTCCGTTGCCTCTTGTACTTCTACCGGTATGGTAAATTCTTTTGTGAGTTTCCTATAACAAGCTTCACACAAGTCAAAGCATTCCACCTGTCCATCCTTATTTGAAAAATATCCAAATTTTTGCGTTCCTTCAAAACATCCTTCTCTTAAAATGCCGTTCTTTATTTTTAATTGACGACCACACTGATTGCAAACTATCTCTGCCAATTCGTTGTTTTGTGCTCCTGCATATTTACGCATATTCATAACCATGCCCTTTCCAAAGAGTACCACATTACGTCTCTCTGTCGTATTCTGTTTGATTGTTACCTCTCCATTATACGCAGCATCATCTTGGAAACCTAGTGGAAAATATTCCAAATTCCACTATTTTGATTCGTATGCTTCTTTTTCTCTGCGCCACATAATCGCAGCATGCTCTTGTGGGTCACTGTAAAAATTCTTTCGAATCCCTTCTATTTTGAATCCCAGCTTTTCATAAAGATGAATCGCAGCCACATTACTTTGCCTTACTTCCAGTGTAACCGCAGTAACTCCATATCTTTGTCCTGTTTTCAATAACTGTACCAGCATCGTATAACCGATACCCCGATTCCGATGTGAGGAAATCACTGCAACATTGGTCACATCGCCTTCTCCCAGGATATCTCTAAGTCCACAGATGCCAACAATCAAGCCATCTTCTTCTGCTACCAGATAGTGGGCATGCTCATTTGCAAGCATCTCCAAAAAAGCGTTCTGACACCATGGCATAGAAAAAGTCTCTTCTTCTATCTGTGCTACACGTGCTACATCTTCACATTTCATGTCTCTAATGACTATCATGCCCTGCTTCTAACCTCTCCCGTTCTGCCTGTGATAAGCGTAGATAAATCGGTTGATGAGCCTCTGCTGTTTCTGTTTTTCCTTCGCGATAATATTGCTGTGCCAATACTGCAAGGGAAGCTGCACTCTGTCTATTTCTATGGGCCGGTGCCAGACTGAAGGGTACCGTCACATCTCTGCCTAGGATATCTGCATATACTGGGATCCCATCTCCTACAAATATGGTTTCCCGTTGCATCATATTTAATTTTGCTATGATATCTTCTATTGACACTGCACATTGTGGTTCTATTACATGCAATTCCTGTATGGATGTTGTGCAAAACTCATAGATACCTGTATAGACTTGTCCACGTCTGGCATCCATAATGGGACAAATAAGTTGATTTGTGCCGTAAAGATTATACGCCAGGGCATCTAATGTCGGAACAGCTATCAATGGTTTTTTTAAAGCCAGTCCCATTCCTTTGGCTGTTGCGGAACCGATGCGAAGTCCTGTAAAAGAACCCGGTCCTGCTGCCACAGCAATCGCATCTATGGTATCCAGATCCAATTCTATCATCTTGGTAATGGCTTCCATCATCGGGAGTAGTGTCTGTGAATGTGTCTTTTTATATTGAATCGTGTATTCTGCCAGTAGAATATCATCTTCTACCACTGCAATCGATGCTGTTAAACCAGAACTATCAATTGCTACTATCTTCATTCTGTGCCTCCTGTATTGTAATGCTGCGATAATCAAAGCCTTTGGCTAAGTCCTTCTCTATCGTAATATGTTTGCAATCCTTTGGTAAAATTTCTTTGATGATATTTGCCCATTCGATAAAGCACACTCCATCTCCATAGACATAATCCTCATATCCTATTTCATCCATTTCTTCAATATCACCAATGCGATACACATCTAGGTGATAGAAGGGTAGTCTGCCGGTCTCGTAGATCTGTACAATCGTAAAGGTTGGACTGGTAATAGGTTCTTCTATCCCAAGCCCCTTTGCGACGCCCTGCGTAAATACTGTTTTGCCTACCCCTAAGTCACCATCCAGTGTATAGACTTCTCCTGCCTGAGCAAGTTTACCTATCTCTGCACCCAAGGCATAGGTCTCTTTTGCGCTCCATGTCTCTATCGTCATATGCTATGCCCTTATCTTCACTTTGTTCGGAGGCATATGAGTAGAGATCATCTCTATCACACCGGCAGTCTGCCCCTGTAAGTCCTTTCTCGGGAAAATAGAAGCCTTGCCCTTGGAGGTATATAATAAGATACTGCCTCTGGTAGAAACTGCTTTAAGCATAGTATCCCATGTCTGCATCTCTACTGAATCTCCTTGCGATACCGATACTCCCTCATCTGTCATCTTATAATGAAGCGGTTCTTTAAATGCTGGCGTAGCGAGCATCTGCTGCTTTGCCTTTAAGAACAATGTCCAAGGTAAATACGCAATCACAACAATACCAAGCAGCAGCGTAATCATGTTCTCCTTCATCACAAAATTAACAATTAACAGAATCCCAATCAAGGTACCAAAAATACCCGAAAAACTCGTATACATATGATACAGCATATAATCATATAACATCTTAGATGTCATATGCACATCAAATTCAACTTCCATATTGATAATCACACCTTTCTTTATTCTTTATTATAATGGAATTACAAAAAAGTGCAAGTCATTGTTATTCATGGCGTAAGGCTTCGATGGGACTGAGCTTAGCTGCTTTCTTTGCCGGATAGAGTCCAAAGAAAATACCGACTGCCGAAGAAAAGATAGATGCTCCTAATACAGTAGTTGCATGTACTTGTGCCGGAAATCCCAATGCTCCGCAGATAGCAAATGCACCTATGACACCGATGAGAATCCCTATTAGTCCCCCCACCAATGTGATAATAGCAGATTCCGATAAGAATTGTACCATGATAGATTTCGTTCTGGCTCCGAGTGCTTTTCTAATCCCAATTTCTCTGGTTCTCTCTGTAACAGATACCAGCATGATATTCATAACACCGATTCCACCCACCAATAAAGATATCGCCGCTACAAAGACGATAAAGATCGTCAGAGAGTTTAATACCGAATTAATCTGTCCCATTTGGTCATTGAAATTTTGTATTTCAAATGCATTCTCACCACGTACATTTTTTCTGCCTTCCATTAAATGGATCGCATCCTGCGCAATCTGTGCGGAATATTCCGAGCCTTCTCCAATGATATAGCATCCCTCAAAATCACGGACCCAAAAACCATAAGAATCTCCAAGTACTGAGATCGGCATCTCTATCTGTGACATCGTGCCGCCATTCATCGCACTCATTAGTCCTCCTGCCGCATCTTTTCTGATCCCCACAATCGTTAATTCCTGCGTCACATTATAGACCGTGACTTCAACTGTCATCCCCAGGATATTGGTAGTACCAAAGAGTTGTTTTGCAGTAGATTCCGTAACAACACATACTTTTCTGGCGGAAGAATAATCAGCCGCCGTAAAATAATGTCCCGCTATGATAGGATCCTTGCTAACAAACTCCTGACTTTCCGTTCCGGCCTGGACATTGGCATCAAAAGCTCCACGTCTGCCCTTAACTGTACTGCCCCACATACTGTAGTTAGGTGTAACACCGATTACATGGTCTACCTTATCGCGAATGGCTTCAAAGTCGTCATCATTCAGTGTAATCAGGCTTTTCTCACTTTTTCCGGCATTATTAACTGCCAAATATAATTGTCCGCCTGCCATGGCTTCCAATTCTCCGTTAATCTCAGCCTTGACTCCATTACCAATTGAGATAATCATAATAACAGAGGAGATACCGATGATAATGCCGAGCATCGTGAGAATGGACCTACCCTTGTTACCCTTAATATTCATAAGAGCTATTTTGATGTATTCCCATACTTGTGACATATTGCTCTCCTTCTATTGTCCCGAAGCGGTGGTAGACTCTGTTGTTATGCCTGCATCGACGGGCATCACTGTAACTTTACTTCCTTCTGCCAGTCCTATCGGTAATGCCGTAATAAGCTGATCTCCTTCTGCCAGTCCTTCTTTAATCTCCACACTCGTTGCAGAAGAAATACCGACTTTAACAGGTTTTCTCGCTACCACACCATCCTTAACGATATAGCAGAAATCACCTGCATTGTCTGCATTCACTGCTTCTAGCGGAGCAAGCAGCACCCCTTGGGCATCTGCTGTATGGATGGATACTTTGGCTTCTATTCCCAGATAAATATTTTCATCCGAATTGTCCACGTGCACTTCTACTGTAACCATCGGTGTACCGGATGCATTGGGAACTGCCACATGATTAATCTTACTTACTGTACCCTCATACTCGATACCGCTAATAGTAAGAGTGGCTTTCTGCCCCAGTTTTAGAGTCTCCAAATCATATTTAGAAGCTGCTATCTCTACTTTTACATTCTCATTACTTTCAATGGTTAGTAACTTGCCTCCTACGACAACCGGTGTACCGGCTACCACGTCAACAGAGGTAACGACTCCTGCGAAATCTGCCACAATACCTTTCTTGGCAATCTCTAATGTCATCTCTGCCTTAGTACCAACTGCCTGTGTAGCCTCACTATTAAGCTCTGCCGCCTTTAACCTACTGCTATTTTGAATCGCACCCTCTGACTTAGACTGTTTGCCTCTTGCTTCGTCATAAGCATATTTCAGATCCGAAGCATTTTTCTTAGCCACCAGCAATTCATCTTCTCGCTTATCTTTTGTTTTATAATCACTAAGTCCTGCCAGATCATTGCTAATCTTTGCCTGCTCATTGCTAATATCCAAACTGGCTTTTTGCAATGCAGCTCGCGTTTCCATAGTCGTATCCGGCAAGTTCATCTGATAACTGTAATTGTTGGAGGAACGCTGCAGGTTATAGCTACGTGTCTGAAGATCTGTTCTTTTCTTCACGATCTCGTCGTTGATGCTGTCTTCCAATTGTTTGATATACGCATCACAAGCAGCTATCTTAATCTGATAATCCGTAATCTCTGTTACTGCAGAGCTCAGTTCCTGTATTGCTTTTGCATGCTCATCTGCAGTGCCCTGATATTCATAAGCACTCGCCTGTGCCTGCAATATCTCTTTCTTAGTCGCAGCTTCTAAGTCTACGAGATCGTAAGTAGCAAGTGTCTGTCCTTTGGTAACGACCTCTCCCACGCTCACATCCACTGTTCCGATATTTGTAACAGCTGATGCAAAATACGTTCTGCTGTCTTCACTCTTTACCGTTCCGCTAGTATCTAACGTAGAATCGATATCCCCTTTTGTGACAGGGACAACGGTAACCATGGTTCCGGCATTCTTGGACATCACCTTACTAACGATGAAAAAACCCACTATGATTACAATAACCCCTAAGAGAATGCTCCTTTTGATGATTTTCTTTTTCTTCCTTGGATCCATCTTTTTCTTGGTCTTTCCCTTGGTTATGAGTTCCTCGATATTCTGCACCTCTAAATCCTCCAGTGCTGCTGCCCGGTTCTCTGCGTCACTGTCTTTTTTCTCCATCTTGCTCACTTAGCATTCCTCCCTGCAATAATCTTTTTCTACTTTACCGTCTCTTATCTTAATGACCCTCTTGGCACGTTCTGCAATATCATCATCGTGTGTAATGAGGATGACTGTTCGTCCCTCATCATTTAAAGTCTTTAATATCTGCATAATCTCTTTTGTGGAACCGGAATCCAAATTGCCGGTGGGTTCATCCGCTAGTATGAGCGGTGGTGCCTGTGCTATCGCTCTTGCAATCGCCACTCTCTGCTGCTGTCCTCCTGACATCTCGGATGGTTTGTGTCCTTTACGGTTCTCCAGTCCAACGATATCCAGAGCTCTTAACGATAATGCTTCCCGCTCTTTCTTCGCCACACCTCGATAGATAAGTGGTAATTCTACATTCTCATATGCCGTCAAATTTTGAATCAGATTAAATCCCTGAAAGATAAAACCGATCTCTACATTTCTGATGTCTGACAGTTCATCGTCCGTCATAGCCGATACATCCTGTCCGTGCAGATAATAGTTCCCACTGGTCGGAACGTCCAAACATCCTAGCATATTCATCAAAGTGGATTTACCGGAACCGGAATGTCCTATGATGGCTACAAATTCTTTCTCGGCAATGGTCAGCGTCACATGATCCAATGCTCTGACTTCATTCTCACCCGGATTGTATATCTTGCACATATCCCGGATTTCAATCAATGCTCCCATATTATTCCTCCCTGCATATATTTCTTTTATCATAGCTTGACTTTATTAAGCATTATGTTTGAATTGTGTTAATTATTTCTTAAGAATGTAGATTGCAGATACTCGTTTATCTGTGTGATTTTAAAATTGGGCTTATCTTTTTATACAATAATAAGGTAACTATGGCGGTCAGAACGCCCTTTAAAAGATTAAATGGTGCTACGGCAAACAGTACAAATGTTGTGACATCCGTAATCGCCGGGTTCAATGCCGTCCCCATGCCAACCAAGGCATCTAATGGCATCAACGCCGCTGCATAGGCCGGTAATAAAACATAGGCATTTAAGATGCAGCCCACTACTACCATACTGATAATCCCAACCATCATCCCTATAACCGCATTTTTCTTGGTGTGTTTTCTGCGATAAATGATACCTGCCGGAACGACTAATGCACATCCTATTAGAAAATTGGCTATCTCACCTACTCCTGCCGTTATCGTTCCATTCACAACAAAATTAAGTAATATCTTAATCAGTTCAATCGCAGCGCCCGCCAATGGTCCCATACTAAAAGTCCCGATGAGTACTGCTACTTCACTTAAATCAATCTCGTAGAAACTGGGTGCAAACCATAACGGAATCTCAAATAGCATTAATACGGTTGCCACCGCACCCAGCATTGCTATCTGCACCATATTTCTTACATTAACGATTCTCCTGCTGCCTTGTGTTACCTCTGTTTGTGTTGCTTTTGTTTGCTGATTCATTCTGTGTATCTCCTTTCATGGCAAAATGCCGAAAAGGAAATTCTTCCTGTTGTATACAAAACGCCCCACTCCACTAAGGAATGGGGCATAGCATGACTTGTATAACAACGATAGCATCTTCTACCATCCAGACTGTACTGTCGGTTCCGGAATCACACCAGATCAGCTATCTGCTATCGCAGATAGGTCGCGGACTATTACCGCCGGTCGGGAATCACACCCCGCCCCGAAGAATTAACCTTTGTGAATGCAGGATACCCTGCATTGTTTTCATTAACACTAATTATGGTATGACATGTATCTGTTTTTGTCAAGATATTTTCATAGTCAAAGCAATTCTTTTCTTGGCTACATCTACACTGATAATCTGCACATCTACGATATCTCCCACGCTGACTACTTCCAATGGATGTTTGATAAAACGATCTGTCATCTGTGAGATATGAACCAGTCCATCCTGATGCACTCCTATATCTATAAAAGCACCAAAATCAATCACATTGCGAACCGTTCCTTTGAGAACCATACCCGGTTTCAGATCTTCCATATCCAGAACATCATGTCTGAGAATCGGCATCGGCATATCCGCTCTTGGATCTCTTGCCGGTTTCTCGAGTTCTGTCAGTATGTCTGTCAGAGTAATCTCGCCAATGCCCAGTTTCTCTGCCATCTGCTGCCTTTTGGTCCTATTTTGCATCAGTTCAGTTTCGGCTGCAAGGATTACTGTGCTTTTATCGTTTGTCTTGCCTGCTGCGGCTTTTTTCTGAACTTCTTTTACATCTGCCATAGTCAGACCAAGTTTTTCAAGCAGCTTTTTACAAACAGCATATGATTCCGGATGTACACTGGTGGCATCCAACGGATTGGTTCCATCTAGGATACGCATAAATCCGGCACATTGTTCATATGCCTTTGGCCCTAGTTTTGGCACTTTTAATAGACCTGTACGGCTCTTAAACCTACCATTTGTCTCACGGTAATCAACGATATTCTTGGCAACAGTTTTAGAAATACCCGCAATATATCCTAATAGCGGTGCCGACGCTGTGTTTAAATCTACGCCTACTTTATTGACACTGCCTTCTACCACTCCGGTCAATGCTTCGCTTAATTTCTTTTGGTTCATATCATGCTGATATTGCCCAACTCCGATGGATTGTGGATCTATCTTTACCAGTTCAGGCAATGGATCTTGTAATCTTCTGGCGATAGAAGCCGCGCTTCTCTGTCCTACGTCAAAGTTTGGAAACTCTTCCGTAGCTAATTTACTGGCTGAGTAAACAGAGGCACCCGCTTCATTGACAATCACATATTGTACCGGTGTATCCAACTCTTTCAGAAGTGCTACGATAATCTGCTCTGATTCTCTGGATGCCGTTCCATTTCCTACCGAAATTAAAGAAATCCCATATTTTTTTATTAATTTTTTTACTATGGCTTTGGATTCTTCTACTTTATTCTGCGGTGCTGTCGGGAAGATAACGGTAGTATCCAAAACCTTTCCCGTTTCATCTACAACTGCCAGTTTACAGCCTGTACGAAAAGCAGGATCCCAACCCAATACCACTTTTCCGGCAATCGGGGGCTGGAGCAATAATTGTTCCAGATTCTTACCAAAAACACTAATGGCTCCATCCTCGGCCTTCTCAGTCAGTTCTCCTCTAATCTCTCGTTCAATCGCAGGTGCAATCAATCGGCTATAGCTATCTGCGATAACTTCCTGTAACACCGGTGTGGTAATCTCATTATCCCGTGTCAGAGTCTTTTTAGCCAGGAACTGTAAGATTCTCTCTATTGGTGCTTCTACCTTTACCAAGAGTATCTTTTCTTTCTCCCCACGATTCAATGCCAGCGTTCTGTGTCCTACCACCTTCTTCAACGGTTCGCTATAGTCATAGTATGTTTCATAGACACTGCTTTCCTTACTATCCTTGGCGACTGCTGTTAGGTTACCCTCTGCCATGGTGATATTTCTAATGTAGATACGATAATCCGCTTCGTCTGAGATGGTTTCCGCTATAATGTCCTTAGCTCCCTGCAATGCTTCCTCTGCGGTTAACACTTCCTTCTCAATATCTATATAGGCTTCTGCTTCTGTTAAAATCGGAGTGGTCGTCTCTTGTGCCATAATAAGTTCTGCCAGTCCTTGTAATCCTTTTTCTTTCGCAATGCTGGCTCTCGTTTTTCTTTTTTGTTTATATGGTCTATAGAGATCTTCCACCACCACTAACGTCTCTGCTGCTAATATCTGCTGCTGCAATTCTTCTGTTAATTTCCCCTGTTCCTCAATGCTATGGAGAACCTGTTGTTTCTTATCTTCCAGGTTACGCAAATAATTCAATCGTTCAAACAGATTACGCAGCACTTCGTCATCTAAGGAACCTGTAGCTTCCTTTCGATATCTCGCAATAAAAGGGATCGTATTGCCCTCATCAATAAGCTGCACTGCTGCTTCTACTTGTTTTTTGTCAATCTTGAGTTCTTCTTTTAATTTTTGAATGATATCCATTGTTCTTGTAAGCTCCTATTCTATGCTTGCTGTTGCTCTTTCGTTTCTGTCCTATTATAGAGTATTTAGGTGTTAATTTACAAGTTAGATTTGTATTCTTCTGATAAAAGTGCTAGAATTAAATCATATAATCGAAAGGGGATTCCTATGGAACCAACAGATAATTTTTATCCTCAAGTACCCGCAACCAAACCAAATACCTTTGCTACTGCCGCTATTATACTGGGCTTACTTGCTATTGTAGTCAATGCTGTCTTTCCGGTTTACCTGCCTCAGATCTTTGCTGCATTGGCGATTCTTTTTGCTTTGCTCTCTAAAGGCAGTGAGAAAACGATGCATAATTATTCCAAAGTCGGTATTACCACGGCGATTATCGGTAGTATCATCAGTCTTTTTATGATACTGGGTTCTTTCTATTTATTGATGACCAACCCTGAAGTAAAAGAACAGACAAATCAGATCTGTGAGCAATTATACGGTCAATCTTTTGATGAAATTACAGGTGGATATTTTGAATAAGGAAGGAGTGTATGTCGATGGTCGGTGGCATAACCAATACAAATGCCGATAGTACGATGAACTATGGCGAATCTGCAATAAAGAGTGCAGGGCGTAAGTCCTCTCCTGCTGAATGTGAGACTTGCAAGAATCGTAAGTATCAAGATGGTTCTGATGAGATGGTATCTTTTAAATCAGCCGCGCATATCTCTCCAGAAGCTTCTATGGGTCGTGTCATGGCTCATGAGCAGGAGCATGTTGCCAATGCTTACAAGGATGCTTCCAAGAAAAACGGAAAAGTCATCTCCGCCAATGTATCCTTACAGACAGCAGTCTGTCCGGAATGTGGCCGCTCTTATGTAGAGGGTGGTACCACTAGCACACAAATCAAATACTATAATGAGAAGAATCCTTATCAGCAGGATAAGAAAACGACCGATGCTTTGGCATATGCCGGGATGAACGTTGACCTGCTTAGTTGATGGAGTGTCCTCAGTTCTCATTTACTTATCATAATCCGATTGAACAGAAAGGTCTAAAGGTACATTATCATATGAATACATTACACTCTTCCTCTGAGCTCAAGTCAAAAGCCAAGGGGCAATTATTGGGAAAATACAAAACAGCTATTTTAGTGCTTCTTTTATCACAAGGTTTGACTTCCCTAATTCTATTTACCATAACCGGATTCTTAAACATCAATACCAGTTCCGGTCTGGCACTTTCCTATTGTTTTACTTTTATCATGGAATTAGTCGCTGCCATCTTTACCGTTGGACAAAACAGGCTTTACCTAAATATCGCCTGCAGCCAGCCATTTTCTGTCAATGATGCTTTTTATGGTTTTCATAAGTGTCCCGATAAGGCCATAAAGATACAGTTCTTCTTAACCCTATTAGGGATGTTATGTATGGCTCCTTGTATCATTTTGAGTTTGATCTATCTCTATACCAAACAAATTTATTTGATTCCATTCCTAACCTTGGCAGGTATCATTGGCTGTATCTTCGCTTGCATAATTGCTCTGACCTATGCACAGGTATTCTACTTGATTCTGGATTTTCCGACTTATTCTGTCAAAGAATTAATGCATGCCAGCAAACTACTCATGAAAGGATATAAAGGTAAACTATTCTATTTAAAGATTAGTTTTCTACCACTTATGCTATTATCTGCTTGTTCCTGCGGTATTGCTTCTCTATGGATCATCCCTTATTCCAATGCCACTTATGTTAATTTTTATCTTAATCTGATTGCAATAAAATCAGAACCACACAATTAACTATCTTGTGTGGTTCCTACACTTTTCCATTTTAAATAAGCATTAATAAAAATATCAATAGCTCCGTCCATAACGGCATCTGTATTGCCTGTCTCTGCATTGGTTCGATGATCCTTTACCATCGTATATGGCTGCATCACATAGGAACGTATCTGATTCCCCCAGCCAATCTCCTTGACCTCTCCACGAATATCTGATAATTTATCCGCATTCTCTTCCTGTTTCAATAAGAAGAGCTTTGCTTTTAACATCTGCATCGCTTTATCTTTATTCATATGTTGGGAACGTTCATTCTGGCATTGCACGACCGTACCTGTGGGAATATGGGTGATGCGAATTGCCGAGGAGGTCTTATTGATATGCTGTCCACCCGCTCCACTGCTACGATAGGTGTCGATACGCAGATCATCCGGTGCAATATCTACATCCAGATCTTCTTCAATATCCGGCATAACGTCCATCGATGCAAAAGAAGTCTGACGTTTTCCCTGTGCATTAAAAGGCGAAATCCGAACAAGGCGATGTACCCCTTTTTCTGATTTAAGATAGCCAAATGCATTCTCACCGTTTACCTGGAATGTAATCGACTTAATCCCTGCTTCGTCACCATCCAGATAATCCAATACATCTATGGTAAAACCTTTTCGTTCTGCCCAACGTGTGTACATCCGATACAGCATCCCTGCCCAGTCGCAGCTTTCTGTTCCTCCTGCACCGGCATTTAACTTAAGGATTGCATTACATCTGTCATATTCATCCGACAACAAAGTACTGATACGGATCTCTTCAAATTGAGTTATAAAGGTATCCAGTTCACCTCTAATATCAGTAATCAAAGAGGTATCTCCCTCTTCATATCCCATCTGAATCAGCGTTTCGATATCATCATATTGTTCTTCCAGTTTACGGTAAATCTCAACTGCACTTTGCAAATCTTTCAATTGCTTCATGAGCTTGTTAGAAGTCTCCGGGTCATCCCAGAACCCCTGCTCCTGCATCTGCATCTCCAGTTCTTGTATTCTCTTTGCCTTATTGGCTAAGTCAAAGTGAATCCCTCACTTCCGCTAATGGAGTCTTGTATGTCTGTAATTCTGATTTCATAGAATCTAATTCTACCAACTAACGTCACCTACCTCTACGCATTGCGTCCGCAACACTGTTTATATTTTTTTCCGCTTCCGCAAGGACACGGAGAATTTGGATATATCTTCGTTGAATCACGTTTTGCAGGGGTCTTGCCCAGCGAATCGTCTTTATTGGTCCCTGTTACTTTAGCGACCTGTTCTCTCTCGACTTTCTGCTCTATCTTAACATGGCATAAGAGTCTTACTGTATCTTCACGAATATTGTCAGTCATATCTCCGAACATCTCATATCCGCTCATCTTATACTCTACGACCGGGTCTTTCTGTCCATATGCCTGTAAGCCTATGCCCTGTCGCAGCTGATCCATATCATCAATATGATCCATCCATTTACGGTCTATGACTTTTAATAAAATAACACGTTCTAATTCTCGAATCGTCTCAGGCTCCGGAAACTCTGCTTCCTTACTCTCATAAAATTTAACCACTTCTTCTTTCAACTGATGCATCAAGCTATTCTTCTGACGCTTCTCTACTCTTCCGAGAATCACCGGTTGAATCGGAATAATCGGAAGCAAGAGTCCATTGAGTTCTTTCAGATCCCAGTCCTCCGGCTCCATATCATCGCTGATGCACATATCTACTTTGCTCTCAACGATATCCGTCAGCATCTTATAGATAACATCACGCATACTTTCGCCATCTAATACCCGACGTCTTTCTGCATAGATAATTTCTCTTTGGTCGTTCATAACCTGATCATATTCTAGCAAGTTCTTTCTGATACCAAAGTTATTGCCCTCTATCTTCTTCTGTGCGGACTCTAGCGAATTAGTCAGCATCTTATGCTCAATCTCCTGTCCTTCCGGAATCCCCAGCATATTAAACATACCGATTAATTTTTCCGATCCAAACAAACGCATCAAGTCATCTTCCAAAGAGATATAGAATCTGGATTCACCCGGATCCCCCTGACGACCGGAACGACCGCGTAATTGGTTATCAATACGTCTGGATTCATGTCGTTCTGTACCAATAATCTTTAATCCACCTGCTGCTTTGGCTGCTTCATCTAACTTAATATCTGTACCACGTCCTGCCATATTGGTTGCGATGGTTACCGAACCCGATAATCCTGCATCTGCTACAATCTCTGCTTCCAATTCATGAAACTTAGCATTCAATACCTTATGCGGAACGCCACGTTTGTTTAATATGGAGCTAATCTCCTCTGATGCTTCTATCGTAATCGTACCAACCAATACCGGCTGCCCTTTGGCATGAGATTCTTCCACTGCCTCTATAATCGCATGCAGTTTTTCCCGTTTTGTCTTATAAACGCAATCCTGTTGGTCTTTACGGACAACCGGCTTATTCGTCGGTATCTCAATAACGTCCATGCCATAGATATCACGAAATTCTTTTTCTTCTGTCAATGCGGTTCCTGTCATACCTGACTTCTTCTCAAACTTATTGAAGAAGTTTTGGAATGTAATATTGGCCAAGGTCTTGCTTTCTCTCTTAACCTGTACATGTTCCTTGGCTTCTATCGCTTGATGAAGTCCATCCGAATAGCGTCGTCCCGGCATAATACGTCCGGTAAATTCATCCACGATTAAGACCTGATCGTCTTTGACAACATAGTCCTGATCCCGAAACATCAGGTTATGTGCTCGCAATGCCAGAATAATGTTATGTTGGATCTCGAGATTCTCTGCATCTGCCAGATTCTCTATATGGAAGAACTGTTCTACTCTGCTGACTCCTTCTGCAGTTAAATTGACAACTTTATCTTTCTCATTAACGATAAAATCTCCCGTCTCTTCCTGCTCCACACCCATGATAGCATCCATCTTAGAGAGGTCTTCCATATCTTCCCCTCGTTTTAGTTGTCTTGCCAAAATATCACAGGCTTCATATAATTTGGTTGATTTACCGCTCTGACCGGAGATAATGAGTGGAGTTCTCGCTTCATCTATTAAGACGGAATCGACCTCATCAATAATCGCATAATGCAAATCGCGAAGTACCAGTTGTTCCTTATAGATAACCATGTTATCTCTTAGATAATCAAATCCCAACTCATTATTTGTGACATAGGTAATATCACAATTATATGCTTCTCTACGTTCCTCCGGTTTCATATCATTGAGGACAACGCCTACTGTAAGTCCTAAAAATTCATGAACCTGTCCCATCCATTCCGAGTCACGTTTTGCCAGATAGTCATTGACAGTAACGATATGGACTCCTTTTCCTTCCAACGCATTTAAATAAGCAGGTAAGGTTGATACAAGCGTCTTACCTTCTCCTGTCTTCATCTCTGCGATACGTCCCTGATGCAAAATCATACCACCCAATAGCTGCACCGGATAAGGCTCCATATCGAGTGCTCTTCTCGCAGCTTCTCTAACAGTAGCAAATGCTTCCGGCAGCAAGCTGTCTAAGCTCTCTCCCTCTGCTACTCTCTTCTTATATTCTGTCGTCTTATCCCTTAACTGTATATCCGACAGTTCCATCATCGACGGGCGTAAGGCTTCTATCTCTTCTACCGTAGACTCTACTCTTTTTAATTCTCTTTCACTATGTGTTCCAAATAACTTATTCACTATATTCATAGATAACTCCTATCTCGTTGTCTTGCATCTGCAAAACTATTTCTTATTGTAACAGATGTGCATTAAAAATTCAACTAAGCATTTCCTTTATGATATTATTTATTTTTTTAATTTCTTATTAACCTTTGACAAGTAAAAACGCCCTATTCATGCTCTTTATAGGACTTTTGGGGAACACAAAAGATGATTCTTTGTGCAATGTGTCAGGATTGACGGATGTAGCCTGATTAGCTATGATGAACTTAGTAACCCATCCTTTACCGATTAAGGTCAAGACAGATCATCTATGTGGATTTCATCGAAATCCCGTCTCATATATGGAGCGTATTCTTTCCATTCTACCTCTGTTCAAGCGACCGGCAACTATTCTATCGGTAACACCCAGAACAAGAGGACATGAATATGAAGAACACGTTAAAAGCATTAAACCTGGCAGATGATTTTTTGTTTGCAAAAGTCATGACTGACGAGAGCATCTGTAAGGAAGTACTGGAAGCTATCTTAGGGATACACATTGAGAAAGTTATTTTTCCGGAGAATGAGAAAACGATTAATCTAACCATAGACGGTAAGAGTGTCAGATTGGATATTTATGTACGAGACGACCAAATGACTCAGTACAACATGGAGATGCAAAAAGAGCATCATGATAAGAAAAAGCAAAAAAAGCAATTGCCCAAGCGTGGAAGATATTATCAGGGAACAATGGATCTCGATTTAATCTCAAAAGGGGACTCCTATGAACTGTTACAGAAGAGCATCATTATCTTCATCTGTACATTTGATCCGTTTAGTGAAGGCCGTCATCTCTATACTTTTGAAAATCGATGTATTGAAAATCTATCCTTACCGCTTGGTGATGAGACTACTAAGATATACCTTAATACCCAAGGTACATTAGATGATGTGAGTGAAGAATTAATGCAATTATTATCTTATCTAGAATATTCCGAGGTCCGGGCAGACTGCAAACCGGGAGCCTTGGTACAAAATATACATAATAAAGTAATGGAAGTCAAGAACAATCGAAAACTGGAGGTGGAGTTCATGACATTAGAAGAGAAATATCGCGATAAGTTGGAAGAAGGCCTGGAAATCGGTAAAGAGATTGGGCTAGAGCAAGGATTAGAGCAGGGATTAGAGCAGGGATTAGAGCAGGGATTAGAGCAGGGATTAG
>JAVVVE010000034.1:0-17150 GCA_036652815.1 Lachnospiraceae bacterium
TGAAAAGTGATGAGGAGATTGAGGAAGAGGTAAAGGCCGGAAAGGTCGCATTTGGATTTACCGCACAGCACAAGGAAGAGGTGCTGCCGGTACTGTTAAACGCATTAGCTAAGAAAGATAGGGGAGCATGATAAAGTATATCGTTATTGCTTTGATTGGAGCGTTAGCATCCATCTTATCAAATCAGGGGATCGCAGTTTTTAATGACGGATTCCGCCCGATTGCAGGTCAGTACTTTAACAAAGAGATTTCAAGAAAAGAGTTGGTGGCAATGAGCTTTGCCATCAACTTCGGTCTGGTGATTGGTTTTGGTATCCCGACTTCGATTGCGGCCAGTATTATCCTGATTCACTGCCTGCTTCTGACAACGGATATGATCGGTTCTTTCTGCCCGGATACGAAGCTGGGCATGGTTCTGTCCGGTGTGATCGGAGCGGTCTACGGTCTGGCAATTCTGACCGGATTGGAGTTCGTGGTGAATTTATTTGGCATGATGCCTTATAACTTTACCGGTGATTTGGGAAGTGTATCTGCTTATGTAACCGTTGGATTTGCCATATTCCCGGCAGTGGGCGTGGCATATCAGCATGGATTTAAGAAGGGTATGGTTACCGCTGGTGTTACGGTTCTGTTTTACTATCTGATTAAGAAGTTTGGTATCTTTACAATCGGCACAAACAAGGTGGCTCTCAATGCGGCAGGCATGGCGATGCTGGCTGGTATGTTGCTGATGATTTATTTTGCAGTACAGAAGAAGGGCATGGAAAAAAGCAATGAGGCTCTGACAAAGGGGTTTGAGGCAAATGTGTCCCGTATCCGCAAAAACTGGCTTTTACTGGCCATTATGGGCGGTCTGATTGCGGCGGGCACCAGCCTATCCCTCATAGCAGGTGACTCGGCGTCTCTGGCACTTCTGGCGGGAGGAGAGTATAGCAATGCCGGACTGACGGCTCTGGCGAGAGCAATCGGATTCGCTCCGCTGGTATTTACCACAGCCATCGTTACCGGTGTTTACGGCACGGCAGGATGTACGTTTGTATTTGTAGTTGGTATGTTCCTTCATGGAAATCCGCTTGTGGCACTTTTGGTAGGTGTTGCTGTGATGCTCATTGAGATTGCACTGATTAATTTGTTCGCCAAGGGGATGGATCGGTTTCCCAGCGTGAAGGACATGGGCGAGTATGTGCGTACCTCCATGAATAAGGTTCTGGAAGTGGCGCTTTTGGCAGGCGGTATTGTTGCGGCGGAGAAGATGTCTGTGGCGGCATCCGGATATGCAGGAATCGGTGCATTGTTTGTAATCGGTGTGTATCTGCTCAATCAGAAAGCGAAGAAACCGATTGTGGATCTGGCGGTGGGACCGGTGGCGTGTATTATCTTCGGTATTCTGCTCAACCTGCTTCTGGTAATCGGTCTGATTGCGATACCGATGTCTTCTTAAGGGATGGTGTTTCATATGGTAGATGTGACGATAATAGGAGCAGGAATCATTGGAAGTTTTTTAGCACATGATTTATCCAAATATCAACTCAGGGTACTGGTTTTGGAGAAAGACAGTGATGTTGCCAATGAGGCATCTATGGCAAATAGTGCGATTGTACATGCAGGACATGATCCAAAGGACGGAACCTTAAAAGCCAAATTGAATGTACGTGGGAATCGGATGTATGAGACGGTCTGCCGGGATCTTGGCGTGTCCTATCAGAGAACATCCGCATTTGTTGTGTCCACATCGAAAGAAGAAAATCTCATATTGGAACAATTATACAAACAGGCATCTGACCGACAGATTCCGGTGTCTTTTTTGACGGGTGCGGAAGCGATTGCTAAGGAAAAGAATCTAAGCGAAACGGTGATTCGAGCGATAGAATTACCTACAACGGCGATTATCTATCCGTGGGAAGTTGCGATTGCACTTATGGAAGAAGCCGTATTAAATGATGTGACGGTATGCCTGAATCAGGAAGTAAGGATGATTACAAAATCTGATTTGTATTATGAGATTCACACACAGAATCAGACTTATCAGAGCAGATATATAATCAATGCAGCAGGTGTTCATGCCGATGATATCTATCGCATGGTTTCGCCAAAACATGCCTTTCGTATCATACCACGAAAAGGAGAATATTATGTATTGGATCGTTTACCGGAGCCATTGGTGCAGCGGGTAATCTATCCGGTACCATCCGCTTTGGGAAAAGGAGTTTTAGTAGTCCCTACTATTCATGGTAATCTGCTGCTGGGACCTAATTCATCGATAACAACACAGAAGGATGAGAAGAATACGACGAAAGAAGCTTTGGATTATGTGCGCAGAGAAGTTAGCAAAACTGTTCGTAATATTCCGATGAATCAAGTGATTCGTACTTTTGCGGGACTGCGCCCTACGGGAGAGAGTGGTGATTTTGTCATTGAAGAAGCCCAAGATGCTGAGCACTTTGTCAATGTTGCCTGCATAGAATCCCCCGGCATCGCTTCAGCACCTGCCATCTCCGAATATGTTCTAACCGATATTCTGATGAAACAATTGTCCATGATAAAAAAAGAAACTTATCAGAGGAGAACACCTATCCTTGATTGTAAAAACCTATCACAAACGGAACGGAAAGAACTTGTTAAAAGAGATAAGACTTATGCAAATGTGATATGTCGCTGTGAGCAGATTACGGAAGGCGAGATACTGGATGCTATTAGGAGACCACTGGGAGCGAAAAGTGTCAAAGGTGTTAAGAAAAGGGTGCGTCCGGGTATGGGAAGATGTCAGGGCGGATTCTGCGAACCGAGAGTAATAGACATTCTGGCAAGAGAATTAGGCATATCGGCGTTAGATATTTTACTGGATGGGGAGCACTCCACACTCCTGATGGCTGAAACGAAGGAAGAGGGATGCATATCAAGTGAGTCTGTTTAGGCGGGAGGTCTTCTATGAAGCAGGTAACTATCGTAATTATAGGGGGAGGCAGTGCTGGGATGGCTGCGGCTCTCGAAGCTTATGAACAAGGCTGCAGGGATATCCTGATTCTGGAACGGGATTGTGAACTGGGCGGTATTTTATTGCAATGCATTCACAATGGTTTTGGCCTCCATATGTTTGGAGAGGAATTAGCAGGACCTTCTTATGCAGAACGCTTTCTGGAACGATTGAACGAAACAAAGATACAATATAAAACAAATAGTATTGTGACACATCTGTATGCTGATAAACGAGTAGAGTATGTGAATGAGCGGGAAGGCTATGTATGTATCCAGGCTAAAACAGTGATTTTGGCGATGGGATGCAGAGAAAGAACGAGAGGTGCAATCGCGATTCCGGGAGAGAGACCAAGTGGCATCTGGACCGCAGGGACGGCACAACGCTACCTCAATATGGAAGGATATCTGGTTGGCAGACGTGTCTTTATCTTGGGAAGTGGAGATATTGGACTCATTATGGCAAGACGTATGACGTTGGAAGGTGCCAAGGTGCTGGGGGTGGCGGAATTGATGCCTTACTCCAATGGGTTGCCTCGTAATATGAAACAATGCCTGGAAGATTTTGATATTCCGCTTTATCTTAGCCATACGATTACGGATATTAGAGGACGCGACCGTATCTCATCTCTTGTGATTGCACAGGTGGATGCTTCTATGCAGCCAATCAGTGGTACGGAGAAGACCTTTGAAGTGGATACCTTACTACTGTCGGTTGGATTGATACCGGAGAATGCACTGAGCACTGAGGCAGGGGTCGAACTTCATCCGGTTACCAGGGGTGCTGTGGTAGATGAACATTATGAGACTAATGTGCCCGGTATCTTTGCTTGTGGCAATGCATTACACGTTCATGATTTAGTAGATTATGTCAGCGAAGAGGCAGCTAAAGCCGGAAAATATGCAGCAGAGTATGCACAAGGGAAATTACAGGCAGGCGAGGAATATCGGGTGGAAGCAGGAACAGGAATCAGTTATATTCTTCCACAGAGAATCGTGAAGGAAACAGTGTTTGATAAGATTGCATTCTCATTTCGTGTTACAAAGAATTATCGAAAAGCCGGATTGGAGCTGTATCACGATGGTGTTCTGATGAAACGGATTAAAAAACCATATATGGTGCCGGCACAGATGCAGACCATCACCTTAACGCGGAAAGAATTAATAGATATTAAAAAAGAACTGAGGATTTGTGTGATAGAAGACATAGAATTATTTAAAGAAGAATCGAGGTGAATTTAATTGGGAAAATTATTTGACATAACACAATTTGATGCATACAAAGAAGATAATCGCCGCGAAGTGAAGAAAGCAAATGGTGGTCTGCCAAATGATATGTGGGAAACATATTCCGCTTATGCAAACACATATGGTGGAGTTATCATTCTTGGTGTAAAAGAATTGGATGATAAGTACTGGAAAACAACCGGATTAAAAGTTGCAGATAAAGAAAAACGATTGGACGATTTATGGAATTTACTTCATAATCCACAAAAGGTTAATGTGAATCTTCTTACTGAAAAAGATGTAGAGGTCTATGAGGTTTGCGAAGATATTATCATTGTGATTACAGTTCCAATGGCTAAGCGTACACAAAAGCCAGTATATATTAATAATGACTTATTTAACGGAACCTATCGTAGAATATATTCTGGCGATTATAAATGCACTAGACTTCAGGTAAAAGCAATGCTGCGTGACCAAACAGAGAATACTGTGGATATGGATGTGCTTGATCATGCAGAAATGTCGGATTTGAATATGGAAACATTACAGGGATACCGTAATAGACATAGAATATTAAAACCAGGTCATCCATTTGAACGATATGACAATTCAGAATATCTTCGTAGTATAGGTGCGGCAGCAATTTCTGATGAGGACAAACGATTGCATCCAACAGCAGCAGGTATGTTAATGTTTGGTAATGAATTTAATATTGTAAGACATTTTCCGGAATATTTTTTGGATTATAGAGAAATGCTTGATCCAACTATAAGATGGACAGATCGTTTGCAGTCCGGTTCTGGAGAGTGGTCTGGTAATGTATGCGATTTCTATTTTAGAGTATATAACAAAATTATAAAAGAAATTAAGGTACCTTTCAAAACAAAAGGCGGAGATCGAATCGATGATACGCCTGTTCATGAAGCACTTAGAGAAGCACTTGCAAACTGCTTAATTAACACGGATTTCTATGGCGTTTGTGGTGTTGTAATTAGAAAAGAACCTGATAAATTATTGCTGGAGAATCCGGGATATATTCGTACTGGAAAAACACAGATGAGAAAAGGTGGCGAATCCGATCCAAGAAATAAGGCATTGATGAAGATGTTTAATTTGATTAATATAGGTGAGCGTGCTGGTAGCGGTGTGCCTAATATCTTTAATGTATGGGAAGAGGAAGGCTGGGAGGAACCTATAATTGAAGAAAGATTTGATCCTGATAGAACAATATTATCACTTGAATTTATGAAGAAAAACGGCGATAAAAAAACGGCGATAAAAAACGGCGATAAAAAACCGGCGATAAAAAGCGACAATAAAAAAGTGACAAAAAAGACTCAAATGCAATATGAAAAAATATTAGATTATATGGAAGAAGATAAAGAGTATACGATACAGGATTTTTGCCAACTCTTAAAGCTAAAGGAAAGCAGAACTAAAGATATCTTAAAGGGTCTTACTTCATATATTGAGCCAATTGGAAGTAACAGGAATAGAAAATACATGAAGAAAAAATAATGAAACATAGGAGGAGTCGATCAATGAAGCATAAAAAAGAGATGCCATGTATCGTGTGCCCCATGAGCTGTCAAATTACGGTAGAATACATAGAGGATCATAGCCAAAAAGAGATCCTGTCAGTGACAGGTAATACCTGTAAAAGAGGCGAAGACTATGTGAGAAGTGAGATGACGAACCCCATGAGAATGTTGACCAGCACAGTCAAACTATCGCATGCTATCTATAAAAGACTTCCGGTAATATTGTCGGCACAGATTCCCAGAGGAGAGATGCAGAAGGTAATGGCGGCATTGAATCAGGTGACCGTAACAGCACCTGTTCATAGAAATGATATTATCATTGCCAATGTATGTGGACTGGCAGTTGATGTGATAGCGAGCAGAAGTATAGAAAATACAGAAAATGCAGAAGGGAGATTGCATACATATGAACGATAGCTATATCTTAGCCATTGATCAGGGTACTACCAGCAGCAGAGCGATTTTATTTGATCACGATTCCAATATTGTGGCCAGTGCACAACACGAGTTTACGCAATATTTTCCACAGAATGGTTGGGTGGAACATGACGCAAATGAAATATGGTTAAGCGTTTTGGCGGTATCCATGGAAGTCATGAGTAAAATCGAGGTAGGAACGGTAGCGGCAATTGGCATTACCAATCAGCGTGAAACTACGGTGGTCTGGGATAAAAAGACTGGGCTGCCAATCTATCATGCGATTGTGTGGCAGTCAAGACAAACGGATACCATCTGTGACCGTTTAAAAGAAGAGGGGCAAGAAGAGAAGATTCATCAAAAAACAGGGCTTCGCATTGATCCTTATTTTTCGGCTACCAAGATAAGCTGGATCTTGGATCATGTAGAGGGCGCAAGAGAAAAAGCAGAAAGGGGAGAACTGCTCTTTGGCACGATAGACACGTGGCTAATCTGGAAATTATCAGGTCAAGTGACGCATGTAACGGATTATTCCAATGCTTCCAGAACATTACTATATAATATCTATGATTTATGCTGGGATACAGAATTATTAGAATTATTTCGTATCCCCCGTTCTATGCTGCCGGAAGTGAGACCTTCTTCACAAATCTATGCAAAGACCGCCGGATATCATTTCTTCAATCAAGAAATACCCATAGCGGGAATCGCAGGAGATCAACAGGCAGCACTATTTGGGCAGACTTGTTTTAGCGAAGGCATGGTTAAAAATACCTATGGAACAGGTTGCTTTTTACTGATGAATACAGGTAAGACACCGATGCAGTCAACTCATGGTCTCTTAACTACGATTGCGTGGGGAGTAGATGGGATTGTAGAATATGCCTTGGAAGGCAGTATCTTTGTAGCAGGCAGTGCCATCCAGTGGCTGCGGGATGGACTGCATATGTTGACGACTGCATCGGAGAGTGAAACGGTAGCTGCGGGTGTAACCGATAGTGAAGGAGTCTATGTAGTGCCGGCTTTTGTGGGATTGGGAGCTCCTTACTGGGATGATAAAGCCAGAGGTGCTATTCTTGGGATTACCAGAGGAACTACCAGAGCACATCTGGTTCGGGCAACCTTAGAATCGCTGGCATATCAATCCAAAGATATGATTACTGCGATGACACTGGATAGCGGGATTGCACTAGCTACCTTAAAAGTAGATGGCGGTGCGGTAGCCAATAATCTTTTAATGCAGTTTCAAAGTGACATTCTGGGTGTGGCAGTGGAACGGCCAACCATAAGCGAAACAACAGCCTTGGGAGCCGCTTATCTGGCTGGCTTGGCGGTTGGATTCTGGGATAACAAAGAAGAATTGGTGCACCGATATCATATTGACAGAACTTTTTTACCGCAGATGTCAGCAGAAAAAAAGGACAGCCTGTATGCCGGATGGCAGCGGGCAGTCCTTGCTACATGCAGTTATCGTTAATAACCGAGTTCTTCACCGATGAGGAAAACTTTAATGCGACCTTTTTGACCGGAACGTCTGGTTATCACGAGCTGATTGCAGATACATTGCGGAGAAAAACAATCTTCGCAGAGACCGGTTGCGTGACAAGGGGTCTCTTTATCAAGGCGCTGCACATTGATCGGGGCTGCCACGTTACGTATGCGGGCGATGGCAGATGGGATATCAGTGGTTATTTTGTTCATACCAACGATAACGATGACCTGCTCCGGACCACTGATGAGGCAGGCAACACGATTACCGGAACCATCGATATTGACTAACTCACCCTTTGCGGTGATGGCATTTGAACTCATAAAAAAATATTGAGAGAGTACAGCTTTTGAATAGAGAAGACGGCTCTCTTCCGGAGTTTGTGCCATGCTTCTATCTATGAGTGTGTAATTGCCCTGTTGCAATGTCTGCATGAGACCACATTCTTTGAGTGTTTCACTGCCACCCCATGAAACCGTTGCTCCTGCCGGTAACAGGGAAGTTAATTTTTCGAGGCATGCGTGGCTGTTTTCAAAATAATATCCTTCCATATTGCGTTTTTCGAGATTATGGATGATACTGGCGGCACAAGCTGCCCATGCATCTTTTTTTGGTTTTGTTATCATTGAATCAGACCTCCTTTTGAATAGGCTATATAAAGTGATTTATGAATCTTTACTAGTATAAGGCTTTTATTTTGAGAATACAATAAGTCCTAACCGAAAGATATAGGGAGTATCTTCCGCTTAGGACTTATTCATTTCTCTTTTCTATACTTAGGGAATATAGAATACTTACATGTGGTACATAATGTGAGAAAATGAGGTTTGGTAATTGCTCTACGGTAGTGTACTACAGTGAATGCAACTGAAACGCAACTTTAAAGTGGTAAATAGACAAACTTCTAAAGGAAACACACTATGATGGTAGATAGACGTAAAATATGCGACAATAATACAGTCAATATGGAAGATAATGGAAAACAAATGGAATTAAATGGGTAAAACACAGATATAATGATTAACTATGCGGAAAACAAAACAAATATGAAATAATATAGAATATTTTGCGAAAATGTGTTGACAAATAGAAATCAAAATCGTATAATGACATCATACAAAAGAAATTCAAATAGATAAAATCTATCTAAGAGAAAGGGAGGTACAGTCCACCAGAAAATTAAATTTTTAAATTTAATCAAAGTACAGAAGAATTACCAAAGAAACAGAATCAGGAATCTACGAAAGAATTAGGAGGTACACAGGAAACAGAAACAAAAGGTACTCCGGAAGTAGAAGCTATTACAGAAGTAGAAGCTATTACAGAAGTAGAAGCTATTACAGAAGTAGAAGTTATTACAGAAACAGACAGTAACCACGGTAATGGTAATTAAGAAGTACAAAAGAATCGAAGTACAAAAGAAGTACGAAAGCGTAAGAAGAAGTACAAGCAGTCGTAATCAAGTACATAAGACAAAGTAACGAAGCACAAAAGATGAAAATTATCAGCCGTTACAGTACAACAGTACAAATGTAAGTGGAAAGAGCGCGAACAGATATGGAGGTATAGTCCCATGGACAGCGTAGTTTAGAAGGGAGTGTTAACTGGAATCAGTTGATGCTCCCTTCCTCGGTGTCGGGATTTATGATAAAAGATTTAACACAAAGATTTGACCACAATAGTAACTACCGATATTTGATTAGTCAACTAATTAAATGTTTGGTAGTTTTTTATAAAAAATGTATTAAAACATGAATATCCTATTGAATATTGTACATAATAGATATATTCTATATTAGACAACTAATTACAGGGCGGGAGGATATAATGAATTTAGAGCAATTTGAAGGGAATGATCAGGAGAACATGCAGATAACGATGATGAAAATATCGCATCTGTATTTTGAAAAAATATTTCAACAATTAATTGATACCGAAGTTCATCCGGGACAACTTCCCATGATCCGATTATTGGGAGAAGGATCGGGACTGAGCCAACATGAGATAGCAGCCAGACTTCGTATTAAACCACCTACCGTTAATGTTTCCATTAAAAGAATGGAAAAGGCAGGGTTTGTAGAGAGAAGGAGCGATGAAGCAGATACAAGAGTCAATAAGATATTTCTGACACAAAAGGGTATGGAATTTCATAAAAAAATGCGGATGGTGGTACAACAAAATGAAAGTGTACTATTACAGGGCTTTACAGAAAGCGAGGTTTGTTTATTGAAAAGATTTTTTGAACAAATCATTCGCAATCTCGAGGAAATGCCAACCAAAATAACTAAAACAAGATAGGAAAGGAAAGAAAGCAATGTTAAAGATGTTTCACTATGTAAAAGACAAATGGTATTATATTGTACTGATTATTATGTTACTTTTCTTACAGGCATTTTGTGATCTGGCACTTCCGGATTACACGTCTAAGATTGTAAATGTTGGGATTCAGCAAAAGGGGATAGAAGATGGAGTGCCGATAGAGATTCGAGAAGACTCCATGAAGGAATTATTTCATTTTATGAATCAGGATAATCAGAGTGTAGTTGTCGCTCATTATACATTACAGGACGGTATCTATAGTCTTGAGGATGATGTAGACAGTGATGCAAGACAAACACTCAATCAAATCTTTGCCGCCCCGATGTCGGAGGCTTTGGGTATGCCTGCCAATGTTGCCGGATCTGAGAATATGAATAATCAGACGGCGATTACTTATTTGGAAAAAGAATATCGAGAAATGGGCAAAGATATTGGAAAGATGCAAACAGATTATGTATTGCTATCAGGGATTAAGATGCTGGGGCTTGCATTACTGGCTATGATGGCTGCCATTTTAGTAACCTTTTTATCCTGTCGAGTGGCAGCCAGCATGGGAAGAAATCTGAGAAATCATGTTTATCGCAAAGTCATCTCTTTTTCGGGAACTGAATTGAATCAATTTTCAACGGCTTCTCTCATTACCAGAAGCACCAACGATATTCAACAGGTGCAGATGTTTATGATGATGGTCTTTAGAATCGTATTATATGCTCCGATTATTGGAATCGGCGGTGTTTTAAAAGTGGTAAAAACAGATTCCTCCATGACATGGATCTTAGGGGTGGGCGTTCTTCTCATTATGCTATTGGTTTGTTTCTTATTTGCCATTGCGATGCCAAGATTCCAAAAACTACAGGTACTTATCGATAAATTGAATTTAGTGACCAGAGAAATATTGACAGGTATTCCGGTTATTCGTGCATTTAGTACAGAAAAACATGAAGAAGAACGTTTTGAAGAAGCGAATAAGGAGTTAACCAAAACGAATTTATTTGTCAACCGATGTATGACTTTTATGATGCCTGCTATGATGCTCATTATGAATGGCATTACGGTATTGATTGTATTTAATGGTTCTCATGCAGTAGATAATGGAGTGATGCAGGTCGGTAATATGATGGCATTTATGCAGTATGCAATGCAGATTATCATGTCATTTTTGATGATAACCATGATGTCTATTATGATACCGAGGGCGGGAGTCTCTGCCAAACGTATCAATGAAGTATTAGAAACACCACTTTCTATCATGGATCCTAGTGCGCCGGAGCAGATTGAGACATCGCAGAAAGGAAACATTGTGTTTGACCATGTTTCCTTTGAATATCCGGGTGCCGAGGAAAAAGTTTTAAATGATATTACATTTCAGGCAAAAATGGGAGAAACGATTGCGTTTATAGGGAGTACAGGAAGTGGAAAAAGCACCTTGGTAAATTTGATTCCAAGACTCTTTGATGTTACACAGGGTTCGATTTTGATTGATGGAGTGGATATTAGAAACATGACCTTAAAAACATTGCGTGACAAACTGGGATATGTTCCGCAAAAAGGAGTTCTGTTTTCCGGAACGATTGACTCCAATTTACGGTATGGGAAAGAAGATGCCAGCTCTGAGGAAATTGAAAATGCTGCAAAAATAGCACAGGCATGGGATTTTATCAATGAAAAACAAGAAGGTATGGAATCCAATATTGCACAAGGCGGAACTAATGTATCGGGAGGACAGAAACAAAGACTGTCTATTGCAAGGGCAATTGCCAAGGATCCGGAGATCTATATCTTTGATGATAGTTTTTCGGCATTGGATTATAAAACAGATGTGGTGTTAAGAAAAGCATTAAAACAAGCAACCGGAAATGCAACGACTTTAATCGTAGCACAAAGAATCAGCACGATTCTTCATGCAGACCGTATCATTGTATTAGAAGATGGTAACATTGTGGGACAGGGCACACATCGTGAATTGTTAAAGAGTTGTGATGTATATAAACAGATTGCAATGTCTCAGTTATCAGAGGAGGAATTGGCAAATGAGTAGTGAAGCAAAGGGAAAACAAAGAGGTCCTATGGGTGGGCACGGACATGGTGGAATGGTAGGAGAAAAAGCGAAAGATTTTAAAGGTACCATGAAGAAGCTAATGGCCTATATGGATCGATATAAGATAAGAATGTTCTTTATGTTACTGTTTGCAATCGGTGGTACGATATTCAGTATCGTCGGGCCGAAGGTCTTGGGAAAAGCAACAACGGAATTATTTAATGGATTAATGAGGAAGCTTGGTGGTACAGGTGGAATCGATTTTAGTAAAATAGTTATGATTCTTTCCTGGGTTATGGGTCTATATTTAGTGAGTGCTCTGTTCTCGGCGATACAGGGATTTATTATGACGGGCATCTCCAATGATATGACCTATTCCCTTAGAAAAGATATCTCAGAAAAGATTAACCGCATTCCTTTAAAATATTTTGAAAGCAGAACACATGGAGAGGTCTTATCCAGAGTGACCAATGATATCGACACTTTGCAACAGAGCTTGAATCAAAGTATTACCCAACTCATTACGGCGGTTACTACCTTAGTCGGCGTGTTGGTTATGATGTTGAGCATTAATGTATGGATGACACTGGCGGCTTTACTCATTCTTCCGATTTCTATGGGGATTATCGGAGTTGTTATGAAACATTCACAGAAATATTTTAGAGCACAGCAAAAGTATCTGGGCGATGTCAATGGACAGGTCGAGGAAGTATACAGTGGACACAATGTAGTCAAAGTATTTAATAAAGAAGAATCAGTGGTGGCACAATTTGAACAAACCAATGAGAAATTATATGATTCTGCGTGGAAGTCACAATTTTTCTCGGGCATGATGATGCCGATTATGCAGTTCGTTGGGAATCTTGGTTATGTTATGGTAGCACTACTAGGTGGATTCTTAGCCATTAAAGGAGCCATCGAAGTGGGCGAGATTCAATCGTTTTTCCAGTATATCCGTAATTTCACACAACCGATTCAGCAGATTGCACAGGTAACTAATATGCTGCAATCTACAGCAGCGGCATCGGAACGAGTGTTTGAGTTTTTGGGCGAAGAAGAGGAAGATACCACGGTAGATAATCCGGTGGCGATAGATGCTGTAGAAGGTAATGTTTCCTTTGACAGAGTCAGCTTTGGGTATCATCAAGACCAAATTATTATCCACGATTTTTCGGCAGAGATAAGCAAAGGCCAGAAAATCGCCATCGTTGGACCAACCGGAGCCGGTAAAACGACGATGGTAAAGCTCTTAATGCGATTCTATGATGTCTTTTCCGGTGAGATTAAAGTGGATGGGCATAATATCAAACAATTTAATCGTGGTGAGCTGCGGGAATTGTTCGGTATGGTATTACAGGATACCTGGCTCTTTCATGGAAGTATTATGGAAAACATTCGCTATGGACGCCTTAATGCTACGGATGAAGAAGTCATAGCAGCTGCAAAAGCTGCACATGCCCATCGATTTATTATGGCACAACCGGGTGGCTATCAGATGGTGCTAAATGAAGAAACCAACAATATTTCACAAGGACAGAAGCAATTACTGACGATTGCGAGAGCTATCTTAGCAGACAATAAGATATTGATTTTGGATGAAGCCACCTCTTCCGTGGATACCAGAACTGAAACACGGATTCAAAAAGCTATGGATAATCTGATGAAAGGACGAACCAGCTTTGTGATTGCTCACAGATTGTCAACGATTCGGGATGCGGATTTAATCCTGGTTATGAAGGATGGAGATATTATAGAACAGGGAACCCATGAAGAACTGCTCCGGGCAAAAGGATTCTATGAACAATTGTACAATAGCCAGTTTGAAAAAGCAGAAGCAATCTAGGATGCTCTGTCGGTGTAACTGGTAAAGAAGGGAAGAAAATTCACATGAAATATAATATTATTACGATAGAAAGAGAATATGCCAGCGGAGGCAGTGAAATAGGAGAAATGCTCTCAAAAAGACTGCATATTCCATGCTATGAAAAAGAAATATTGGAACGAGTTGCGGAGAAGTACAGCGTATTGCCGGAGCAATTGGCTGATTTGGAAGAAGCATCCACCAGTAGCCTGCTCTATTCCATTGCCCTTAGTAATAAGATCGTAAAAGGAGAGAGTACGGGATTGACAGACGAGGGAGCCCTGTTTTTAGCAGAATCCAGAGTGATTCAGGAGATAGCTAATGAAAACCGCTGCATTATCGTTGGACGCTGTGCCAATTATGTATTGCAAGACAGAAAAGATGTTCTGCGAGTATTTATTCATGCCTCTGTAGAAACAAGACGGAAGCGGGCAATGGAAAAATATGGCGTGGCAGAAACAGAGGTAAAAGCAGTATTAAAAAAATATGATAAAAGGCGTTCCGGATATTATATGGCAAACGCGAATAAGAAATGGAAAGAAATAGAAGAATATCATCTCATGCTGGATAGTGGTAATCTTGGAATAGAACGCTGCGTAAATCTAATATGTACTGCAGCCGAGTAAAATAGGTATAGAAAATACCGATTAAATAGGTTATACTAGGAGAAGCTATTAAGATAAATAAGTAGTGCAACTGCTTATGCGGAGGAAAGATATGGAAAAGATGGATCGAGACGAAGCAGCAGTACGAAGAGCCGCAAGAAGACAGCGAAGAGTGCGAAATCAGATTATGGCATATTCGGTATCAGTTATTTTATTACTGTTACTGGTTGCGGGAATAGGTTTTGGCGGCAAGGTATTAGTTGATAAGGCAGAAGCAAAAAAACAAGAAGAACAAGCTAAAATAGAAGCGACACAGGAAGCAGAGACGGTAGAAGTAGTTTCGGAACCTGCCAGTGAAACAACAGAACCGGTCACGGATGAATTAGATAATCTGGTGGATACCAATATCGCAACGATGTCGTTGGAGGATAAAGTCGCCGGCTTATTTATTGTGACGCCGGAAGCTATTACAAAGGTTGGAAAAGCGGTACAGGCAGGAGATGGAACCAAAAAAGCATTGGAAGAGAATCCGGTGGGAGGATTGATTTATTTTTCGCAGAATATCGCATCAAAGACACAACTAAAAGAGATGATTAGTAATACGATTTTATATAGCAAATATCCACTCTTTATCGGGGTAGATGAAGAGGGTGGCGAGGTGAGCCGGCTCGGAAACAGCAGTATCGGCGTAGATAAAGTAGAAGCGGCAGCAGACATAGGGGCTTCGGGAGATGCCCAAAAGGCTTATCAGGCAGCAACTACGATAGCTACTTATCTGACAGAGTATGGATTTAACCTGGATTTTGCACCGGATGCAGATGTATTAACGAACCCGGATAATAAGGTGATCGGCACTAGGTCTTACAGTGCAGATGCGTCGGTAGCGTCTTCTATGGTACAGTCTGCAGTGAATGGATTACAGGAACAAAAGATAAGTGCTTGCATCAAATATTTTCCGGGAATCGGGGATGTGGCAGAAGATACCCATAAGGTAGCGGCAGCGACGCATAAATCGCTGGAAGAGATGAGAACGATGGAGTTCCTGCCTTTTATAGCAGGAATTGAAGCTGGCACACATATGATTATGGTGGGACATATATCGGCACCGGAAGTAATAGGAGATGAGACACCTTGTTCCCTATCTTCGCTGATGGTTACGGATGTTTTGAGGAACGAACTGGGCTATCGTGGTATCGTGATTACAGATGCTATGGACATGGGGGCGATTACAGAACATTACACAGATGCAGAAGCTGCTGTAAAGGCATTACAGGCGGGGGTTGATATGATTCTGATGCCAAAAGATTATGCGGCGGCTTATCAAGGAGTATTAGAGGCTGTTAAGGACGGGACACTGACAGAAGAGAGAATCAATGAGTCTTTACATCGTATCTATAGAATAAAATATGCAGATACAGGTGGAGGTAGTCAGGAATAGAGGTCAATTCCGGTATGAAAATTCTACAAACCATATGGCTGTTCTTCCAAGACCAAGTGCTTGGGATGAAATGGCTGAATGTCGTCATCGGCAACCTGCTCTCGCTGTTTGGGCTGGATATCACCGGGCGAATTGGCGGCAGTATTCAGTTCTTTATTTACGATGTGCTGAAAATCACGGTGCTGCTCTGTGTGCTCATTTTTATCATCTCCTACATCCAGAGCTACTTCCCGCCGGAGCGCAGCCGCAAAATCATGGGACGCTTTCACGGCGTTGGAGCCAATGGTATCGCCGCATTGTTGGGGACAGTGACCCCTTTTTGCTCCTGTTCCTCCATTCCGCTGTTCATCGGCTTCACCAGTGCGGGGCTGCCGCTGGGCGTGACGTTTTCTTTTTTGATTTCCTCGCCCATGGTTGACCTTGGCTCGCTTGTTCTGCTGATGAGCATTTTTGGTGGCAAGGTCGCCATTACCTATGTGGTGGTGGGGCTGATTATCGCCGTGGTCGGCGGTACGCTGATTGAAAAGCTCCACATGGAAAACTACGTTGAGGATTTTATTAAATCGGCAAGCAGCGTGGACATTGATTCGCCCGACCTCACAAAAAAGGAACGTACTATTTTTGCAAAAGATCAAGTGGTGTCCACCTTCAAGAAGGTGCTGCCCTATATCCTTGTGGGAGTTGGCATCGGAGCCCTCATTCACAACTGGATACCCGAGTACTGGATTGAGATGGTACTCGGCAGCAACAATCCATTTGGCGTGGTGCTGGCGACGCTGCTGGGTGTTCCCATGTATGCCGACATTTTTGGTACGATTCCGATTGCTGAAGCGCTGCTCTACAAAGGCGCGCAGCTTGGCACAGTGCTTTCCTTTATGATGGCGGTCACCACACTTTCGCTGCCGTCCATTATCATGCTGCGTAAGGCGGTGAAACCAAAGCTGTTGGCGCTGTTCGTTGCCATTTGTACCATCGGCATCATCATTGTGGGGTATCTGTTTAATATTTTTCAGTATCTATTAGTCTAACAAAATTTTAGGAGGATATAAATTATGGCATTGTTTGGTTTTGGTAAGAAAAAAGAAGAGGAATTGGTGCAGTGTGACTGCGGTGGCAACTCAGCAATCAAGGTGCTTGGCTCAGGCTGTGCAAAATGCAACGCACTGGAGACCGCTGCGGTAGAGGCACTCAAAGAGCTTGGTATGAGCGATTCCATTGACCATGTGACGGACTTTACGCAAA
>JAVVVE010000035.1:0-15422 GCA_036652815.1 Lachnospiraceae bacterium
CTTCCAGATGCTTCTGAAGTCTTGCATAGATTTTATATCCCTCTTCTGTTCCCAGGTGTCTAATTGGGCATTCTATTAGTTTGAGATTGGCATTAATTGCCTTTCTGCGGATTTCTCTAATCTCCGCTTCTTTACCAACTCCGTATACGTTAGTATCTGCACCAAATTTAAGATAGATGGCATCAGATTCATGAATCAGAGACAGCGTTTCTTCATATCCCAAAATCGTCGGGAGGTTGCCTCCTACATCCGGAGATAAGGATAGTTTGCCATCTGAGAATGCCCCGGCACCGGCAAATCCCGTTGTAATGGAACATGGATTACAACCCACGCATTGTTTGGTTACACGCTTCGGGCAATTTCTTTGCTCGATAGAACGCCCCTTTTCAATCATTAAAACGCGAAGATCCTTTCTTTGTTCCATTAATTCATAGGCACAGAAGATACCTCCCGGCCCGGCACCTATAATAATCACATCATATTGTTCCATATGCATTCTCCCTCTTTTCCACTATCTGTTTCCACTATCTGTTTCTACTATCTGTTTCTACTATCTGTTTCTACTATCTGTTTCTACTATCTGTTCTGACTCTATGATACCACCACACGTATCCGACTCCCTGCATTTGTCTTTTCGACGATAACCTGTTTGTCTATTCTTTCTCTTAATTCCGGTACATGTGATATGATACCGATCAATCGATTCTTCTCCACTAACATCATCAACGTCTCACAGGCCAGATCCAGAGATTCTGAATCCAGTGAGCCAAATCCCTCGTCAATGAATAACGTCTCAACCTTCACACCGCCGCTATTAGACTGTATGATGTCGCTCATACCAAGTGCCAGAGCCAGAGATGCCTTAAATATCTCACCACCGGATAACGTCTTCGCCAAACGATATCTTCCGGTATAATGATCCAATACCTGTATCTCGAAATTATCCTTGGTTCTGCCATCCGTCATCCCCTCTGCTCTTGATAATTCATATCGTCCTGCTGTCATCTTATAGAGTCTTAGATTCGCAGCTTCAAGAACCTGTTCAAAATAACTGATTAATACAAATTGTTCAAATACCATCCTTTTGGGATTGAGTCCCTGGGTAAGATTATCCAGATCCTTGACCACTCCGTATCTTTTTTCCAAAGCAACTGTTTCCTGTAATTTATCACGAAGCGATACATATGCCTGCTCCATGCCTGCCAGCATAATCTGAACTTGATTATACGATTTTTGCAGTTCTTTTTTTATAAGCTGATTTCTTTGCTGCTCCGCTTGTATTTCTTCTAAGATAACCTGAGTTTTCCCCTTCACACTCGCACGCATCCGCATCAGATAATCGGTATTGGAAACAACCTGCTGCTCATATTCTCCAATGATTTGACGCATTTCTTCGATATCTTCTGGGGTTTTTTGACTGCTGACAAACTGTTCTTCTGATTGAAATCCATATGCCAACAGTTGCTTCTGATAATCCGCTGCTGCCTGTTTCCATGTTTCTGTCTGAAGTGTTTGTTCCTCCAGTGTTTCCCGAAAACGTTGCTTGTTAGATACAAGCTCTGCTTGTATCTGCTGCATATGGGTACAGAGTACATGCTGGCGCTGCAATGCTTCTTCTATCCGCGACCCTATGACCTGCGGATTCTGTGCCAACAGTTGTGGTATGGAATACTCTGATTCCTGTAATAATGCAAGGACAAGTACACTGATTATATCAGATATTCTACAGCTTGTCTGTTCTTTTTGGCAGATTGTTCTGCGATGTTCTTCCACGCACCGTAGCTGTGCTTCCACTTCTCCCCTGTATGCAGAGGTCTTTCCTTGCAGGTCAAGTAACTGCTTACTACTCTTCTCTGCCTGTTCCTTTAGCGCCTGCATAGATGCTTCACTGGGAACCTCGCTGTCCATATTTGCTACCCTTGGATGTTCCAGTGCTCCACAGACCGGACAGGGAACCCCTTTGCGTACCTGTGCTGCCACGATTCCAACGATTGCATGTCGATACCTTTGATCTGCCTGTTCTTGTGCACACTTGTCCTGTACTGCACATTTCTCTATCTCCAGATATTCTTTTTGATATTGCTTCAAAATATCCTGTTTCTGTAAAAGCGTTTCTTCTTCTCGCTGACAAACAGTCATCTCTTGCAGTAAATCTTCCAAGTTTCTTAAGGTTGCTTGTACTTCCTCCTGATTAGAAAACTGTAACCTGTTTTTTTCTTTTTCTGCTTCTAATCGTTTCACAGCCAGCTCTATTTTATTTAACTTTTCCTGCGTTTCCTGCAAACGCTCCTGTGCGGAATGTTTATGTATGGCACTTTGAGACACCGCCTGTGCATTCACCGCACTCTGCAGATTTTTTTTGAGTAATAGGATGCTTTCTTTTCGTGCCATCAGTTCCTGTTTTCGCTGTTCTGCCTGCTCTAGCTCTAAAAACATCTGATTCATATTTTTAGATTTTTGTATCTTCTTTTCCTGTGCCAGTATTCTTTTGTCCACCTGTTCCAATTCTATGGCAATCTCTTTTTTATGTGATTTTTCCAATTCTGCCTGCTCCGCCAGATAATCACGGATACGTTCATAGGGTTTGGATTCTGAACTCGTTAAGTTCTTAAATTCCTCCGACTCTAATAACAGAGAATCTATCGTTTCATCCATCTTATTGCGATACACCATAATATGATGATACAGTGTTCCTGCCTGTTGATGTAATAAAACGGCAAATTTCTCATAGATATGTGTACCAAAGATTGTTCTGAATATCTGCGTTTTTTCTTTGGAAGATGCCGTCAGTAGTTTCGTAAATTCCCCTTGTGCAATCATTGAAATCTGTGTAAATTGCTCATGGTTCATCTTAAGTATCTCTTGTATCGCATGATTCACTTCTTTATTGCCTTCTATCACGCTGCCGTCCGGTAACGTCAAAACAGCATTCTCCATTTCTTTTGTATACTCTGAGCTGCCGCCTTTTCTCTTCTTTGGACGTACATATTGCGGATTACGTGTAATTACATACAGCTCTTCCTTATGTGTCATGTTCAAGGTTACATAAGTTTTAGTATCTGCTTCAGCAAAATCGCTTCGGACACTGTCTTTACTGCGCATAGTTCCATTGACTTCACCAAACAATGCATAGGTAATGGCATCAAATATCGTCGTCTTTCCTGCTCCTGTCGCCCCCGTAATTAAAAATAGCCCTGCTTGTCCAAACGCATCAAAATGGATTTCTATTTTATCCTTATATGGTCCCCAGCCACTAATGATTAGATTTTGTGGTCTCATAGGTCTTTCTCCCCCTCTGCTTCCCGAATGGTCGCTATGACGATTTCTCTTCTTTCCTCATCCATCCCGGCATCTTTTACCGCGGTATAGAAGTCATCATAAATCTCCAAAATCGTCTTGCTGCGCTGCATCTGCAGTAGTTGTGTTTTGTCCATATTTAATTCGTTTTTTGCTAACAGAATCTGCATCATGTTAGGATAGACAGACCGTAGTGTATCCATTGGATTTAAAAGCTCCGCTTCATCCGTCAACGTTGCCTGGATATAGTCATTCCTGTCTGCCAGAGACAGGACTTCTTCCTGCATGAGGTCCGCAAGTTTCCCTTGAATCTTGCGCATATCATGCAGTGGAGTAATCGGATACGGTGTTACTTCTACGCATCCTTTGGCTCCCAAAGTCACTATCTGTACACTTTTGTGCTGGCGTGTTTCCGAAAAGGAATATTTAATCGGTGAGCCTGCATAATATGCTGCTCTTTGCCCGATCTTTTGTGGCTTATGAATATGCCCTAAGGCAACATAATCAAACATAGAAAAAGTCTCTTCTTCCACAACATCCAGACCGCCAATCTGTAACATACTCTCTGAATCCGATAATTCAGGCTGTGCACTCCCGGCAATCACAAAATAATGGGTAACCAGAACATTACGTGCCTCTGTATCCTGAAGCTTGGTAGCATCTAACATCTTATGCACTGCCTCTTCACAGGAAGAGGTTTGGATCACTGCCGGTTTGACATAGGGCATGAGTACAAAATTAACGCATCCGTACTCATCCTGAAAATGCACCTGCTGTAAAGTATCTGTAAAAGTACTGGCAATATAGAGTCCCTGTTTCTCAAGAATCCGATTGGCAAATCCCACTCTTTCCGGTGAATCATGATTGCCACTAATCATCAAAACCGGAATCGACATCTCACATAGTTGAGAAAGAAATGCATCGAGCAGACCAACTGCCTGCGTAGACGGAATCGCGCGGTCATAGATATCACCTGCAAGCACTACCGCATCCAGCTTCTCCTTTTGCACGATCTCTATCATCTGATTCAAAAAAGAATGCTGCTCCTCTATCATAGAAAATTCATTGACACTCTTGCCTATATGTAAATCACCGGTATGTAAAAATCTCATAGATTCTCCTCTACATGATATGCTTTAAAAAAAGCGAAGCCACCTTACGGAGAACTTCGCTTACGATATCACTTACTTATCGTGATGCAATGAGAGCGGCATCATTCCACTTCCACTGACCAGCCTGCAGGCCCTTGTATCTTCCCTAACTGGATACCCGTAATCGTATCATAGAGTCTCTGGCTAAGTGCTCCGATTCCACCATCCTGAATCTGTATATCGGTATCTCCCTCTCGTAGGTGACCTACCGGAGAGACAACGGCTGCAGTCCCTGTTCCCCACACTTCTTCCAAGCTGCCATCAATCGCTGCAGCAAATAATTCTTTTGCAGATATTTTGCGCTCTTCTACTGTCAATCCCCATTCTTTACATAAATCGATACAGCTCTGTCTGGTCACACCCGGTAAGATAGAACCATTCAATACAGGAGTTACTACTGTCCCATTAATCTTAAAGAATATATTCATCGCTCCCACTTCTTCAATATATTTACGTTCTACTCCATCTAACCATAACACTTGTGAATATCCTGCATCATGTGCTTTCACTTGTGCCTTCAGACTGGCTACGTAATTAGCCCCTGCTTTGGCTTCGCCCAATCCTCCGCGAACTGCTCTCACATATTCATCTTCTATCCATATCTTAACCGGATTCAATCCCTCCGGATAATATGCTCCCACCGGTGATAAAATGATAATGAACTTATAAGTATCGGAAGGTCTCACTCCCAGGAACGGATCTGTTGCAATAATAAATGGTCGGATATATAAAGAGGTACCCGGCTTAGTTGGGATCCAAGCTTCTTCCATCTTAACAATCGCTTTAATCGCCTGTAAAAAATCATCCTCCGGAATCTCCGGGATACAGATTCTGCGATTTGTATTATTCGCTCTAACGATATTTCTATCCGGACGAAATAAAAGAATCCTGCCATCCTCTGCTTTATATGCTTTCATGCCTTCAAACATCTCTTGTCCATAATGAAACACCATCGCTGATGGCGCTAATTCGATGGGTTGATAGGGAATAATCCTTGGATCTATCCATCCTTTTCCTAATTCATAATCCATCTCAAACATATGATCCGTAAAAATTGTACCAAAGGTCAATGGATTAGATTCCTCCGGAATCTGTTTGGGACTGGTTGTTTTTTCAATTTTAATATTTAACATGATATCTTTCCCCCTATTCAACAATTCAGTTTATTATTACCCTTTTTTTCATAAAAGTCAAGGTTTATGAAGTCTTCAAACTAAAATGTTGCACTACATTTATTTGAAATTTTCGTCACAATATCTGTATATTTCATCTCGTGTATCCTATATACTTATAGCCATATATCATTACCAAATATATGGAGGTTTCATCATGAAAATCTTGAAAAAAATGGGTTCCAAATTCCTTGCATTTATAAATTCAGATGTAAAAGAAGAATCGGAATCTAAAGAATTAGCTGTCATGTTACGTGTACTTTCTATTATTTTTGGCATATACTATACCATTCTTTCTGCCCTCGTTACAGCACTCGGTTATTACAATTTAAGCTTTATACTGTTATTTTTTTTGGGGTTATCGTTGGCTATCTTTATCTGCACATATGAAAATAAGACTCTGTTTTCTCTCTATTGCTTTAACATAATCCTGGCAGTAGCTTCTTCCTTTTTAACCCTAAAAGTAGGTTATTCCATGAACTATCACTGGATGATCTTTTTGACGATTCCTTTGACCTTCTATACTACACACACTGTTATTAAGCATAAGTTCCTATATTCCTTTGCTGCTGTATTACTCATTATTATCGTTACCATGTCCGCTACTATCTTCCCTGTGATAAGACCATCTGCTCCGGCAATACGGATCACACTCATCCTGTTGAATACCATCATATTTGCATCCAGCATTACTATGATTGCTTATTTTTACTGTATCAAATATACGGATTCCGAAAATAAGATATTGCAATATAATCGCAAGCTACTGCGCATGGCCTCTACGGATGCCTTAACGATGCTGGCAAATAGACGTTCTGTAAACGAACATCTGAAAGACTTGGTTTTTTCTTCTTCCAAAACCGGCAAACCTTTTAGTGTTGCAATCGGAGATGTGGATTTCTTTAAACGAGTCAATGACCAATATGGACACGATACCGGCGATTACGTATTATCAACTTTAGCTGACCTATTCACACAAGTATGTGGGGAAGACGGATTGATTGGCAGATGGGGTGGAGAAGAATTCCTGTTTGTCTTTGAGAATGCTACTGCTGAACAGGCTTACCAGAAATTAGAGCATCTATTGCATACGATAATGGAATATGATTTTCATTATAAAGAATACGCGTTCCATATCTCTATGACTTTTGGATTAGAAGAATATACCGGTCAATTTGGTATCGAATCTGTTATCTCCAAAGCCGATACCAAACTCTACCAGGGAAAAGAAAATGGCAGACAACAGGTAGTATTCTAATGTTTCACGCGTTCGTACTGTAGAAAAGTATATTCCAAATTAAAATAAGTCTGTTCATCACTATCTGCGGTTACCTGCCATTCCGGCAGTTCATCCAGATTAGGGAAATACGTATCTGCATCAAAAGTATGATCTATCTTTGTAATATGTGCAGTATCACAATAAGGAAGCATCTGTTGATATATGCTGGCTCCACCAATGATGTAGACCTCTTTCGAAGCGTATTGCTCCAGTTCTTGTAGTAATGCTTCTAGAGAATGTACCACTATGGCATCTTTTACCTGATAGTGTGTATCCTTTGACAGAATAATATTAGTTCTTCCACGAAGCGGAACACCACCCGGAAAAGTCTCCAGGGTCTTACGTCCAAGCACAACTACTTTTCCTATTGTCTCTTCTCTAAAATGCTTCTGATCATTGGGGATACTGACCAATAATCTATTCTTATATCCGATTGCCCAATTATTGTCTACTGCTACAATCATGTTCATCTTTATACCCTCGTCTCTTTATATCGCTATTGGGATATCCGCTATCTGTGGTCCCGTCCTATAGTTCTCCACACTAACATCATCTCTGGTAAATTGATAGAAATCTTTTATCTCCGGATTTAAATGAAAGGTCGGGGCATCATAAGTCTGCCTTGCAATCAACTCTTTCACAATCGGAATATGTCTGTCGTAAATATGTGCATCGGCTATCACATGTACCAGTTCTCCTACCTGCATATCGCATACCTGTGCGATCATATGGAGCAATACCGAATACTGTACCACATTCCAGTTATTTGCTGCCAAGACATCCTGCGAGCGTTGATTCAAGATGGCATTTAAAGTTAATCTCTCCCCATCCGTTGCCTTTGTCACATTAAAAGTCATACTATATGCACACGGATACAGATTCATCTCATGCAGATCTTGATGAACATAGATATTCGTCATGATCCTTCTACTATAGGGATTATGTTTCAAGTCATAGATGACTCTGTCAACCTGATCCATGGCCCCCTCTTTGTATTGATGTTTCACACCTAACTGATATCCATATGCCTTACCGATAGAACCCGTTTCATCCGCCCAGCTATCCCAGATGTGGCTATGAAGATCATGAATATTATTTGATTTTTGCTGCCAAATCCACAGCATCTCATCGGTGGCACTCTTTAAAGCTGTTTTGCGTAAGGTAATCAGCGGAAACTCTCGTGATAAATCATATCTGTTTACCACTCCAAATCTCTTAATCGTATAAGCCGAGGTACCATCTTGCCACTTAGGGCGTACTTTCTCCCCTTCTGTACTGGTTCCATGTTCTATAATATCCTGACACATATTAATAAAAGTCGTATCCGCTATACTCATTTGTATTATATTCTCCCACTATCTATCCCACTTATCACATAAGGAATTAATCTGGTCTGCAAACTTGCCTGCATCTTTATTCGCAAGACCTGCATTCTTACGAATCACAGCCACCAGTCTCTGTCCTGCTGCCACCAGTCTCGCATAAACATCTGCCACGATTCTGCTCTTCTTAATCGGAATCGGTATCGCTTCATACTCGCAAGTATCTGTTAGGAGATCAAACCTGGTGCCACTATAAGGTGCATAGGCTTTAAATCCATATTCTTCTCTCAGACAGGTTGCAAAAGATGTGGCCACGCTATCCTCGCCGTGCACTACAAATACTTGTTCCGGCTTTTGTTTAAATCCCTGTATCCAATCTAACAATCCTAATTTATCAGCATGCCCGCTTAAACCTGTCAAAGTCAGAATCTTGGCTCTTACCTGAATCGGTTCTCCAAATAGCTTTACCTCTTCTGCTCCTTCTACTATGATCCTGCCCAAAGTGCCCACCGCCTGATATCCTACAAATAAGATGGAACATTCCGGTCTCCAGAGATTATGTTTTAAATGATGGCGGATTCTTCCTGCCTCACACATCCCTGATGCAGAAATAATTACTTTTGGAACATCCTCAAAGTTAATCGCTTTCGATTCTTCACTCGTAATAGACAGACGTAATCCCGGAAAACTAATAGGATTCATGCCTTGTTTTACCAATGCCAGCGCTTCCTCATCAAAGCAGTTATATTCATTCTTTTGGAAAATACTCGTTGCCTCTACTGCCAACGGGCTGTCTACGTAAACCGGAAACTGATCATATCCATGCACTAATTTTTTCATCTTAATGGTACGTAAAAAATAGAGAATCTCCTGCGTGCGTCCTACTGCAAAAGAAGGGATGACAACATTACCCCCTTTATCAAAAGTTTCTTGAATAATCTTCGCCAGCTCTGCTACATAATCAGGACGTGTCGCTGTGTGAATCCGATCTCCATAGGTGGATTCCATAACCACATAATCTGCTTCTTCTGTCTTGGCCGGATCTTTGATTAACGGCTGATGCAGATTACCGATATCACCGGAAAATACAATCTTCTTCTGATTGCCATCTTCCTTCATCCAAATCTCTATACTGGCAGAGCCCAACAGATGTCCAATGTCCGTAAAACGGATCTGAATCCCTTCACATAGATCTATGATTTGATTATAATGACAGGGAACGATTCTCTTAATGGTACTGTCTGCATCTTCCATCTTGTACAGCGGTTCTATTTCTTCTGCTCCCGGTGATCTGCGTGACTTACGATTCTTCCACTCTGCCTCCTGCATCTGAATATGTGCACAATCACGTAACATGATACTACATAAATCTGCTGTAGCATCTGTCGTCAGTATCTGTCCTCGAAATCCTTTCACATAGAGTAACGGCAGCATCCCTGAATGATCTACATGTGCATGCGTCAGCAGTACATAATCTATCATGGATTCTTCAACCGGCAGTTCTGCATTCTCAAAGACATTAGCACCCTGTTCCATACCGTAATCCACCAAAATATGTTTTCCACATACTTCTAAGTAATGACAGCTTCCTGTAACTTCATGATCTGCTCCAATAAAGGTAAGTTTCATATTGTCACCATTCCTATCCGTCCGCTTCTGCAGAGCTACTTATTTGCATTACCTTTCTCATATCTTAGATTATATCACTTAATATTGGCACAGGCAATTTGTTCTTCTACAAAAAGCTTTCTATAAAAGGCCTTCTATATAGGACCACCCATTTGCGTTCTTGCATAGCTTCATACGCAAAATACTGCCATCCGCTTCTAAGTTCTCACCATTGATAAAATCAGCTCTTTCATCTCCCAAGAAAAAAATAGTCTGCGATACATCCAAAGCTGTTACATATTTTGTTTGAATCCCTATTTTATCCGGAGAAGGATTCACACTATTGACTCTAACAGTACCGGCATATTGTTTTGCCAAAATCTGTGTCATTACTCTGACATCGGCATCCTCTGCTCTGATGATACTCACTGCAGAAGCAGCCGGTCCCCAGTACCCTTCAAATGCATGTAGTAATTCATGTAGTGCTGTACTTCCAACCGCTTCTCTAAATACCTCATCCTTGTTATTCTTCTGCGATTTAAAGCTGTTTTGATTCACACAAGTATTATGAATCAAATAATCCACTTTACCATATTGCCCTATAATACCCCCGGTAAAGATCTCTATATCCTGATCTGAACAGATATCTCCATGGAAAAAAAAGGCATCTACTCCATAATCTGTCCACAGAAAATTGCGGAATCGTTTTCCCGATACCTCATCCGTATCTATATAGGCTATCGTACAGCCTTCTCTGGCATATTCTTCTATGATTTTTCTTCCAATCCCCTTTGCTCCATTTGTAACCACACATACCTTTCCTGCTAACATATCAGTATCTCCAATCTTTTCTTATCCTATTTCAAAGCATTGGCCGTAGTATAAAATCTATAGTAGATGCCTTGATGCTCCATCAACTGCTCATGATTGCCTTGTTCTGCAATGCCTTCCTCCGTCAGTACCAAAATACGGTCTGAATGCTTGATACTGGATAGTCTATGTGCTATCGTCAAGGTAGAACGTCCTGTCGATAAGACTTCCAGGGATTTGGCAACTTCAAATTCACTCTCATTATCTAAGGCAGAGGTGGCTTCATCCAATATAATAATCGGTGGATTCTTAAGAAAAACTCTGGCAATGCTGATTCGTTGTTTCTGTCCACCCGATAACTTCACACCGCGTTCTCCAATATAAGTATTATATCCATCTTTCAATTCCATAATAAAATCATGTGCACCCGATTTCTTCGCTGCTTCCATCACCTCTTCAAACGTTGCAGACAATCTACCATATAAAATATTATCATAGACCGTTCCCGAAAACAAGTAAACATCCTGCTGCACGATTCCTATATTACCACGAAGACTTTGCAAAGTAAAATCTTTGATATCTTTATCATCGATCGTAATACGTCCTGCCGTAACATCATAGAATCGAGGTATTAAATTACAAAGAGTCGTTTTTCCTCCTCCCGATGGTCCAACGATCGCTACCTTCTCACCTGCCCGAATATGGAGATTCAGATGGCTGAATACTTTATTATGATCATCCGGATATTCAAAACTAACATCTTCAAATGCAATATTGCCTATTGGATTCACTAAATCAACCGTCCCCGGCTCATCGAAAATCTCAATGTCCGAATCTAAGATCTGAAGAAAACGTTCAATCCCTGTCATACCCCGTTGAAACTGCTCTGCAAATTCTATGATACGTCGAATCGTTGCAATCAAGGTGGTAACATATAACATATAGGCTATTAAATCGCCCGGCTGCACCAGTCCCTTTACCATAAAGATACCGCCTGCCACTACAACCGCCAGATACATAACACCATCAAACATCCGTGTGGTTGTCTGAAACGCCGCCATATAGCGATAGGTTTCTTTTTTGATTTCCAGAAACTTCTGATTATCCACTTCAAATTTTGCATTTTCGACTTCTTCGTTGGTAAAAGCTTTCACTACCTTCTGTCCTAATAGGCTATCCTCAATCCTCGCATTTAATTCTCCTATTTGATATCTTTGTTTCCCAAAAGCTTTACGCATCTTACGATTCAAGCCTGTACAGGTCACGATCATAATCGGCACAAAGATAAAGATAATAATCGTCAGCCATAGATTAATATTAGCCAAAATAAGGAATGATATCCCGGCCTTAATAGCGGCAATAAAAAATTCTTCCGGACAATGATGTGCAAATTCTGTCACATCAAACAAGTCATTGGTAATACGCCCCATAATCTGACCAACCTTCGTATTATTATAATACGTGTTGGATAACTGCTGCAAATGTGCATAAGCATCGCTTCTCATCTGTGTTTCTATCTTTGCTCCCATAATATGACCTACATCAGCCATATAAAAATTAGCAATACTATCCACAATACGCAGTGCAAGATAAACAAATCCCAAAGTCAGAATCGTACGAATCGTCAAGGTTGCAAGGCGATAAGTGCCCTCATTGGTAATATAGCGCATCATAAGCGGCAGTACCAGCTCACAAACAGTGGTCAGTGCTGCACAAAACAGATCAAGGAATAAGGTCTTTGTATGTTTTTTGTAATACGGGATGAATCTTTGTATCAGTTCTTTGGTTGGGTAACTCTTTGATTCCATATAATAATCTATCCTCTTATCATTCTGTTAAATCCCTAATGACCTTCCAGGCATCTAACAATCTATCTACGGAGTAAGCCGCATTAGCAGGGCTGGTCGAAGGCAGCGCTGTGATATCTCTCCCTGTCTCCTGTTTGGTGTATTTCTGATATAGATTGGCCGCCAATCTTCCATTGGCATAGATCCTTCGGATTCGGCTATCCTGTAGGAGCGGATTTAACAGATTTACCGTCACATTTTTTATGCTGCTATCTCCCGAACCGATAATATCGCATTCTTGAATCACATCCCATACTGCCACATGGGATTGCAACAGCATGTTTTTCTTTTGTTCAATATCGGTGGGTATCTCGCATGCATAAAGATGTGCTAACACGGTCCAAAATCTGTTCTGTGGATTTCCATAATAGAACTCCTGCTGTCTGGATTGCACAGATGGAAAGCTTCCTAAGATTAAAATATCAGAATATTTATCGTAAATTGGCGGAAATGATAGTGTGAGATGTTGATATTCGCCCATCGCCATTATCCTTCTCTTTGAAAAACTATGTTACCGGCTTTTCTGGTTTCCATAATCGTAATGTTAGCGATCTTGTCTTTTGGTACCGTCAGTGGATTGTCACTTAAAATCACAAAATCCGCTTGTTTTCCTTCTTTGATACTGCCTTTACAGGTCTCTTCTGAATACTGATATGCTGCATTGATAGTTACCGCTTTTAGTGCATCATAAACATCAATACATTCCTGCTCTCCCAGTACACAGCCCTGTTTGGTTGTTCTATTCACTGCACATTGAATCGTTTCGAGCATATTGGGTTCTATCACCGGTGCATCCTGATGAAAGGTAAACGGAATCTCCTGATTCAGTGCTTCTTTCGCCGGACTAATGGACTGCGAATGGATAATGACCGGTTTTAATTGTATTACATTTTTATTTTTTTCAGCCTCTTTTGACACTGCGTCGATATACTGCTGTATGGCTGCATCCCCATTGGCATGTGCAAGAATCTGTTGTCCTTCTGATGTTGCTGTATCGATTGCCGCTAAAACTTCTTCATCGCTCATAGTGCCATAGCCACAGTAAGTATCACTGCCTAAATAAGGAGCCTGCATCCACGCTGTTTTAACTTGTGGTGAGCCATCCAAAATAATCTTATATCCTCCTATTTTAAAATGTCTGTCATAGGCATGCTTCGCCTTTGGAAACGCATTGGCAATCGCTTTCATCGAAGTCATATCCGGATAGCCAATCACATCTATCGTCAGCAATCCACTCTCTAAGAGGCATTGATATAACGGCAGCATCTGCGTTACCATCATACCCTCCTGTGCGGTCGTAATACCATAAGCGAAATAATTATTCTGTGCTTTTCGATAAGCTGCAAGCATCGTATCCAGATCCGCCATGGGAACTTTCTTAACGTACTGGATATAGGCTGTTTCTTCCATATAACCGGTGAGTTTTCCATCGACACATTCGATTACACCACCCGCAGGAACCGGAGTCTGTGGTGTCAGTGCGAGACAAGTCAATGCCATCGTATTAAACACTCCGCAGTGCCCCGACTGATGCTGTAATACAAGGGGATGATCCGGTGCGATCTCATCTAATACTTCTCTGCTTGGATGAGATTGCTCTGTAAGCATATTATGGTCATATCCTTTTGCAACAATCCATTGTCCCGCACCAATCTTATTATTTTCCATAAAAGCATGGATACGCTCTGTAATTTCCCGAACATCCACCGCTTCTTCGAGTGATACCTGTAACTGTGCATTTGCATAGGATGAAAAATGTCCATGTGCATCCAAAAAAGCCGGAATCATCGTTTTATCTTTAAGGTCAATCAGTTCCGCATCAGGTGCCATTGCGCGCACTTCTTCAAAAGTACCTGTTTTTTCTATCGTATCTTCATGAATCAGAACTGCTTCTGTCTCTCTGTTCGCTTCCATTGTAAGAATCGTTCCGTGATAAAATATTTGTTTCATAGGATTTCTTCTCCTTTTTTAAGATGGTCATAGTTTATCACCCTCTATCACTATATCGGGTTAGAGATATGCTGTCAATATGACTTTATAGAAAGAACAGTAAGAACCGTAACAAGAAAGAAAAAGTCAGTGTAAAATGCTTGCAATCCGCATTAACACTGACTTTTTATAAAAGCGATAGACGAGACTCGAACTCGCGACCTCCACCTTGGCAAGGTGGCGTACTACCAGCTGTACTACTATCGCATACTCGGCAGATATAACTGCCACGTACCTAAAGAAGTATACTATAGTACTTTTTTCTTGTCAATCTGTTTTCTCAAAAAATTCTACAAGCATTGGCTGGACGATATTGTGGATATCGTCTCAACAAAAGAGGCTGATAAATTGCCAGCCTCTTTCCTTACAGCGCATCGTTTAGGATGCGCCTTTGCAAATCTTCCATTTTAGAGTGAATCAGCTTGATTGTGCGCTCAAACTCTGCGTCGCTTTTCCCTGTCGGGTCGTTAAGTCCCCAGTCCTCTCTGTGATGGCACGGCAAAAGCGGGCATTGCACATTACAGCCCATGGTGACCACAATGTCAACAGGAGGAATATCCTCCAGCAACTTGGAATGCTGCGTTTGCTCCATATCAATGCCGTAAAGCTGCTTCATCATTCGCACGGCATCTTGATTGATCTGCGGCTTCGTTTCTGTTCCGGCGGAATAGCTTTCAAACACATCTGACGCAAGATATTTGCCCAAGGCTTCCGCAATTTGACTGCGGCAGGAGTTGTGGACACAGAGAAAGGCTACTTTTGGTTTCATGTCATTCGCCCCTCGCTTTTTTCAAAATGGAAATCACTTCGTCTTTTTTGAGCACCTTGCCGAAGGAAACCACCTTGCCGTCCACCACCAGAGCCGGGGTAGTCATCACGCCGTAAGCGGCAATTTGCGTAAAGTCCGTCACATGGTCAATGGAATCGCTCATACCAAGCTCTTTGAG
>JAVVVE010000036.1:0-13667 GCA_036652815.1 Lachnospiraceae bacterium
GGGTCATCTGTACTCACCTTCTCGGAAATCAGGTCGATACTGAAATACTGCTGTGAATCATTTTCAAACAATACGCTCAATTCAGGAGCTATTAGGCATAATTTATTGATAATGCTGTTCTTCTTTGGCACTGCTGAAAGGCTGTCTGCAATTGTTAGGGCAAAAATAATTTGATGAATATCTGAATCAGTGAAAAAGCTTGTGCTGAATTTATAGCTTTCATCTATCTGCACTCCGCCTCCGAACCCCTGCGTACAGTACACCGGAATCCCCATAGAAGATAGGTGATCGATGTCACGCTCTATGGTTTTTGTACTGACCTCAAAGTGGTGTGCAAGCTGCTTGTATGTTGTTTTCTTGTACTTGAGCAGATAAATTAAAACTTCTAAATGCCGACTTTTTATTGCGATCACCACCTATCTTATGAAATGCTGTCTATTTTTAACTGTGTATCAATATCCCGTCCACCATACATCACACGGATGATAGTAACTCCGGCATCTGGTCAAGGCTCATGATACTTTCTTCCAGTTGGTCAAGCTGACCGCTGGCATTCTCAGGCGATTGCAGTTCTTTTAAGTGTACTGCGATTTTAGGAAGCGCAGCTTTATATTTCTTGCAAAGCTCCACTTGTTCCTTTATAATATCAACTTCCTTTTCTTTTAGATATATCCCTCACTATTGAATACAATTATTGTACCACGTATTAACCTAATTATCAGTATTTTTGTGAAACCATCTGCCGCAGTTTTTTCAGTGGTTTCATAATACTTTACTCCTTTACTGTTTGAGTTACGATTGAATTTCGGGGCTTTTCATGGTAAACTACTTATATGTAAAAGAGCCGACTGCCAAAAGACAATCAACTCTGAATGAAGAAAATCCACGCCATTCAATAGCACTATGTTGCAAGGCTGGCGCAAGGGTATTTTATATTTGACGGTGGAGGAACAGATTCATGAAAAAACTTTGCTTATTATTGTGAGTGTGTTGGTGGTAGTTGTTCTGGGCATCTGTATAAACTCTTTCGTAATCGGTGAGCCGATTGATGGGGCACAAGTTAATTGCACTATTTCTGAACATGCTAACAATTTAGAATTACAGGTAACAGCGATAGAATCAGCCGTGGCACTAAAGGGATGGAAATTGGATCAAAAAGGAACCACATTATATATCAGTGCAAGAAAAGTACTTGTATCTCCTTTGTTCAGTGAGGGTAGGTATGAAACCTTGATTGATCTGAAAGGGGTTGAACAAATTTTGTTTGGTGGTCAAGTGATTTGGTCAAAACAAAATTAGTAACACCCGTAAGGCTGGTTTGAATTGTATCCTTATATCATTCTCTGTTCAAAATCCGAAAGGTTCATATCCATTGGCTGAATGATTTCGAAGTATTCATCTAGCCGTTGGGAAACAAGGCTACCCAGTATATCTGCAAATGGTTCGATGTCACCAGTTACCGCATAGGCTTGCAAGCATTCATAGTAGTGCAGCTTGTCTGCTACAGGAATGGATACAGGCGGATAGTTATGGAGCATAAGCTGGTAGTTCATGATGAGTCTGGATAAAAGAGAATCCGATATTTCGTTTGAAATAGCAATTGTAAGATTTGAAGTTTTAATTACAGCGGCAGGTGCTGATGTGATTTTCGAAAAGGTATTTTCCGCTGGTAATCTGACAGGAATTTCTGCAAAGGAAATATTTGTTGCCATTTGTAATAGGACTGTTCCAAAATCCCATTATCTTTCAGCCATTGCTTAGCGCTTTGTACCTCCTGTTGTTACTCGTAAAACTCAATTGTTTTTTACGAGTATGCACTAAATTTTGAATTTATGAAAGCCGAACGATTACTTGACAAAAACTATCCCATACTTAAATTTGACAGCTATTATCCGTCATGTTATTATCAAAATATATAAAATGTACTAATTGCTCTATTGTTTTTTATATTTCTGTATAGAGGAAATTGTTATGTCAAAGAAATTATCATCTACCAAGTATGCATCATCCTTTCAGGAACAATTCACCATGCGAGGTGTTATAATTGGAATCATTGGTACAACTATTCTTACAATGAGCTCCATGTTTATTGCTCTTAAGCTGAGTTCTATGCCTTGGTCTATTATGTTTGTTGCCTTGGTTTCAATGTTCTCGCTCAAAGCATTCGGAAACACAAACATCAATGAAATCAATGTAGCGCACACAATTATGAGTGCCGGTGTTTTTACAGCCTTAAGATACTGGTTTGCTAAAATACCTGCTGTTTTATGGAGCAAAAAAATGAAGAGCTATGGCTCTTTCGGCGGTATTTGGTTATCACCTATGCTTATGGCTGTTGCCTGCGGTCTTGCAGGTGATGTAATGAATGACTTTAAATCGGGACATCTTTTACATTCAGACCCTAAAGCACAATGGTTTGGCGAGGTTCTTGGCGCATAAATATGAATCATTTTTTGACCGCAGGGCAATGCTCTGTGATTTTTAAAATACGAAGGGGGTTAGATGCAACATGAAAGAAATTAAAATAACAGACATTGGCGGAATTAAAATTGGGCAGACACAAGATATTGAAGGTGCCTCGGGGTGCACTGTCATTATTTGCGAAAAAGGAGCCTGTGCCAGTGTTGACATTCGTGGCGGTGCTCCAGCTAGCCTAGAAACAGAGCTTTTAAAACCCATCAATATAGTTCAGAAAATACATGCTATTATGCTGAGTGGCGGAAGTGCTTATGGTCTTGATGCATGTGCCGGTGCAAGACAATATCTTGAAGAAAAGGGGATTGGCTTTGACGTTGGCGTGGGCATTGTTCCCATCGTATGCGGTGCTTCTCTTTTTGACCTTGCTGTTGGCGACCCTAAATGTCGTCCCGACAAAAAAATGGGCTACGAAGCATGCGTAACCTCCGAAAAATGCGAAGACCCAAAACAGGGAAACTTCGGTGCCGGCACAGGCGCTTCAATTGGCAAATTTCTTGGCCCGGATTATATGATGAAAAGTGGAATCGGCACTTATGCCGTTCAATGCGGAAACCTGCAGGTAGCAGCAATAGTTGCTGTCAACGCCCTTGGTGATGTTATAGATGTGGAAACGGGAAAAGAAATAGCCGGAATGTTGACCGAAGACAAAAACGGATTACGCAGAACTCCCGACGTTATGTACAGTGAATATGACAGCGGAAGAAATGTTTTTAACGGCAACACAACGATAGGCTGCATTATAACAAACGCAAAAATAACAAAAACGCAGGCAAACAAAATTGCTTCAATGGCACACAATGGTTTTGCCAGAGCAATTAATCCTGTTCATACCTCCGCCGATGGAGACTCTATTTTTGTTATGGCAACGGGGGTTGCCGAAGCCGGACAAGATGCTCTGGGCACATTGGCAGCAGAGGTTATGGCAAAGGCTATAAACAATGCAGTTAAAAACACAGAGCCTGCTTATGGTCTTAAATCTGCAAAAAGCCTTTTGTAATCTAAACCGGTTCTTCTTGCTGTCTGGCTCTTATTGAGTCCATTTCTTTTGTCAACTTCTGATTCGTGTTTTGACAGAGCAAAGCAAAACTGATGAAAATGAACTGCAGTGGAAGAAAATAGGATGGTATGATTAGCTGATTTTGACGCCCAAACCAATATTTAAAAAATTCCAGTTTTGACTTTACTTTTTTACCACAATGTGATATCCTAACTTTGTTGCAATCACGCAATATATTATCATATTTTGGAGGAATTTATAATGAACAAAGGTACAGTAAAATGGTTTAATAACCAAAAGGGTTATGGCTTCATCTCTGACGAGCAAGGAAACGATGTATTCGTACATTACTCAGGATTACAAATGGAAGGCTTCAAATCTTTAGAAGAAGGCGTTGCAGTTGAATTCGAAGTAATCAATGGCGAAAAAGGACCTCAGGCAGTTAACGTTACTAAATGTTAATTATCGCTTAGTCAAACAGCTATAACAAATTTAATCAGTTTTTTGATGTGCCTTTTCTTAAATATTATATTTTATTTAGAAATAAGCAATATTCTTATGACGGATTAAGCAAAGAACCGATTATATAATCGGTTCTTTTTTGTTGCAAAATACTATAGATTACACATATCAGAAAAACTCATGCTCCCACCAAATAAATCAAGTGCACTGCCGATGGTTACATTGATATGTCCTTTGCCAAGTTCTCTTAATAGGTTCAAATCTGCCTGCGAATGAACGCCTCCGGCATAAGTAATAGGTAACTTTCCCCATCCTCCGAGTAAAGTTACCAGTTCTGTCTCAATTCCACTGGCTTTTCCTTCCACATCTACTGCGTGAATCAAAAATTCACTACAGAAAGAGGCGAAGTGCTCTAACGTTTCATAATTTAATTCAACTTCTGTATATTTTTGCCAACGGTTGGTTACGATATAATAATGTCCATTTTTCTTTCTGCAGCTAAGATCCAAAACCAGCCTGTCGCTCCCTACTGCCTCAACCAGTCTGTGTAATCTCTCCTCTTGAATGATTCCATCTCTAAATACATAAGAGGTCACAATCACATGGGAAGCACCTGCATCCAGATATTCCCGTGCATTTTCCGCTGTGATACCGCCCCCAATCTGTAATCCGTCCGGATAGGCATGTAATGCATGCAGTGCCTGTTGTTTGCTGGCTTCATAATAGACACTGTCCGTACCATTCAAGATAATTACATGTCCGCCTTTTATATTTTTAGATTGATATAATTTAGCATAATATGCTGCATCCTGATGTGTAGTGAAATTCTCAATAGCTAAATCATGCTGATCGGTCAAGCTTCCACCTATAATTTGTTTTACCATTCCATTATGAATATCAATACAAGGTCTGAATTCCATATGACAGATCTCAACTTTCTTGTTATTTAACTGATTAGAGTATGAATAAAAAAAAATATATTGTTTACACTAAGAAACAGAACCAATAAAACGTTATGAAAACAACAGATAGGAGTAACTATTATGACAAAGAAACAGCTCAAATTCACATTATTATTATCACTAATAGTACTATCCTGTACCATGTTGACGGCATGCAGTATGGGCAGAAATAAAAAGAATGATACAAACGATATGGTGGAAAAGACTACCGTGGAACAAAAGAATGAAAATACAAATACCACCCAAAGTACACTCGATTCGACTGACAGCGTAAGCAGTAATATGTCCAATGCTGCTAAAACCGTTACCGATGTGGTAGATGATGTTGTCGATGATGCCGGCAATGCTGTCAGTGATATGGTAAACCCACGTTAATGAGAAAGGAATCACATAAAAGGTGCTGCTATTTTGATTGCAGCACCTTTTTATTGATTCTACCACATCCTGTTATGCTTCTTTCTCTGCCAGAACACCTTCACGATAAGCATGTAACAATTTTTCCAATTGATAAATTCTCTCTTGTAGTTCCATACCTATATCCGTATCTGCCACTCTTTTTCGCATCGGTGCTGTCTCTACCATATAATTATCTGATATGATATCCGACTCTTTCATGATAGCAGCTTCGGTGGACTGAAACGGTTCATGGGCAACCAAGCGCATGCCGTGTGAATTAGAGATTAGCGTATAGCCGGCGATACCTGTTTTATCCTGGTATGCTTTTGAAAAACCACCATCGATAATTAATAATTTGCCACCGCACTTCATTGGCGATTCACCCTTCTTAAGTTCTACCGGCACATGTCCATTGATAATGTGGGAGTGCTCCGTAGGCAGTCCAAACTCAACCAAAATCTTATTCAGGATATCTTCTCTGTCGTAAAGACGATAATAACTGTTCTTCGTCTCTACATGACTGGTTTTATCATTAATAAAATAACGTTCAAAGGTAGTCATCTTGTCCTTGCCAAATACCGGAGAATTGGGACTTGCCCAAATATACCACATAATGTCCTGACCCTTGACCTTATCACTCATATCCTGTGTTGCATAATAACCTTTACGTGCATAACTCTCCAAAATATCATACAATGCCTTACCCTGATATTTTTTACCATAGACAGTTACCTTATTAAAAGTACCTTCTTCATCCATAGGTACACAGCCATGATACAATAGATTTGAATTAGAGACTTTATATAAACTGCCTTTCGCAAATAAAAATCGAACATGTTCCTGTAATTTCTCACATCGTGCAAAAGCCTGTCTCAGGCGCTCCATAACCTGCGTTTCTTCTTCCGTCAACTCATATGGATGTAGTGGGTCTATCGTTGGAAAATCCACATCATTCATCTCGTATACCTTATCATCAATCAAAACTGTTTTATTCTCATAGTTAATCTTATCTAACAATAATCTATTCTGCATCCCATATTCAGGTCTTCTGATAATCAGTTGTCCTTCCAGTTTGAATTGCAAGATAGCAATCGCTTTATGCATCTTCATGTCAAGGCTTAAATCTTTGGTATTATAATCGGTATTGTATTTGATAGCGAAAGAATCACAGTTCGTATTTGCATAAGTCTCCATGGCAAATGTTGCCAAAGGAATCAGATTAATCCCATAGCCTTCTTCCAGCGTATCCAGATTACCATAGCGTGCTGACATCCTCAAGACACTCGCGATACAGGCCAATTGTCCGCTGGCTGCTCCCATCCATACAATATCATGATTCCCCCATTGCACATCCACCGAATGATATTTGCGCAGGGTATCCATAATAATATGTGGTCCCGGACCTCTGTCATAGACATCTCCTACGATATGCAGATGATCGATGACCAGTCTCTGGATCAGATTGCTTAAGGCAACGATAAATTCAGGTGCTCTGCCAATGCGGATAATCGTATGTATAATCTCATTATAATAAGCTTCTTTGTCTTGAATCTCTGCTTTTTCCGTAATTAATTCTTCTATAATATAGGCAAAATCTTTCGGCAATGCTTTACGCACTTTGGAACGTGTGTATTTGGAAGAGACTCTCTTGGTAATCTGGACCAATCGATGTAACGTTATCTTATACCAGTCTTGAAGATTCTCTTCCGACTGCATGATCAATTCTAATTTTTCTTGTGGATAATAGATTAAAGTTGCCAGACTTTTCTTATCCTGATTACTTAAGGTATTACCAAATTCATCATCTATTTTTCCACGTACAGAACCGGATCCATTCTTAAGAATATGTTTAAACTGTTCATATTCTCCATGTATATCCGTTAGAAAATGTTCCGTTCCTTTTGGCAGATTCAAAATCGACTGTAAATTAATAATCTCTGTAGATGCTGATGCAATCGTTGGATATTGACTTGCCAGACTTTTCAGATATTTTAATTCCATTGTTTCCATTTAGATACCCCCCTCTAGGTGCCAAACGATAAGTTACTGCTGTGCAATCACATGACTCATGTCATAGAGTCCTGCCGGTTTTCCTTGCAAGAACTTAGCTGCCTGAATAGCTCCTTTTCCAAATACCGCCTTTGAATACGCGGTATGCGAAAACGTAATCACTTCATCTGTTCCTGCAAATATGACATCGTGCTCCCCAACGATAGTACCACCACGAATAGATGCGATTCCTATCTCTTTGTGTGGTCTCTTAGTATGTTCTTCACTTCTGTCATATTGATAGCTATATTCACCATGTAGTTCCTCGTTAATAGAATCTGCCAATGCCAATGCTGTTCCACTCGGTGCATCCACTTTTTGATTATGATGTTTTTCTACGATCTCGATGTCAAAACCGGCCGGTACCAAAAGATTAGCTGCTTCTTTTAATAATTTAAATAACATATTAATGCCCAATGACATATTCGCTGATTTTAAGATTGCCACTTGATTAGAAGCCTCTTTTACCCGCTGTAATTGTTCTTCGCTCAGCCCTGTTGTACATAATACACAAGGTATCTGTCTGGTGGTACAATAGGTCAATAATGCGTCCGCTGCTTTTGCAGATGCAAAATCAATCACAACATCTGCTTCTACCTCACAATCTGCTATGTTGCTATAGACCGGATAAGTATGATCGATAAGATGCGATATATCAATTCCGGCTACGATCTCTATCTGTGGATCTTCCTCGATCAATGAAGTAATCATCTGTCCCATCTTGCCATTACATCCATGCATTATGATTCTAGTTGTCTTACTCATATGTTGGTTCTCCTCTACTTCTTGTTATAATAATCCGTACGCTTGCATCGCTTTTGTCAGACGCTGCGTATCCTGTGGTTCCATCTCTGTCAAAGGTCTGCGAAGAGGTCCTGCTCCCATACCCATAAGATTCATCGCCTTCTTTACCGGAATCGGATTTACCTCACAGAATAATGCATCGATTAGTTCAATCGCTTCTAACTGGATCTTCCTGCTGCCTGCAATATCGCCTGCAAAGAACTTCGCACACATATCATGCGTATTCTGCGGTGCAATATTGGATAGTACTGAGATGACACCCTTTCCACCGATCGATAATAAAGGAACTACCTGGTCATCATTTCCGGAATATAGGTCGATATCAGTGCTTCCTGCTATAGACATCAATTTTGTAACCTGTGAAATATTGCCGGTAGCATCTTTCACTCCTACAATATTGGTAACCTCTTTACATAAAGAAACGATCGTCTCCGGCATGATATTCACACCGCCTGTTCTTCCCGGTATGTTATAGAGTATAATCGGTAACTTCACAGACTCTGCAATCATCGTGAAATGTTCCAGTAACCCTTTTTGTGTAGCCTTATTATAATATGGTGTTACTACCAGCAAGCCATCTGCACCTGCCTGTTCTGCCTCCTGTGACAGATAAATCGCTGTTTTGGTACAATTAGAGCCTGTCCCGGCAATTACCGGAATCCTCCCAGCGGTCTGTTTCACGCAGAACTTAATGCAGTCAATGTGTTCTTCATGGGATAAAGTCGCCGCTTCTCCTGTTGTTCCACATACTATAATAGCATCCGTTCCATGTGCAACCTGATATTCAATCTGCTCTGCAAATTTCTCGTAATTAATATCTCCGTTTGCTTGAAATGGCGTAATAATTGCCACTCCTGCTCCTGTAAAAATAGCCATGTCTCCTCCTTCTAAAAAAGCCGACACCAATGGCCGGCTTTTCGCTTCTATAGATAAAATAATAGCATTCTCATACTGCTCTGTCAACGAATAACGTTCAAAAACTCTGTAAAATATTTATGAAACCTTACACTTTACCGTTTCAATCCTAGATATCTCATCAGCCATACGGCAAATGTCCTCATTGAGCTGAATCCCTGTGATAATAATATCTACATCTTCCGCTTTAGAAGCTACGATAGAGTGTAAATCATCCACGCTGATGATACCGTTATCAATCAGTCCCAACACTTCATCCAAAATCAGAAGATTACACTCTCCTGTTGCCAGTACCTTCTTTGCAAAGTTAAGACCATTTTTGATGTTCTGCACTTCTTCTTGTTGTTCTTCTTCCGATAGGGTATCAAAAGTATCTACTGACTTCTCAAACCTGAATATCTTAATCTCCGGTTCCAGCCTTTTTAAAAATTCCAGATCCTCTGATTCTTTTAAAAATCGGATAATAACTACATTTTCTCCCATACTGGCTGCCCGCACTGCTCTTCCAAGTGCCGCAGAAGATTTGCCATGTCCATCTCCACTATAGATATGTACCATTCCTTGTTTCATCGTATTCATATTTACTCCTATGTGTATATTGATGTATCATAACCGTACATTTCATAATATCATATTTTACATTAGAAAGCAAATTATACGTATCGTCCTGTTTCTTGTTTTTCCTGTTCCATACCTTTGCTGTCTTCGAGTTCTGTCATAATCTCTAATTTACTGACAGATACTTCATATGCGACTCTTCTTTCCAATTCCTCTTCACCCAATTTCTTCATATAAATACGGCTCTGAATCCTACCCCATATCGCACATCTGCTTCCCACTTCAAATCCGGAAGCATACCTTGCGTTTCTTCCCCAACAGATGCAAGGAATATAGTCCGATTTGCCGTAAGGCCTGTTGACTGCCAGGAGTAAATCAGCGATTTCTCGTCCAAGCGGCGTTTTTCTATAAATAGGTGGTTTGCAAATATAACCATCTAAATAGATATAATTGGTCTTTGCATTCTCCCCAATCTCCTCGATGAATTCAACTTCTCTTGCAAATACAGACAACACCAATCTGTTCTTACGCTCTTCATGCCTGTTATAAGAGCGAAATTGTCCCGTCACTGCAATTGCTTTTCCTTTGTAATCTGCTGTCACATCCAACAATCGCTCTGATACCATAAATGGAATCACATCTGCTGAATCACTTAATCTTGCTACTTCGACATCTACCATGTAGAAGCCCTCTCCGAAAATCTCATGACTATAAGAAAAATCACTTACGATTGTTCCCATAATCATTACCTGGTTGTTTTCAATTACCTTATCTGTCATTGTTGTTCCCCCTTCTTGGAATGCTTTAAGAATTTTTTCCTGCTTTCTTGCATTAATATATATATGTCTGCCTTGAACACTCTAGTACATAAAAGGACAAGTTTCCAGTGTCAGTTATCGCAAATAATACGTTATTTGACAACAAAAACTTGTATTCTCGTGAAAATGTGATACACTATTAAGGTTGCTGAAAAGAATGAAACAACAGATAACATGCAAATTGCTTGCATGTGAGGAGTAGAAATGAAACAAAGTAGAGAAAATGTAAGAAATATAGCAATCATTGCCCATGTCGACCATGGTAAAACAACGTTAGTGGACGAATTGCTGAAGCAAAGTGGTGTTTTTAGAGATAATCAAGAAGTGGCAGAACGTGTTATGGACTCTAACGATATCGAAAAAGAACGTGGTATTACGATTTTGTCCAAGAACACTGCAATCGTATATAAAGATGTGAAGATTAATATTATCGATACCCCCGGACATGCTGACTTCGGTGGCGAAGTAGAGCGTGTGCTTAAGATGGTAAATGGGGTCGTATTGGTGGTAGATGCTTTTGAAGGCGCTATGCCACAGACGAAATTTGTTCTGCGTAAAGCACTGGAATTAAATCTGCCTGTTATTGTATGTATTAACAAGATTGACCGTCCTGAGGCCAGACCGGCGGAAGTGATTGATGAGATTTTAGAACTATTTATGGACCTTGAAGCCAGTGACGAACAATTGGATTGTCCGTTTGTATTTGCTTCTGCCAAATCAGGCATCGCATCTCTTACTATGGAAGAACAAGGTACGGATATGGTACCTCTCTTTGAGACGATCCTTAACTATATCCCTGCACCGGTTGGCGATCCTGATGCACATACACAGATCCTCATCAGCACCATCGATTATAATGAATATGTCGGCCGCATCGGCGTGGGTAAGATAGACAACGGAATCGTTAAAGTGAATCAAGAAGTGATGTTAGTTAATGCACACGAACCCGAGAAACAGAAAAAAGTTAAGATCAGTAAATTATATGAATTTGACGGACTCAATAAAGTAGAAGTAGCGGAATCTCGCTTTGGTTCTATCGTAGCTTTATCCGGCATCGCAGACCTGCGTATTGGAGATACCATCTGCTCCCCTGAGAATCCTGTTCCGATTATGTTTCAGAAGATCTCAGAGCCTACTATCGCGATGCATTTTGTAGTAAATGATTCTCCACTGGTGGGTAAAGAAGGTAAATATATTACCAGCCGCCACTTAAGAGATCGCTTATTCCGTGAATTAAATACCGATGTCAGTCTCCGCGTAGAAGAAACCGATTCTGCTGATACCTTTAAGGTGTCCGGTCGTGGTGAACTCCATTTATCTGTATTAATTGAAAATATGCGCCGTGAAGGATATGAATTTGCAGTGAGCAAAGCAGAAGTTTTGTATCATGTAGATGAACACGGAAAGAAACAAGAACCTATGGAATTAGCTTATATTGATGTTCCCGAAGAATTCTCCGGAAATGTAATCGAGAAATTAGGGCAGCGTAAAGGTGAGCTACGAAACATGGGCTTATCCACCGGTGGATATACACGTCTTGAATTCTCTATTCCGGCACGTGGTCTCATCGGATACCGTGGTGAATTTATGACAGATACCAAAGGTAACGGTATTCTAAATACTATATTTGATGGTTATGGTCCTTACAAAGGCGAGATACAATACAGAAAGCAAGGTTCTTTGATTGCTTATGAAGCAGGAGATGCCATTACCTATGGTCTCTTTAATGCACAGGAACGCGGCATCCTGTTTATCGGTGCCGGTGAAAAAGTATACTCCGGCATGGTCGTTGGTCAAAGCTCTAAACCGGAAGATATTGAATTGAATGTATGCAAGAAAAAACAGCTTACCAATACCCGTTCTTCCAGTGCTGATGAATCTCTTCGTTTATCACCACCAAGAATCTTAAGTTTGGAACAGGCTCTTGATTTTATCGATACCGATGAATTATTGGAAGTCACTCCTCATAGTCTTCGTATTCGCAAGAAGATATTGGATCCAACACTCAGAAAACGTTCTGGTATGAATCGCAAATAGGTTGTGCCCATGCTGGGCACACAAAAAATCCGGTCAGATAACTGACCGGATTTTTTTATACAAGCTGTTGACGAGATTCGAAACGGTTGACATACTGATTCAACTACAGCAGTTCTATCGCTATTTCTTGCCATGGTGCATAAACACTACATTCTTTATTACAGCGTGTTGCAATTTATTTCAACAACAAATACGATTTTACACTACTTTTGAACAAAATGCAACACGAAATGCAACACGAAATTACTTTTCAATTTGTTCTCCTAATGATTAAACAATAGTTTAAATGGCTGTGATCTGATCACAGAGGGGAGCGGTGCAAATACTAAGTATTACATCCAAAAAGGTGCTGATGCAGCATCAAAAAAATTATTGGGTAATAGAGCCGTTGATTTTTCTGGCTCTTTTACCTTGCAAACTGGATACGATGGTGGAAGCTCAATACTTATACCGTTATTTCGTATGTTTAAGCAATTGAATATTTCAGCATCTGGCGGAAGCACCGAGTATCCTATGTCCATTGGTGTAAATGGCTATCGTGACGATGGAACAGAAGTATCATTAGCAGGTGGAAACGCTCCAAGCTTTACAAAAAACAATATAGACATCCACGATTATAAATATATTAGAATTGGTACGTATCGCTCTGGAAGTGGTTTGTGGAAATGGTCTGGATCCTATAATTTAAAAGTATAAATGCTCATTTACACTCGTACAACATCATGTACGGTTACAGTTGAATTTTGTGGATTCAAGGATTGAAATTGTATTGAAAAACTTTTTAAAACGGACACATCAACTACATACTCGGTGTCGATAGTTGGTATAGTAGTGTATACACCATTTTTATATGTCCTTCCACCACCACCTCCAGTCGCTCTTGCTTTATAGTGTAATTCCTTGTACCCATCCACGTCTACTATCATATCCATATATGATATATTCGCACTGTAGAATCCGCAAACAAACGTAGGCATGTACGGTTCACCCAATTTTAAATCTACTGTATCCGCACCTACCTTATATTTGATGTAGGGCTTGCCATCCACTCCGACATGGAGCTGCTCAACCTTGCCGGAGTCTGTTAGCGTATTTAAACTATTGTTTATTCATCGTTTCCATGCTTTATATAATCTATATACTCACATTCGTCTGCTATTGCCATATGCAGATCGTCCACAGATGCTACAA
>JAVVVE010000037.1:0-13148 GCA_036652815.1 Lachnospiraceae bacterium
TAAAATATCATTTTAGAAAAAACAAGAAAAGTGCCAACGATTACTTGACACAAACTAATATGAATTTTCTATTTCATTCCTTTCCTAAATCTGCTATGATAAAAGTAAGTAAAAACAAGAGCTTTTTCACAGAAGGGAGATGGCATTATGTATCGTGTTATTGCGATGGAACGACAATTTGCTAGTGGTGGTAATGAGATTGGCAGACGGTTAGCCAAACAACTGGGATATCAGATTTATGATCGCACCATTTTGATTGAAGCAGCTAAGAAACTAGAGATTCCGCTTAGATATATCGAAAACCTGGAAGAGACCAGTCCTGGCAGTATTATCTTTAACTTATCCCAGACCTCTTTAGGTGGTTCGAAAAAATTGGATAAGGATATGCCTTTGGCAGACAGATTGTTCTATGAAGAAAAACGTATCATCGAAGAAGCGGTGGAGAAGGGTAACTGTATCATCATCGGCAGATGTGCCGGTGCTATCCTGCAAGACCGTAGCGACTGTCTCAGTGTATTCATTCACGCAGACAAAAGTTTTCGTCTGAAAAGAGCTGTCGAAGCAGAGCATATCGCACAAGCAGATGCTGAAAATATGTTGAAGAAAGTAGATAAGCGCAGAAGCAGTTTCTACACCAGACATACCGGTCTGCCTTGGGGACAGCAGGATACCTTTGAGATTTGTCTCGACAGCGGTCGTTTAGGGCTTGATACCTGCGTTGAACTTTTGGCACATACAGCGCACTTATAATATGGATGATTTATGAAGCTATGAAAGGATGTCGATCTGACACATTTTCATAGCTTCTAATGCGTTTTGATGAGTTTGCGGTGTCACTCCTGCACAACATTGAGCATCTACGCTTATCTTTTTTTCAGGGAAATAAGCTTTTAACAATAAAGCATTGGATATGACGCAGATATCCGTACAGAGTCCCACAAGTTCTATCTCTTCAAACGCTTTAACCCTGTCCGGTAAATCAATACTCCCAAAGGTATTCTTCTCTATCACCTCTTCTGCATAAGGCAGCAACTGTTCCGTTAAATCCCATCCCTGCGTTGGTTTGATACAATGTTTGACCGGAAGTTTTTTTCCTTCACAGGTATTCAGATAGTTAGCAGTATGGGTATCTTTGGTAAACAAAACTACTGTATTTTCCTGCCTGGCTGTCTGTACTTTTTCAATCACCTTAGGCAGAATCGCAACCGCCTCTTTTGTTCCAAGACTTCCATCAATAAAATCATTCTGCATATCTATCACAATCAATACTTTTTTCATCCGTTCTCTCCTCTCTTTACCTTCCTGAGTTATGATTACCGGGATGAAAGAGCATCGAAGCAATCTGAAATAATGCAAATAATACAATATCTACCACGACAATGCTAGCTCCTGTCGGTGTGGCATACAGATAAGACATCATAATACCTATTAAAAAACTGACAATAGAGATTAGCACAGAAGATATCACAACGGACTTAAAAGTACGACACACACGCATGGAAGTAACTGCCGGAAATACGATCAAACTGGAGATTAATAAGGCGCCCATCATTCTCATACCCAATACAATAATAACTGCAGTAAGAGTTGCTAACAGCATATGATATACACTCGTATTGGTTCCGGTCGCTCTTGCAAAAGTCTCATCAAAAGTCACCGCAAATATTTTCTCATAGAAAATAAGATATAACACAAGAACCACTACGGATACTACGATACTTAAAGTAACATCACTCCGGTTCATCGCTAAAATACTGCCAAACATGTAATTATAGATATCCATATTCATACCTGTTGTGAGCGAAATAACCATAACACCAATAGCCAGTGCACCTGTAGAAATCAGTGCAATCGCTGCGTCTCCCTGTATCTTGCTATGATTGCTTACTCGTAGCAGTATAAAGGCTGCCACAATCACAACAGGAATCGCAACATTTAAAGGTGCTGCATTCATGGCTACCGCTACCGCCAATGCTCCAAAACCCACATGAGACAATCCATCTCCTATCATGGAATATCTTTTTAATACAAGACTAACCCCCAAAAGTGAGGCACATACCGATACCAAGATACCCACAACCAATGCACGTACCATAAACGGATAAGAAAACATCTCCTTAATCAAATCAAACATGCCTCTGTCCTCCCAGAAAATTCTTGCCCAAAGTACTGGTTTGATATTCTTCCACTGTTCCATAAAAATAACTGTGATGCGACAGATGCAGCACGTTCTTAGCTTGTTCTATGGCATCCCTAATAGCATGGGATACCATAACAATCGTTATGTCATATTTTTGATTCAATTCTTCCAGTAGTGTGTAGAATTCTGCCGTTGCCAGCGGATCTAATCCTGTAGTCGGTTCATCCAGTAGCAAGATACTGCGTGTCGCACATAAAGAACGTGCCAGCAATACCCTCTGTTGTTGTCCACCTGATAGATTGCGATAACATTGTTTCTTTAAATCCGTTATCTTAAGTAATTCCATATTATGCTGCACCAAAGCTTTATCCGCTTTGCTATATCCCGGTTTTAAACCTCTGTGGTTAAGACATCCTGACTGTACCACTTCATAGACCGATGCCGGAAAATCTCTCTGTGCCAATGTTTGCTGCGGTACATATCCTATCTCCTCTGTCTTGAAATGCTCTCCATAAAGGATTTCTCCCGCGGAAGGTTTCTTAAGTCCCAGCAATCCTTTCATCAAGGTAGTCTTACCGGTACCATTTTCACCTATAATGCACAGATAATCGCCTTGTTCTATGACAAAAGACAAATCTTTCACCACTGTTTGATTTTCATAAGAAAAAGATACTTCTTTACAAGTAATGATTGCCATCTTAGTATAACGCTCCTTTCAATACTTCCAGATTCTGTTGCATCAAGCTAAGATAAGTAACCCCTGCCTCTGCTTCCTTTGCTGAGATATTATGACATGAGTGTAACATGGCAGTCTGGGTTCCGGTGCTTTCCGCTATCGCATCTGCTATCGTATGATTGGATAATTCCAGATATAAAACCAAAGGAATCTTATCTTCTTTAACCTTATCTGTTAGAAAAGCAATCGTTGCTGCACTTGGTTCCGTCTCTGAACTACAACCCGGAAATGCCGCATAATAGGATAGTCCATAGGCATCCACCAGATAACGAAATGGAAATCTATCTCCAAAAACAAGTTCTTTTCTGACTGCCTGATTGACCACTTCTTGATACTTATGATCCAGTTCCGACAATTCCTTAAGATAAATTATCTTTTGCTGTTCATATGCTGTCCGATGTTCGGTATCTATACTACACAATTTTTCTGCTATCTTCTCTGTAATTAATTGGGCATTACGAGGAGATGTCCACACATGTTCATCATACTCCGGCAGTGGGGTGGCCATTTCCTGTTTTTCCGTCTCCATCCCCTCAACAGCTTCCTCTTCTACAGTCTCAACGCAATCCATAAGCGTCAAGGTGGTAAGTGCTGCATCTTTATCTAAGGAATCCAAAATAGACTCTACCCAGGTATCTGATTCCCCACCAACATAAATAAAGAGATCACTCTCATTGATCTTAATAATATCCTGTGGTGTTGGTTCATAAGAATGGCTCTCCATCCCCGGAGATAAAAGCATCGTTACGTCTACATACTCTCCGCCTACCGCTTTGGCAAAATCATAAGGTGGAAATACCGTGGTAACAATAGATAATCGTTTTGTTTTTTCTTTCTCTGTTGTCTGTTTTGGCTCTGCCCCACAAGCGGACAAAATTGCTATCATGAAACACAAGCTCATTCCCAAGATTATTTTTCTATGATTTTGTTTTTTTTGATCCATCACTGAATACCCATCACCTTTTTATATGTGTTATTATCTTTCCTTGTCCCATGGTATTATAAGTCATTTTGTGCATTGTGTAAAGAACAGCCACGTCTATCACTCTTAGACGTGGCTGTTTTATGGTATTTTAACAAAATCTTCCCATTACAACTGCAATGATATCACTTAATAATTCTCTGCTTTGATTTGGAAATAAGCCTGTGGATGTGCACATACAGGGCAGATATCCGGTGCTTTGGTGCCAACACAGATATGTCCGCAATTGCTGCACTGCCAGATTTGCTCTCCATCTTTAGAGAATACTGCATCTCCTTCAAGGTTAGCTAATAATTGTCTATATCTTTCCTCATGCTCTTTTTCAATCTTAGCTACCCCTTCAAATAAGGTTGCAATCGCTGTGAATCCTTCTTCTCTTGCGTCTTTTGCAAAAGTAGCATACATATCTGTCCACTCATAGTTCTCACCATCAGCTGCTGCTTTTAGGTTTTCGGCTGTTGATCCAATTCCGTTCTCTAATAATTTAAACCATAATTTTGCATGTTCTTTTTCATTGTTGGCCGTTTCTTCAAAGATATTACCGATCTGTACATAGCCATCTTTTTTTGCTTTTGATGCAAAATAAGTATATTTATTCCTTGCTTGTGATTCTCCTGCAAATGCTGCCTGAAGATTTGCCTCTGTTTTACTTCCTTTTAATTCTGCCATATTTCTATCCTCCTGTTATGTTTGAATCGGCACAAAATCTGCCACCACCATGATGCTTCTATTCTATCACAAATAATCATTTCTGACAAAGAATTTTATTTGTGATGACGCTCTTTGCGGCGTAGTTCTATTTCTTCTTTTAATTCATTGAGCATCTCATTATATTTTGCAGAACGCATAGATGGGTTTCCCAAGATAAGGTTACGTCTGTTAAAATCTTTTGCTACTTTAAGTTGTCTCTTATTTTCTGCCTGTATACTGAATCTTGTTCGTATTTCCGCTATCTCATCGCGAATACTCTCTGCATAACCGGTTGGTTTCTCTTGGATGATATCTTTCAGTCTGGATAGCTTTTGGTCGATGCCTTCGGCAATCTCCTCTTTGGTGTCATCTATCACTGCCGCTATCACATCCAGACGTTTTTGCATCCTCTCAAGCTCTTGTTTTGCCTTATCCATGTGTACCAGAATATCTCGAAGATCCAAAGCAGTTCTGAACGCAACAGAGAAATCTGCAACAATAAGAACTGTTAATATAAATACTACGATTGTTAAAACAGTCTGTGGAATCAGTAATACCATGTGCGCAATCGGTTCATGAATCACATGCGTCATAAGAATCGTTAAAAATCCCCATGCAAGAGAAGAGCCTGCACAGATATATCCTTTATAATTTAACGGCTGAACGGAATAATCCCAATAACGTACTTTAAATAAGGTCTCCATCAGTACTCCCGTTACATACTCCAGCACTGTTGCTCCAATTACACCGGCGATATAGGTTAAGAGCAGATTGTCTTGAAATGGCATGGAAACGATGAGCATCACAAGAGCACCACTCCCGTAAAGCGGTAAAAAAGGTCCTCTCATAAAGCCCCTGTTCACTAATTTATGACTGCAGCAAGATACATAAGCTGATTCAATGCACCAACCAAGAAAACAATAAATATAAAAAAACATGATCCATTCTATCATACTATATTCATACATCTCGTATTTTTTCCCTTCTTGATTCCTATATAAAGATCTTTATATAAAACTAATCACTTCTTCTTGCGGAGCCTTCGTCGGTTCGACACTGATAGCATGAAGTACTGGTCCCTCTCCATTATAATCAGCAAAGTATTCCTGTCTCACCTCAGCCACTACCATAACCCATTGCTTAGGTTTCAATGCTTCTGAGCCTTCATACCTGCAGGCAAATCCCAAAAATGCCATGTCATCTGCACAGCAAGTCATCGCCATCCTCCCCGGCACAAAATATCCGCTCGGAAACTCATCCGGTTTCAACACCATACCCACAAACTGTACTTTTTTCCCAATATATCGATCGATGTGATCCAGTGCATCCAAATACCAGATTCCATATCCCGGATTCTTTAAAACAATGACATCTGCATGCAAATCATATGGCAGCTCTTCTTCCATTAATTCATTCATCTCGCCACCGGCATCTTCAAACACGATCTCAGCCTGTTGATTAATCGCTTTCACATTTCGCTTGTAATTGCTTAAATCCGCTATCCCATCACAGCGATTAAATATAATAAGTTCTGAGTTGCGCAGCATCTCTGCCAGCAAAGACTTCATATTAGTAAAATACATGGAAAAAGTAGATGCATCAATCGTTGTAATCTGCTGCTCTATCTCCCAATGTTTGGGTAACGTCATCAACTTGTAATTCCACATTCCATTATATTCTATGATAATACGTTCCGGTTTGTATTTCTTTTCCAAAGAAGTAAGATGCTCTAGGTTGAACTCGGACTCCTTCGTAATGAGTTCCATGACCGTATGTGTTTGTTTTAATAATGCTGCATCATATTCCGACTCTCCTTCTTCGCACAATAACAACAAAGTAATCCCTTTCGTCTCAAAATAGGGTTGTGACAATGTGTATAAGATGAAGTCTGTTTTGCCACTTTCTAAGAATCCATTAATCATATATACCGGTTTCATCTGTATCTGCCTCCACCTTTATCTGCTAAACAGCTCTGCTAATTTCTCTTCCTGTAATTGAGAACCTATTACACATATCTTACCGGTTATATCAGCCTGTCCGTTTCTCACTTCACGCTCACCCGGCACATAATCAAAATAAGTCCACGTACCATCTTCACTCGGCAGCATGCCTTTCGCACGCAATACAAAGCCATAAGTCTTCTCATCTTCTAACTGTTCAAGCATCTGTTCTATCCTGGCACTGCTGTAATATGCCGGTGTCTCTATTCCCCAGCTGGTGAAGATGTCATCCGCATGATGATGTCCTTCCTTGTCATGACAGCCGCAGGTACAGTCTGCATCATGCTCATGATGATGTTCCTCATGATGGTGGTGGTCTTCGTGATGATGATGTTCCTCATGATGGTGGTGTTCCTCATGATTATGTTCTTCAAGAACGGTCTGCATCAGCTCTGCTTCTATATCCTTTGCCCCTTCTATCGCTTCTAAGATAGTCTCTCCTGCTACCTGTTCCCATGGGGTAGTCATAATTGTTGCTCCTGTATTATGCTCGCGAATCATTGACACGCAGGTCTGTATCTTTTCTTCTGTCAGCTGCGCCGTTCTGCTCAATATGATCGTACCGGCATATTCGATTTGATTTACAAAAAATTCTCCGAAATTCTTCAGATACATCTTACACTTGCTTGCATCTACTACAGCAACTGCACTATTTAGTTCTATTTCATCCATGTCTTTCTCCATCGCAACATCTTTGATGGCTTTCATAACATCCGATAGCTTTCCGACTCCGGATGGTTCTATTAAGATCCTATCAGGATGGTAGGTATGCAGGACTTCTTGTAACGAAGTGCCAAAATCTCCTACCAAAGAACAGCAGATACAGCCTGAGTTCATCTCTTTTATTTCAATTCCCGCATCTTTTAAGAATCCCCCATCGATGCCAATCTCTCCAAATTCATTTTCTATCAGCACCACTTTTGTATCCTGTAATGCTTCTCCCAGTAACTTCTTAATCAGTGTAGTTTTTCCTGCTCCCAAAAATCCTGATACAATGTCAATTTTCGTCATCTTATTTTCACATTCTCTTTCTTCTTTTAATTAGATTCAACATTTCTTATCCATAATAGCACTCCATCTCACAAAAATCCATACCATCCTTTCATTTCTGCCTGAATGATACTCCACGGCAGACTGGCAGTTTCTTGTTCCAGGCCACCGCATATCATCCCAATATAATGTCCGTAAGCATCAAAAACACCTCCACCTGACATGCCGGGCTTTCCCTCACAGGCATTGTGCATCATGAAAGAATTAAACTCCGGAAAAAATTGCCATGGATTCTCTATCACTCCCGTTTTCCACTGTTTTCCCACTCCTCCAACACTCCCTACATGGAACATACGCATACCGGCTTTGGTTGTGTATCCCTGCGGTGGCAATGCTACCTGTCGCAGTTCTCGTAAGATATCTATGGATACCTGTGCAATGGGCACTTCCACAAAGCCAAGATCATATTGATCCGATAGATAAGTAACGTTTCCTTGTAGTGATGTATCGTCGTTAAAATGCACCGAAATCTTATTGGTAAGCGGCGCATATTCCAACAAGTGTCTGCAGGTTACAATCAGGATTTTATCTTCCGTCATACGAAGAATCGCACCGCTTCCATAGATTTCTCCAAAATTTAACTTTACGATCGAAGCATGCACCGCCTCATATGCGCTCTCTTCTGATTCTACTGCCAGTATCTGTGTATCTAACATACCAAGATGTAGCAGTCCTCTGTATTCATCCGATTCTGTCATCGTCTGAATCAAAGGTGGCAGTAATACTTCTGTAGAAGACATTGCCTGCACAGGAAGGATACAAAAAGAAGAAGTGCCCAGCAGTATTGACATGCTTATCGCACCGCCCCATACTCCTATCCTCTTCTTCCATTGCCCTACTCTTGGTTTCAACAAGGTTCTATTCTCCTATAATACTTTGTTCAGAAAGTTCCTGGTTCGTTCTTCTCTCGGATGGGCAAAAAGTTCTGCCGGTTTTCCTTCTTCTACAATCAGACCATCATCCATAAAAATAACCCGATCGGATACTTCTCTGGCAAATCCCATCTCATGGGTAACTACAATCATCGTGATGCCCTCTGAAGCCAGTTTCTTCATAACTTCCAATACTTCTCCGACCATCTCGGGATCCAAGGCAGAAGTTGGCTCATCAAAAAGCATAACCTGTGGATTCATTGCAAGACATCTCGCAATCGCTACACGCTGTTTCTGTCCACCCGATAGCTGAACCGGATACACATTAGCTTTGTCTGCCAGTCCTACTCGCTCCAATAGTTCTTTTCCTTTTATCTCTGCTTGTTTCTTATCCATCTTTTTAAGTTCGACCGGAGCCAGCATAATATTCTTAAGGACCGTCAGATTCGGAAATAGATTAAAATGCTGAAATACCATACCGATATTCTCTCGTACATGATTCATATTGGTCTTGCTGTTGGATATCTCCTGTCCATCTACGATAATCGTACCTTCGGTTGCTTTTTCTAACCTGTTGAGGCACCTTAAGAAGGTACTTTTACCGGAACCACTTGGCCCGATTAAACATACGACTTCTCCATCTTCTACTTCCACATTCATGCCTTTTAAGACTTGTAGATCACCGAATGTCTTACAAAGACCGGTTACACTGATTTTACTTGCCATAGGACATTCTCCTCTCTAATGCTTTTGCTATTCTTGAGAGAACCGTACATACTACCAAATAGTAAAATGCAACAATCGTCCACATTCTAATTGCTTCCATATTATTGGCTATAATAATCTTACCATTCATCGTTAATTCACGAATACCGATAACAGATAAGATAGATGTATCCTTCAAGGAAATAATAAACTGATTAATAATAGATGGCATCATCGTTCTCAATGCCTGCGGTAAAATGACCCGGAGCATGGCTTTTCCATAAGGCAGCCCCAGACTCCTTGCAGCTTCCATCTGTCCCGTATCGATAGATTCAATACCACCTCTGACAATCTCAGACATGTAAGCTCCGGCATTTAGGCTCAAGGTTATCGTACCTGCCATAAATGCAGTGATCCTGATATCAAGCGCCTGTGTAACACCAAAATACATAAAGAATGCCTGTACCAGTAATGGCGTCCCTCGTATAATATCTACATAAATCTTGGTAATCGTTTTTAGAATACGATTCCCTGATACACTGAATAGACCGAATACAATACCGATTACCGATGCAATCAATAAGGAAATGGCCGTCAATTGTAAGGTATATAACAAAGCCTGCATAAAAGACGGAAAATATTGAATGAATAATTCAAGTAATCTCATTTTTACTCCCTTCATTTTGAAAAAAAGAAAATCTACAATATACTGTCTCACTGATACTCAGACCGCACATCGGAGATTTCCAATTCTCATACTATCATGTCCAAATCTTTTGTTTCTATTATCATTCTACTTGTAGTTTGCCAGAATCTTATCATATTCACCATTGGCTTTTAGATTGGCAAGGCCTTGGTTGAACATCTTGATTAACTCTGGGTTTTTACCCTTCAGTGCTGCAAATCCATAAGAATTACCTGCTTCCATCTGTAATGGCAAGGTCAGCTTCATACCACGGGAAATCTCATATTGCATAACGGGATAATCTTCAAAGCACGCTACACTATTGCCGGATAATACTTCCTGATACATACTGGAAGAGTCTTCAAACTGTGTTACAGTGAAACCATATTGTTCTGCGATAGATTCTGCAAAAGCACACCCCTGCGTTCCAACCTTAGCTGCAACGGTCTGTCCTTTTAGGTCTGCATAGGCTGCAATAGAAGAGCCCTCTGCCACTGCCATGCCAACACCCGAATCAAAATATGCATCTGAAAATTCATATTTTTTCTGACGTTCCGGAGTAATCGACATTCCTGCGATTACACCATCACATTGTCCTGCTTCCAATGCTGTTACTGCTGCCGTAAATCCCAGAGACTGTAATTCATACTCAAAGCCCTGATCTTTTGCTATCGCTGATAATAAGTCGATATCAATACCTATTAACTTACCGCTCTCATCTTCAAATTCAAACGGTGCAAACGTTGTATCTGTAGCTATAATAAATTTATCGCTGCTTGTTTTTCCGCATCCTATCATAGACAAGGTCATAATTCCCACTAACATAAGAGATACTATCTTCTTCATTTTTATCTTCCTCCTCGTACTTTCATACACTCTTCACTTGATTTCACGCTTTTAACTGTTACAATATATCATAATTTGATCGTAACGTCAATTGTCGCATAGGAATGTACATGCTATAATGTAGATATGCTATAATGCAGATATAATATAATGTAGATATGCTATAATGTAGATATGCTATAATGCAGATATAATATAATGTAGATATAATTGAGAGAATACCAGCGATTAGAGATAAGGAGAATTTTCCTATGAACAAATCAAAAGAAACACAGACTCCACTGATGCACACCCTGCCAAATGGCAAATCGATTCATTTAGCACCGCTTGATATCATCTCCGGTTTTGAAGTCAGACCCGGATTTTATGAGATTAATGGTGCAACTGCGATTCCGGGCGGTGTTAATTTTACAATACATTCTCATCACGCCACTTCGGCATCCTTATTATTATTTCATCGTACCGAGGATGAACCCTATGCTATTCTTCCTTTTCCCGAGCATTATAAAATCGGTCATGTTTATTCTATGATTGTCTTTAAGATCAACATAGAAGAATTTGAGTATGCCTATACTTTGGACGGTCCTTCTATCCCGGACAAAGGATTCATCTTTGATAAAACAAAATACTTGCTGGATCCCTACGCCAAGGCGGTTACCGGACAAAGTCTATGGGGTGTTTCTTCTCCTTATGAGCAGCACTATAAAGCGCGCGTGGTAAAGGATGATTTTGACTGGGGCAACTGCAAACAGCCCTTGATTCCGATGCAGGATCTGATCGTGTATGAACTGCACGTCCGTGGCTTTACCAAGCATGATTCCTCCGGTGTTGTACACCCCGGCACCTTTGATGGTCTGATGGAAACCCTGCCTTATTTAAAAGAACTCGGTATCAATGCTGTAGAATTAATGCCGATTTTTGAATTTGATGAGTTATTGGATTACAGAAAAGTCAATGGCAAACCGTTACTGAACTATTGGGGCTACAATACCGTCAGTTTCTTTGCGCCCAATACAGGCTATACCGCCAGTACCGAATATAACAGAGAAGGGAATGAATTAAAACGTCTTATCAAGACCTTTAATGAAAATGGCATTGAAGTCTTTTTGGATGTGGTGTTCAACCATACTGCTGAAGGGAATGAGGATGGTCCGTTTTTCTCTTTTAAAGGTTTTGACAATAATATCTATTATCTGCTCACTCCGGATGGTTTCTATTATAATTTTAGTGGCTGTGGAAATACTCTCAACTGTAATCATCCCATCGTTCAGCAGATGATCTTAGAATGCCTGCGCTACTGGGTAACTGCTTATCGTGTTGATGGATTTCGCTTTGACCTGGCTTCTATTCTGGGACGCAATGAAGATGGCTCCCCTATGAGTAAGCCACCACTTTTACAGAGTCTTGCTTTTGACCCCATCCTTGGTAATGTTAAATTAATCGCCGAAGCATGGGATGCAGGTGGTCTCTATCAAGTCGGTAATTTCCCTTCCTGGAACCGATGGGCCGAATGGAATGGTCGATATCGAGATGATATGCGTAAATTCTTAAAAGGAGATGAAGGATTGGCTGCCAGTGCTGCACTGCGCATCTCCGGCTCCAATGACTTATACAACCCTGATTCCAGAACCAATGCTTCTGTAAACTTTCTGACTTGTCACGACGGATTTACACTATATGACCTCTATTCTTATCAGGAAAAACATAACGAAGCCAATGGCTGGGACAATACGGATGGCAGCAATGATAATGACAGTTGGAACTGTGGTGTCGAGGGAGAGACTAACGATCCGGCTGTGATATCCTTGCGAAAACGCATGATCCATAACGCATTTGCCACACTGATGTGCAGCCGCGGAATACCTATGTTTCTGGCCGGTGATGAATTCTGTAACACTCAATTTGGAAATAATAATCCGTATTGTCAAGACAACGAAATCTCATGGCTGGATTGGCGTCTATTGGAAGACCATCAGGATACCTTTTCTTTCTTTAAATATATGATTCAATTTAGAAAAGAACATCCTGTTATAACAAGAGCTTTAAATCCTTGCTCTTGTGGATTCCCCGACGTCTCGTTTCACAGTTTGATTCCATGGTCTTGTAATTATGCCGGTACCGATCATTATATCGGTGTGATGTTTGCAGGTCGTAACCATAATCAACCGGATGATATTGTCTATATCGCTGTAAATACCTATTGGGAAGAATTACAGGTAACCCTGCCTGAGCTGCTGCCACCACTGCGATGGCGAATCAGTGTCGATACCTCAGGGCTGAATCTGCCCGGTATAACTGCCACTTCTGCCTCACGGCAGATTACGATCGGAACGGATTTTGTGATTGCATCCAGATCTGTTGTCATCCTACTAGCAAAAAAATAATTATATCTTATCATTTGTCTTATCTTATGCTATACTAAATGAAACTACTAAATTATAA
>JAVVVE010000038.1:0-11907 GCA_036652815.1 Lachnospiraceae bacterium
GTCATCTTCTTAAGAAAAAAGAATCTCTAAATTCCTTGGTTACTACAATATTACGATATGCACATTATTGTGAGGAAGCGGAGCTGACAGAGATTACAAAACAGTTAACAGAAAGCGCTCATATGAACCAATATGAGAAACGAAAGAGCAAAATTGCCCGCTCTATCAGCAGGGGCAATTATCTGATCGCTTTAAGGGAATCCCAACAATTATTATCAGAGATTGGTGACACAGATATGCTATTGGAAGGACAAATCCTCCACAATATCGGTACGTTGTATGCAGATTTATATTATTTTGAACAAGCAGCAGACTACTTTAAAGAAGCGTATCGGAAAGCAGGTAATGATGAGAGCTATCAGGCATATCTGCTGGCAAAGAAAATGCTATTGACGGAAGAAGAATATGTGGACTTTCTGGCAGGAGAAACGCATGAAACAGCTGTGTTGTTAGAACTGGAACAAAAGACGTTAGAAGTCACGGCTATGTGGAAAGAGTCTGAAGAAAAAGCCAAACTGGATAGCATACAGGCGTGGAAGAGTGGAAAAAGAGCGGCAGACTATTATGATGCAGTAGAAACATGCATTAGTGAGCTGGAAGATAACTATCGTGAGAATGTGATGAATATATAAGGGCGCACAGACGCTGCTAGGGGTATGTTATGAATCTATGGAAACGTTTGTTTGGACATAAAACAGTCGTAGATGAAGTAGAATATGAAACGGAAGATGAATGGGGAAACACGATTCTCGTTCGTGAAAAAGTTAATCTGAGAGATGATGACCAGCGCAACCGATATGTGCAAAGTTGTTTGGAACAGATGAAAGAGGCATCTTTGGAACTCGATGAGGTGACTCATGAATACAGTCTGGTCACTTCTTATCTGACGGATATGGAAGAGATAGAAGCCTTGCCGGCGGAAGAAATGGCACCTATCATAGAAAATGCCACTAAGGTAGCCTCTCTTTTGGATAATACGCAAGTTTTCGAACGTAGGAAGAATCATATGCCTGATTCTTTATACAGACAGATGGAGCTATTAGAAGATGATATGCCGGAAGCATATGATAAAATAAAACAGTGCGAAGAGTATCAGAACTTGATCAGACAGGATCTTAAGCGTCTGGATGGCGAAAAACATGCACAGCATTATCAAAAAAATGAATTGCAGACGATACTGGCAAATGCACAGGGCATCTCTTTTATCTGTATTGGGGCTATGGTAGTTTGTTTTGCGATGCTCTTAGTCCTTCAATTCGTACTGGATATGAATACGCAGATAGGATATTTACTTACCATAGCAGTTGGAGCGATTACATTAACACTTATGTTTGTCAAACATGCGGATGCTGTCAGAGAATTAAAAAGAGTGGAGCGTAATCAAAACAAACTGATTCTATTGCAGAATAAAGTAAAAATCAGATATGTCAATAATACGAACCTTTGTGACTATCTTTACATGAAATACGGCGTCAATTCCGCACAGGAATTACAGACCTTGTGGGATCAGTTTATAGTGGAGCGGGAAGAAAGAGAACAGGTAGCACAGGCAAATGAGGAACTGGATTTCTACCAAAAAGAATTGCTGAATGCATTACGCAGATATCATGTGCAGGATCCTAATATATGGCTGCACCAAGCGATCGCACTGGTAGATCCCAAAGAGATGCTGGAGATTAGGCATAACCTAATCAGACGCAGGCAGAAGCTTCGCTCTCAGATGGAATATAATACCGATATTGCCAATTCAGCACAGGATGAGATTAAAGATCTGGTCGCTACCTATCCGGAATATGCCAAAGAGATCTTGAAGCTGGTCAATGAATGCGAACGCAAATAAATTTGCGCCGCAGGTAAATACTTGCGCCGCAAGTAAATAAATAAATGCTTTGCTTGACATAAAAATCGAGTCATGATATCATTCATTCATGTTGCTGATTTAGTGTGATACCTCACTAAAGTGCATGAGCCATTAAGCTTTGGCACAGACATGACAGCAGAGAACAACCTATATTAGAATAAGAATGAATGGAGTGTAATAACATGAAGAAAATAACAGTAGTAATAGGGGCTATGGCAGTCGTTATGGCGATGGTAACAGGGTGTGGCAGTACACAGGATAAAACGACGAAAGAGAGTAATACAGCACAGAGTAATACGACAGATGTGCAAAAAGAAACAGAAGATACCGCACAAGGCAAGACTTTCACATTGGGATTTGATGCCAATTTTCCACCTTACGGATATATGGATGAGGATGGTTCTTATGTAGGCTTTGATTTGGATCTTGCGGCAGAGGTATGTGACAGACTTGGTTGGGAATTAGTCCTGCAGCCAATTGACTGGGATGCGAAGGATATGGAATTATCTTCCGGTTCGATAGACTGTATCTGGAATGGTTTTACTTTAAACGGACGAGAAGATGATTATACATGGTCAGATCCTTACGTAGATAATAGCCAGGTCTTTGTGGTCAGAGCAGATGCAGGTATTACAAAGGCAGAAGAGCTTGCCGGTAAGGTTGTGAATGTACAGGCAGATTCTTCCGCACTCAAAGCACTGCAAGGAGAAGAACAGTCTGCATTAACCGGTTCTTTTGCAGATCTTATCCAAGTACCGGAATATAATACTGCATTTATGAACTTAGAGGCAGGAGCAGCGGATGCAGTGGCTATGGATATTGGCGTTGCAAAATACCAGATTGCTTCCAGAGGAGATGAGTTTGTTATTTTAGAGAAACCATTGGCTTCAGAAGTTTATGCCATTGGATTTTTAAAAGGAAATGAAGCCTGTAGAGATGCAGTGCAGGAACAACTGGATGCGATGGCAGCAGACGGTGCACTTAGTAAGATCGCTGAAAAGTGGGGCGTAACAGATAGTATTGTGCTCGGTAAATAGAGATACATCAGGAAAGAAACAGGATTCATATACCGGAGGATATCTATGAATATAGGACAGATGTTAGTACAATTAGGAGGCGGTATGCTGGTGTCGATAGAGATATTTCTATTGACACTGGTTCTTTCTTTACCGTTAGGTCTTATCGTATCTTTTGGGAGGATGTCGAAGCTTGGCTTGGTTCGAACGGTAACGAAAGTATATATTTCAATCATGCGTGGCACTCCACTGATGCTGCAATTGATGATGGTATATTTTGGCCCCTACTTTTTATTTGGTATCAAAATAAGCCAATCCTATCGCTTTACAGCCGTTATTATTGGATTTGTACTTAATTATGCAGCCTATTTTGCAGAGATCTATCGTTCCGGTATCCAGACTATGCCTCGTGGACAATATGAAGCAGCTAAAGTGCTTGGTTATTCTAAGGTTCAGACTTTTTTTCTTATTATATTACCACAGGTAGTGAAACATATCCTGCCTTCTATCACGAATGAAGTGATTACTTTGGTAAAAGATACTTCGTTGGCATTTGTCATTGCGGTGGCTGAGATGTTTACGATTGCAAAAGCGATTGCATCAGCCCAGACTACGATGATTCCATTTGTGGTAGCGGCTATTTTCTATTATATATTTAATCTTATCGTAGCAACCACCATGGAACACATGGAGAAAAAACTCGCATATTACAGATAGGAGAATCTATGACAAATCTATTGGAAATTAAGCATATGAAAAAAGGGTTTGATGGTTTTGGTGTCATCAAAGATATCTCACTCGCTGTACAAGAGGGAGAGGTCGTGTCGATCATTGGACCTTCCGGATCGGGGAAATCCACCCTGCTTCGTTGTGCAACTATGCTGGAAACGATGGATGATGGTGACCTTATCTATTTGAATGAAAAAGCAGCTTGGAGTAATGGAGATGGGACTTGTTCTTATGCTTCTAAAGCGGATATAAAACGTATTCATAAGCATTTTGGCCTGGTGTTTCAGAACTTCAATCTATTTCCGCACTATAATGTTTGGAAGAACATTACGGATGCGGTGATTAGAGTGGATAAAATATCCAAAGAGGAAGCAGAAGCACGTGCAGACAAGCTTTTGATTCAATTAGGACTGAGTGATAAAAAAGACGCTTATCCATATCAGCTATCGGGTGGACAGCAACAGAGGGTTTCTATTGCAAGAGCACTGGCATTACAGCCAAAGATACTGTTCTTTGATGAACCAACGAGTGCATTAGATCCGGAACTGACAGGAGAAGTATTGCGTGTCATTCAAGAATTAGCACAGGAACGTATGACGATGATTATCGTGACACATGAGATGCAGTTTGCCAGAGAACTGTCAGACCGCATCATTTTTATGGAACAAGGCATTATTCAAGAACAGGGAACACCGGAAACTATCTTTTCTTCACAGAATACGAGGGTACAGGAGTTCATCGGTAAATTTGTTTAAAGATTTCTTCTTGCTTTCTAAAAGTGAGTGCGATATAATTCCAATTGACAGATTAAAGACGCAGATAATTTGATTACAGGTATCGATTGGAGTAATAAAGATGGATAAATTAAGGGAAGAATGTGGTGTGTTTGGCATGTATGATTTTGATGGGGAAGAAGTCGCTTCTACCATCTATTATGGATTGCTATCCTTACAGCACAGAGGACAGGAAAGCTGTGGTATCGCAGTCAGTGATACCAGTGGACCAAAAGGAAGAGTCAGTAGTATTAAAGAAATGGGTCTGGTAAATGAGAATTTTACTCCGGAGCAGATACATACGTTACACGGGGATATAGGGATTGGACATGTTCGATATTCAACGGCCGGCAGCAGTACCAGAGAGAACGCACAACCCTTGGTACTGAATTATTTTAAAGGGACACTGGCTCTTTCTCACAATGGGAATCTAACCAATGCTCCTGAATTAAAAAGAGAATTAGAATATACAGGTGCTATCTTTCAGACCACAATAGATTCGGAAGTGATCGCTTATCATATTGCAAGAGAACGTTTACAGTCACAATCAGTAGAAGAAGCAGTCGGAAGAGCAATGCGTAAAGTAAAAGGTGCATATGCACTGATTGTCATGTCACCGCGTAAATTAATCGGAGCCAGAGACCCTTTTGGTTTCAAGCCTTTATGCATTGGCAGGCGTGATAATGCTTATTTTTTAGTATCCGAATCTTGTGCTTTGGATACCATAGGAGCAACTTTTGTCAGAGATGTATTACCGGGTGAGATCGTAACGATCAGTCAGGATAAAGGAATCGAATCCGATACCAGCATGTGCTTGCCACCGGCGAAGCAGGGGCGATGCGTCTTTGAATATATTTATTTTGCAAGACCGGACAGCTATATTGATGGTGAAAGTGTATATAATGCAAGAGTACTATCAGGTAAATTCCTGGCGATGGATTCGCCGGTGGAAGCAGATTTGGTAGTCGGAGTACCCGAATCGGGTAATTGTGCAGCGATAGGATATGCTTTGGAGTCAGGGATCCCATATGGTCATGCTTTTGTGAAGAATACTTATGTTGGCAGAACTTTCATTAAACCAACACAAAAGAATAGAGAAAGCAGTGTTCAAGTCAAATTAAATGCCTTAAAAGAAGCAGTCAAAGGAAAAAGAATCGTGATGATCGATGATTCCATTGTGCGTGGTACCACCAGTGACCGTATCGTAAGGATGCTTCGGGAGGCAGGTGCCAAAGAGATACATATGCGAGTGAGTTCGCCGCCTTTTTTGTGGCCATGCTATTTTGGTACAGATGTACCGGCGAGAGACCAATTGATCGCATATAATCGTTCGACAGAAGAGGTGCGTAAGATTATCGGGGCAGATTCCCTGGCTTATCTTGACATTAGTCGTTTGGATGCTATGGTAGGCAATCTTGCTATTTGCAAAGGCTGCTTTACAGGACAATATCCGACGGAACCACCCACAGAAGACATCAGAGGCGAATATATTAAATAGAGAGCATTTAAAAGAGGGATTGCTTGGCAAAGAACGTTATGCCGGCAATTCTTTTTACTAGAATCAATAGAGGTGCATATGATAACGAATCTTGAATATTATAAAGATTTTTACTATGTGGGACAACTTGGAAGTATTACTTTGGCAGCAGAAGCACTCTCCGTTTCACAACCTGCAGTTAGTCAGGCATTAAAGCAGTTGGAATATATACTTGGAACAAAATTGTTTGTACGCATGTCTAAAGGGGTACGTTTAACCAAAGAAGGAGAATTGCTCTTTTCCTATGTACAGGCAGGCTATGAACAGATAGAATTAGGCGAAAAAATGCTAGATAAGATGTTGAATCTCGATATGGGTGAGATTCGCATTGGTGCCAGTGATATGACGCTGGAGTTCTATCTTTTGCCATATTTAGAGCGGTTTCATGAGAATCATCCTAAGATTAAGGTCATTGTAAGTAATGCACCCACGCCGGAGACCTTACGTTATCTTCAGGAAGGCAAAATCGATTTTGGGGTGGTAAGTACTCCATTTGATGCCGTGGGAAATATTCAGTCGACACAGGTAAAAACAATAGAGGATGTCTTTGTAGCCGGACGTAAGTTTATGCAATACAAGCATCGTACACTTGATTTGCAGGAATTAGAGCAATTACCGTTAATTTCTCTGGAAAAAAACACCAGTACAAGAAGGTATATGGACACGTTTTTGAAGAAAAATGGAGTTGAGATTCATCCGGAATTTGAATTGGCAACCAGCGATATGATCGTTCAGTTTACCTTACGCAACTTAGGTGTTGGCAGTGTGATGAAAGAATTTGCCAAGGAACATTTGGAATCAGGAAAACTGTTTGCCCTTCGCTTTAATAAGATTATACCAAAGAGACATTTTTGTGTGGTAACAGACGGCAACAGCTCTTTATCGACCTCGGCCAGAAAATTAATGGACCTCATTCAGGAAGAACAGGGGATATTATGAAAAAAAATCATACCGGTAAATCAAGTAAGGCCAGGAATATGTGGAAAGCGTTGAAGATGGAATTGGAAGAACACAGAAGTTCTGCCATTGTTTATTTTACACTCCGGTTTTTGGTGATACTGGTTATGATATTACAGATTTTAAATCGCAATTATGAGAATGTTTTTTTATGTATCCTGACTTTGCTGTTATTGATCATACCTAGTTTTATTCAAGTAAATCTACGCATTGAATTACCGACGACTTTGGAGATTATTATGCTGCTGTTTATTTTTGCGGCAGAGATTTTGGGTGAGATTAGAGCTTATTATGTGATATATCCTTTTTGGGATACCATGTTACATACTTTAAATGGTTTTTTAGCCGCAGCGATAGGATTCTCTTTGGTGAATATCTTAAATCGAGAAGAGAGGTTTGAATTTAAACTATCACCGCTCTTTATGGCAGTGGTTGCTTTTTGCTTTTCTATGACGATAGGTATCTTATGGGAATTTATTGAATTTGGGGTAGATAATTTTTTCGGGCTGGATATGCAAAAAGATACCATTTTACATAGTATTTCCTCAGTCATGTTAGACCCAACAGGTGGTAATACACCAACCAAGATTAAAAATATCACTTCGGTTGCTTTGAATGGAGTAGAGTTGGGATTAGGGGGCTATCTGGATGTGGGTCTTCGAGATACGATGAAAGACCTGCTGGTTAATTTTATTGGTGCCACTGTGTTTTCGGTAATTGGTTTTTTTTATGTTAAAAAAAAGGGGCATGGTGCGTTTGCCAGTAGATTTATACCGCACCTGAAACAAAAAAGTGCTGATTTTTTATCTATCATCACAGAACAAGAACAAGAAAAGGAAAAAAAGAGTATGAAAAAGCAGATAAAGATTCAGACCATTATATTTGATATCGGAAACGTTTTGGTTGATTTTAATTTTTCTGAGATTTTCCATCGATATGCAGCAGACGAAGCTATCTATCAGAAGATAGTAGAAGCAACAGTGCATTCTTCTGCCTGGAATGAGTTCGACAAAGGGGTATGGAGTGACGAGAAGATATTGGGAGCATTTATTCAAAACGACCCTTCGGTAGAACAGGAACTGAGGGATATATTTACACATTTGGAGGGTATGATACAACAACGTACGGAAACGATTCCATGGATTCATGCATTAAAGGCACAGGGGTATCAGGTGTTATATCTCTCTAATTTTCCACAACGTACTTATTTGATGAATTATGAAGCAATGAATTTTATACAGGAAATGGATGGCGGTATCTTATCCTACCAAGAAAAAGAAATTAAACCGGAAGAACCGATTTATCGATTACTGATCGAGAAATACAACTTGATTCCGGAAGCCTGCGTCTTTTTAGATGATGTGGAGAATAATTTAGTTACGGCACGTAAATTAGGGATGCAGACGATATTGTTTACAAATAAAGAAGAAGCAGTTGCTGAATTATCCAAAGTTGGGGTATACTGTAAAGAATAGATCTCTTTTATTCATCAGATGCTTCTTCGGATTCCTCCGGTTCCGGGTGGATTCTTTTGACCAAAGCACCATATCCTTTGATATAGATCCATAGCAGAATAGGCAGACCTATCGTAGCGACAAGGCAGGCTTGAAATAGTCTCCCGGAGTTTGGAAAATCCATACATGCAACGAGGAAAGTAACAAGGTAGAGTGCAACTAATAGAAATACAGCGATAAGAGCGAATATTTGTTGAGATTTTCTTTTCATATGAAACATAGCTTCCTTTCTAAACGAGTGAATGTTAATTTTACAGGAAAAAGAACCAATATTCAAGTATTTTAATGTAATGAATTATAATCTATGATAAAATGGAGGGGTACTGACGATGAAGACGAACGCTTTTCAAGCATATAAAGGCAATAAACCGGAAGTGAACCTCAATGATTATCTGGCGATGGAACGCACCCACCTATCGGTAGAACGCACCCATTTATCTTATATGCGTACAGTCATCAGCATGATTGTGGCAGCGATTACTTTATATAAGATCCTGTCCGGCATAGAAGGGATCGTGGTAGCCGTGATTCTTATGGTGTCTGCTCTTGTATTTTATCTAAGGGGACAAAAAGTGTGTAAAGAAGTCAGAAGGAATCTAAAAGAGATAGAGGATGAAGACGATTAAGCAGAACAAAAGCCGGTCAATACGAAAGGAGCAAGGAGATAGATATGTTAGAACTAAAGCAGGTTACATGGCAGGCAGAGGATGGAACGGATATCTTAAGAGATGTTTCTTTTCAGATTCCGGACAATAGATTTGTAGTGATTACAGGACCTAATGGCGGAGGTAAGACAACGACAGCCAAGTTAATAGCCGGACTGATGAAACCGACCTCGGGCACGATCTTGTTTAACGGTCAGGATATTACAGATATGGATGCAACGATGAGAGCCAATAGTGGTATTGGATATGCATTTCAACAACCGGTTCGTTTTAAGGGCATCACGGTCAGAGACTTGATCGAGATGGCAGCGGGAGATGGATTGTCAGAAGAAGCTATCTGTCAGGCGTTGACGGAAGTAGGTCTGTGTGCTAAGGAATATGAGGATAGAGAAGTCAATGCCAGTTTATCAGGTGGCGAGATTAAGAGAATTGAAATAGCGTCCGTTTTGGCCAGAAAAACAGAACTGATGGTATTTGATGAACCGGAAGCAGGCATTGACTTATGGAGCTTCCAAAATCTAATTGAAATATTTACAAAACACAGAGAGCATAGAAAAGGTTCCATGCTGATTGTATCTCATCAGGAGAAGCTGTTAAGGATAGCAGATGAGATCATTGTGATAGCTGATGGAGTAGTAACGAAGCAAGGATTAAGGGAAGACATTCTACCAACCTTATTTGCGGGGAGCCCGGGATGTGTGGCTTGTAGAAGACAAGGAGACAGCAATCATGAATGAAACAACCAAAGAACTATTAAAGGTAGTGTCTGACATAGACGGAGAACCGACAGGCGCCTACAATATCAGAGAAGATGGGGAATGTGCCGGAAGGCAATCCACCAAAGATGTTAAGATTACTACAAAGACAGATAAACCCGGCATTGATATTACGATAGCTCCGGGGACAGATCATGAAAATATCTATATTCCGGCCTGTGTGACACATAGCAATGTCACAGATTTGGTATACAATGATTTTTTCGTGGGCGAAGGTGCGCATGTTACCATTATAGCAGGATGTGGGGTTCATTCAGATGGACATGAAGATGCTGTACACAATGGGATACATCGCTTTTTTATAGGAAAGAATGCCAGTGTTATCTATATAGAGAAGCATGTGGGAACAGGAGTCGGAACCGGTAAAAAACGGATTAATCCGGAGACTTATGTTGAGATACAGGATGATGGATATATGGAGATGGATACCACGCAGATTAGAGATGTGGATTCGACTAAAAGAGTTACCACAGCCAAACTCGCTGCAAGAGCAAAACTGGTAATCAGGGAAAGACTCATGACGGATGGCGAGGAAGAAGCAGAGACGAACTTTAAAGTAGAGATGAATGGGGAAGATTCCAGCGTAGATTTAGTATCACGTTCGGTGGCCGGTGGTCATTCCAGGCAGAACCTGTATTCTGAGATCATAGGTAATGTGCGATGCAGTGGACATTCTGAATGTGATGCCATTATTATGGATCAGGGGAGAGTCAATGCCATCCCCGGGCTATTAGCCAATGATTTGGATGCAGCTTTGATTCATGAAGCAGCGATTGGTAAGATTGCAGGAGAGCAGATTCTCAAACTGAAAACACTGGGATTAACAGAAGCAGAAGCAGAAGCGAAGATTATTCAAGGATTTTTAAAATAAACAAACAAAACAAACAAACAAAACAAAGTTGACGCATAGAGGGGGGAAAGCGAATATGAGACAACACAAAAAGCACATATTAGTAATGATGTTAGTGACTTTTACCATAGTAGGCTGTGGGAAAAAGCAGGATACTATGACAACAGAATCAGTCGTTGCAGAATCAACAGTCGCTAAGACAGAAGCGGTGACAACAGAAGAAACCACAGAATCGGTCACACCCATAGAAGAAAAGAATACTAAGAAAATCGATGGTATCATACTGGATGCGGCGATGAACTCTTTGGAGATACAATCTACAGATGGCATTGATTTAGAGTTCTCCACAGCAGAAGGAGTTGACACCACGGGTTTGAAAGAAGGTATCTTAATCGGCAATGCTATCACGGTAACTTATATTGGAACGGTGGATGGTAACAATACGAGTACCACAACGGTACTTAAGTTATCTGACAGTGAAATCAAACCGGCACTGGATAGGGAACAACTTCAATTTGCGGCAGATGTTATGTTGGCGGTTCAGCTAAAGAACGTTCCGATGCTATCTGAATATGTTACTTATCCGGTTTATGTGGGATTGAAAGATGGTATGACGATAGACACCAAAGAAGAGTTTCAAAAGTTAGACGCGGATACATTGTTTACACCTGAATTAATCGAAGCAGTGAGTCATGTCAATCTCTTTGAGATAGAAGAAGTAAAAGCAGGTGTTGTACTAGGAGATGGTTCCCCTAATATTACGTTTGATGGAAAAGAAGATGAGTATGGTATTACCGGGATTAATTATTAGTGAATGATTTTAAACAGTTCGCATTGTCAACAGAGCTGATAGACACGTTGACGAAACTCGGATATACGGAGCCAACCGAGGTACAGCGCCTTGTGATTCCCATTGCCTTACAACGTCAAGATCTGGTAGTGAAATCTCAAACCGGAAGCGGTAAGACTGCGGCTTTTGCGATTCCGCTATGCACCTTGGCAGTATGGGAAGAAAATTTGCCACAAGCTTTGGTATTAGAACCAACCAGAGAATTGGCAGTACAAGTGCGGGAAGAGATTTTTAATATAGGAAGACAAAAAAGACTTAAGGTTCCGGTTTTATTCGGCGGATTGCCGATTGATAAGCAGATTCTGACGTTGAAGCAAAAAACGCATATCGTAGTAGGCACTCCGGGGAGAATTATGGATCATGTGCGGCGTGACAGCCT
>JAVVVE010000039.1:0-10025 GCA_036652815.1 Lachnospiraceae bacterium
TCATCGATAAAATACTCATAAGCACAATGTGTTAAATAAGCCAGTTCTATCTCCCTTTTTCCTCCCATTGAAACATACGAATTAAAGATGCTAACGCCCTCTGCTATAAAATAATTACTGTATAGCATCTGTATGACCAGTCTTTCTGTGATAGAAAAAGTATCCACTTCAAAATTCTGTGCCGCAGTCCAGATATCTCTCAGTTCTCTGGTCGTTCCACGGTAAAACCTAACCAAATAGGTTAATATATATTCATCATATCTGTTTTGCATAAAAATGTAGTGACAAAGTTGTAAAAGGTATGCATTTTCTTCATAGTCATTCCTGATTAGCGTTCTGCTGCATAGACGAAGAATCGTCTTATCTTTGACCCCTTCCACACCATATTGCTCTATCCACTGCAATGCTTTTTCATACATGCCGCGAATAACCATAAACTGTATAAATTCTGCCCGCTCTTCTTCCTGCATCCCTTTGGGCTGTATTTGTAAAAGATATTGGTCCAATTCACGAATCTCATCCTTATCAAAATAGTAATGCAGCAGCCTGCTTCTAATCTCTCGCTTATAAGATTCTTTTACCTGTTCTGACTCTGCGATTCTGGAAAAAGGCTGTATCGTTTCTTCAGAGATCACAACATAATCTCCACTTCCTTCGCAGATATAGATATCCATGCCTAAAAAGATACAAGAAGTCTTACGAACTGCTTTGGCTAACTCACCCGGTGTTAAGAAAGGATGTACAGCATAGTTTGTTTCCTCTCCATATCGGTTACCTTCGCCGTCCTCCAAGAAAAGACTGTAGTCAGTACTGTAAATCGCTATCATGGCTTGTCCATTCAAAATAGGGTATCTGGTCTCACCCTTTAACTTATTATGTATCACCACGACCTGCTTCATATGGCTGTCTTTGACTTCAACGAGCTGCTGAAATAATAGTGGTGCCAGCAATCCTGCCCTAGTCTCAGACATCTCGCGTGACACAAAAAAATGCGAATAAAGATAGGCCAGATCTTGATTCATATGTCCGTTTTGCAATTGTTCGACTGCAAACTGTTCCATCTGTTCCTGATAGGATTGTAACATCTCCGGCAGTTCTTCTTGATACCTCAATACATTTGCATACAAATAAGCTTTGCGTTCATAAGACAAATTGCAGCTATAGGCAAAATACATCATAACAATCTTTGGAATCTGTTCTTTTGATGTCAGATCCAAGGTCATCATATAATATTCGTACAATCTGGTAATACGCAGTTGTTTCTCAACACCCAGCGCATACCATGTAAAATAGGTCGGTTCTGTCTTATTATTACGAATCAGTAACTCACATATCTCCTGTAAGGTTTCAGACTGTCCCTGAAAATGGTAACAATATTGCAATAAGTAGAGCAAACGTTTCGAATAGCGCCTTACATGCTGCATTAGGTAATGAATCTGTGGCAGCAATCCAGCATCCAGTAATTCATGTTTCACTGCATAATTTAAGATTTGTAATTCAAATCCTTCTAATTTCTGCAGTAGCGATGGATTGGCATTGGCCAGATAAATCGCTTCTATATACAATACCGGGCTATGATTATGTCGCTCATACTGCTCTTCTAAGAGCATCCATTTTTTCGCCGGATTTTGGCTATACTCTTCCCGAAGATAAAGCAATAGCCATGCGATTCTCCAATTGTCCGGATTTTGACGATAAGCCAGTTCTATCTCTTCTGTTTGTTCGTTTACATGATGTTCATCCCGATAATACAAGGTAGTTAAATATTTATAATAACAGATAATCTCAGGAGAATATGCTTGCCCTTGCAGCATCTCATCCGTATGATCCAGGATCCACTTAGCTTCATTATAACGTTCTCTGGTAATCAGTAATTGTGCTTGATACAAGCGATATATAGGATTGCGTTCATAGTAATGAACCAGTTTTTCCACAATTTCTTTGGATTGTGCAATCCATTGTGCTGTATTAATCTTTTTCATGCGAAATCGCATATAATTTTGCATCAAATCGTAAATCATGGCATGCTCTTGCAGCTTCTTATGTGTATGAACTGCCTGTTGTTTTACAGCCGTAATGGGAACCGTGATAGCACCGCCGGTATATAGCAGGCGAACACTGCCATAGTTCACACCATAATGCATCTTTTCCGCATCAATATAAACATTCAATTTACATTGATTTCCCAAAAAATCCTCTTCTCGAAGATCACTCTTCTCTATCGTGCAAAAAGAACCCTCCGCCTGAACTGAAAAGGTGACATATCCCCATCCATTTTTTGTAATACTAATCTGTTCTGCAACGACACCCTCCGGGTGATTGACGGTAATAGCCGCTGTATTCACAATATATTCTATTGGCTGTTTCTTATTAATCTCTATTAAGAACTCTTCCACATTCTGCTCGTTGCCAAACTCTTTTACGAGACCTTTATACACATTGAAGTAACGCTTATCATTGCCACTCAATACCTGAATAAACTGTTTGGAATAAAACAACTGTACGGCTTCTCTCCAACTACTCTTCGCCAGATTGGCGAAATGAAATAGATTCTTGACCTGTCCCAGTGAAGTTTCAACAACAGAACTAATCATCGTAATGGAAAAAGGGAGATAGTATTCTCCTTTGTTTGACACGATATTGATATTTCCTTTAACAATATGACCGGGCTCCAAACCTGTCGTTTCAAACCGAAAATCAACTTCTACCTGATTACCTGAAAATTCCTGCAGATTACACTGCATGCGAATATCCGTACTATAAAGATATCCCTTGGTAATCCGTTCATCCATACTGGAAATTTGAAAAGAACCCTCGCCCATAGTATCCTGTTCGACAGTAAGTTCAATACATGCAACCGAAAAATCTATCGTTGCACCATCAAATTCAAATTCTTCTTCCAAATATTTCTCAATGGCTTCTCTCAAGTTCATTCCCACACTTTTCGTATTTTCATTGCTTTTTTTTAATAACCATCTATAATTATAACATAGGTAAACAACAAATTCATCATAAAAAGGAAGAAAAACCATGATAAAACATACAGACCATTTTCACGGAAGTGATTTAGAAACAATTGAACAGATTTATGGCATTCATAAAGAAGATATCATAAGTTTTAGTGCCAACGTAAATCCCCTTGGTTTATCCGGTCAGCTAAGGAGTGCATTGGCGGAACAACTGGATGTGATCACTTCTTATCCTGACAGAGAATATACGGCACTTCGTAAGACCATTGCCACTTATTGCAACACCGATTATCAGAATATCTCTGTAGGAAATGGCTCTACCGAATTAATTTCACTCTTTATTCAGATTACCCATCCCCAAAAAGCCCTCATCATAGGGCCTACTTATTCCGAATACGAACGCGAGATTTCTCTGGGGGGTGGCACCTCACTCTATTTTCCGTTAGAAGAAAGTAATGCGTTTGCTTTGGATGAAACCAAATTATCTACGCACCTCAATGAAAACATTGACCTTTTAGTGATTTGTAACCCTAACAATCCAACCTCCTCATCCATTACCAGAGCACAGATGAGACGCATTTTGGATATTTGCAAGCAGCATGACATCTGTGTCATGGTTGATGAGACTTATGTGGAATTTGCTAAAGATTATCATGATATTACAGCGATTCCTCTCACTAATTATTATAATAATCTAATTATTTTACGTGGTATCTCCAAATTCTTTGCGGCTCCCGGACTCAGACTCGGCTATGCGGTAACCGGCAACGCCGACCTTGCCAAAGCGATCAATACACGCAAAAATCCTTGGACCATTAATAGTCTTGCTGAAGTAGCCGGACAATTAATGTTTACCGACACTGCCTATATTGAAGCTACCAAGGAACTTATCTATCGGGAAAGAGCACGTGTTTGTACTGCTCTTCGCACGATCCGGGGATTGAAAATATATGAACCAAGTGCAAACTTTGTACTCGTTCGTATCCTGGACAGCTCGCTCACCGCTGATGATGTTTTTGATGCTGCCATCCGACGCAAGTTGATGATTCGTAATTGTTCTACGTTTCCGTTTTTAGATAACAGCTATTTTCGCATTTGCTTTATGAATCCCGAAGACAATGATCAATTGATTCTCTGCATTCGTTCTCTGTTTGAAGCATAGGAACCCATAAAAACATAGGAACCTATCAAAGCAAACGACATATAGTATAGCAAACCTAATATGCCGAGGTTGTGTTATGCTAAAAGATAGATTACATGCAGCCGAAACAGAAGAAAAAACAAATGCATTTGGTCAGTTAGAGATCGTTGTAACTTCTTCTTATGGTCTGTTGCCCGTCCAAAATGCCACGATACGAATCTCTGTCACCGGACAGCCCGAATCCATAATCGATACTGTTATGACCGATGAATCCGGTCAAACATCTGACATTGCCCTTTTGGCACCTCCCGTACGATATAGTCTTGAGCCTGAGAGCAGCATTCGCCCTTACTCTGAATATGACTTAATGATAGAAGCCACCGGATATGAACCGGCTTCTATCTCGGGTACTGAGATCCTTGCTGAAACCAAAGCCATTCAACCGGTGCGACTCGTTCCTCTTGAATTAGGCGATGAAGAAGAAAACATCGTAATACCTGACCACACACTCTATGGAGATTATCCTCCAAAAATACCGGAAGATGAGATTAAACCGGTGAATGAAAGTGGTGAAATCGTTCTGAGCCGCGTTGTGATTCCGGAATATATCATTGTACATGACGGAGTTCCCTCTGACAAAAGTGCACGTAACCATTATGTACGCTATAAAGACTACATCAAGAATGTCGTATCCTCAGAAGTCTATGCTACCTGGCCGGAGAATACCATCTATGCCAATACCTTAGTCATTCTGTCTTTCACCATGAACCGTGTTTATACAGAATGGTATAGAAATAAAGGGTACGATTTTACCATTACCTCTTCTACTGCGTTTGATCAAAAGTGGATTTATGGGAGAAATATATATGAGAATGTAGATAGAATCGTAGATACTATTTTTGCAGATTATCTTTCAAGACCGGGTGTAAGGCAGCCTATTTTCACATCTTATTGTGACGGAAAAAGAGCTCTTTGTGATGGTTTGAGTCAATGGGGATCTAAATATTTAGGAGATGAGGGATACTCACCGATTGAGATCATACGATATTACTATGGCAATGATATGTATATCAATACCTCAGAGTTCATATCCGGTGTCCCTTCGTCCTGGCCCGGTTATGCGCTATCCATCGGTTCTACCGGCCAAAAGGTCATGCAGATGCAAGAACAGTTAAACCGTATCGGCCAAAATTATCCTTTGATCCCAAAGGTAACAGCCGATGGCATCTATGGGGAAAATACTGCAAAAGCGGTGCGTATCTTCCAGAAGATATTTAATCTGCCTCAAAACGGAATCGCAGATTATGCCACATGGTATGAAATATCCAATATCTTTGTCGGTGTCAGCCGAATCTCTGAACCGGATGAAACGGAAAGCAGATAGCGGGAATCGAACCCGTCTATCCAGCTTGGGAAGCTGGTGTTCTACCAATGAACTATATCTGCATATATCATGGAGATAGCGAGATTCGAACTCGTGACCTATACGTTGCGAACGTACCACTCTCCCAGCTGAGCTATACCCCCATGACACATATTATATATCGTGATTAGACAAAAAGCAAGATTGTCATTCTTATTTTGTTAATAACATCATAATTTCATTTGAGCGTGTAACGAATTTCGTCATCGCTTCCGGTGCCAGTGGTGCATGCTGCAACATTGCAAGGTCGTATAACTGTTCGCATATCATCGGAACATTTGCACCATCCTGGCTATCCAGTATATACTGAACCAGAGAGTTGTTGGCATTTAAGATAAGGGTCTCGCCTTCTCCGCCAAACATCCCCATATCCATACCGCCACCCGGCATCGAATACATCTTCATCATATCCTGCATACGTCTGCTCTCTTCGGATAGTGTAATCATAGACGATATCTTTTTGTTCTTAAGTTTTTCAACCTTGACCTTGATATCCTTCTTCTTTAACGCTTTCTTAAAGACCTCGGTAACTGAAGTTGTCTGCTCTTCTAATTCTTTCTCTGCTTTCTTAGAAGTCTTTGCTTTCAGTGTATCTGTCAGATCGGCATCGATTCTTTGGAATTTGACCGTCTCATTCTTAGACTCTAACTGTGTCACAAAAGGCTGGTCAATATTGTCCTTGAGAATAACCGCATCCATTTTAGCTGCTTTGAACATATTAATATATTGACTCTGTTGTACTTCATCTGTAACATAATAAATCGTTTTCTTAGCTTCTTCTTCTGTGTCACTGTCGTCCTCAGTATCTTCCGGCAAAGATTCCTCTACGACTTCTGCTTCTACTTTTTCTCCCGATTCATCAACTGCACTCTCGCTCACTTCGTCAGGATCCGTTGGCTTAACTTCCAGACATTCCGGTAATGTCATATACTTACCGTCCAGATTCTTAAAGAGGATATAGTCCGTCATCTTCTCACAGAATTTATCGTCTTTCAAACAGCCAAATTTAATGAATGGATTAATGTCATCCCAATATTTCTCGTATTCTTCTTTTTCAGTCTTGCACATACCGGATAATTTATCCGCTACTTTCTTTGTGATATAATCTGAAATCTTCTTCACAAATCCATCATTCTGCAATGCACTTCTGGATACATTCAATGGTAAATCAGGACAATCAATCACACCCTTTAACAACATTAAAAATTCAGGAATGACCTCTTTAATATTATCCGCGATAAATACCTGGTTGTTATATAATTTAATAGTTCCTTCAATGGATTCATATTCCATGTTAATCTTAGGGAAATATAAGATTCCTTTTAAATTAAATGGATAATCCATATTCAGATGAATCCAGAATAATGGCTCCTTATAATCCTGAAATACCTTTCGGTAAAAATCAAGATACTCTTCCTTGGTACATTCATTTGGATGTTTGGTCCATAACGGATGTGTCTCATTCAGAGCCACCGGTCTCTTTAGAATCTTGAGTTTTTCTGTCTTAGGTGATATTTCAACAATCTCTTTTTCACCCTGCTCGTTTGTTTTTTCTTCTGTTTTAGCTTCTTCTACAACAGTCTCTATCACAGTATCCTTCTCTGTTTTCTCCTCAGGAAGAATCGTTTCATACTCAGGTTCTGCATTGGCTTTGCTTAAGTAGATACTAACCGGCATAAAAGAACAATACTTTTGAATGATCTCTCTTGCCTTATATTCATTACAGAATTCTACACAATCCTCATTCATAAACAGTGTAATCTCTGTACCGATCGTTTTCTTATCCCCGGCATCCATACTGAATTCAGTACCGCCATCGCACTCCCAATGTACCGGAACTGCATCCTTCTTAAAGGAGAGAGAATCAATATGCACTTCATCTGCCACCATGAATGCTGAATAAAATCCCAGACCAAAATGTCCAATAATCTGGTCTTCATTTGTCTTATCCTTATACTTCTCAATAAAATCAGTTGCACCCGAGAAAGCAATCTGGTTGATATACTCTTCTATCTCGCCTGCATCCATACCAAGACCATTATCTATGAATTTTAAAGTCTTGTCTTCCGGGTTCGCTATTACCTCAATCTTATGTTCATGCCCGTCTTCGAGTGAATACTCTCCCATCATATCCAGTTTTTTTAATTTAGTAATTGCATCACAACCATTTGATATCAATTCTCTAAAAAAGATATCATGGTCTGAGTACAACCACTTTTTAATAATTGGAAAAATATTGTCGCTGTTAATTGATAAACTACCTTTTGTTATTGCCATATTTATCACATCCCTTTCTGTCTTTGGTTTCCAAGATAGATTCTAATTCTCTCTTCTTAAAAAGTCAAGTCAAAATTAGCACTCATTCAAAGAGAGTGCTAATAATTTGGTGTAAAGTGCGTATTTACAAGGTTTTATTAATTATTAAATTTTGATAAACTAGTTGGTTTGGTTGGTTTGGTTCGTTTGGTTCGTTTCAAACAGCTGCTCATAGATCTCAAAAAAATTATAAGTGGTTACCCGTTCGTCTTGAATAAACGTAATCTTATCCCATAGATTCTGATTGAGCTGTTTCACCAAGGTCACAAGAAATTCATCATACACCTGATTAAAGACTTCTTTTTTTCGTTCTTCTACAATCTTGACCTTATTAAGGTCTGTTTGGTCTCTGTCAAACGTACTGATACATTTAATAATATGGTATCCGGACTGACTCTCTATCACATCACTGATTTCACCATTGCCCAACTCAAAAGAAGCTTTTTCAAAAGCAGGATCCATCTCTCCTTGTCTAAAGGAATAGGTGCCGATCTTATCTTCACTGTATTGCTCTATCAACTGTTCAAAAACAATATTGCTTTGAGCCATTTTTTCCACTGCCAAGGCTCTGTCATATACTTTTTGTTTTTCTGCTTTCGATAGCGGGACACGCTCCCCCTTGCCATTTAAACTATAATTTTTAAACAATATATGTTGAACAGTGATGGTTCTGGCTTCATCATCACTGATTTCCGGATTGACATCTTTAATAATATAATGATACAGCTTATTGGCCAGTGCATACTCTTCGTAGATCCCCCGAATCACATCCTCATCTACTGACAGACTCCCCCGTTCAGTCTCATTCAAGGAAGTGTAGTACTGTTGTGCTGCCTTTTTCACCAAGTCCTGCTCTTGCACCGTTAAGGAAATGGAACGTTGTTCGGCTAACAGATTCATCACTTTAATCTGTGCGATTCTTGCCAATGCGTTCTCCTTAATACTGTGTTTCAGATTGGCTCCGGCCAAATCCTTCTGCCAAATCTCACTGCCATATACACGTTCATACTGATTCTGCATATTGGTCAAATAGACCATAAATTCAGGCAAGGTACAGGAATCTTTATTAATTCGAAACACTTCATCTTTGGCAAATCCTGTTGTAAATACAACTTTCTTTCCTGTATCATGACCGGCGCAGCCAAATAGACAAACTCCGCATAACAGTACTAAGAGCACAGTCATATTTTTACTTAATTTACTCTGCATCTGTCTTCCTTTATCATCTCAGTATACTTCTTGCAACGCTGATTCCATTAGCCGAAGCCTGCTGTAGTCCGCGTGTAACACCTGCTCCGTCTCCAATCGCACGCAGTCCACTAATACTGGTCTCAAAATCTTTATTAACTACTACTTTATTGGAATAGAATTTCACTTCCACACCATATAATAAAGTTTCCTCTGCCGCAATCCCCGGTGTAACCTTATCAAGTGCCATAATCATCTCTTCAATATCTACCATAATACGATGCGGAAATACCAAAGACAAATCTCCCGGCACTGCATCTTTTAAAGTGGGAATCAGATTATTTCGGCATAATCTTTCTTCCGTTGTTCTACGTCCCCTCTTAAAATCTCCAAAGGTTTGTACTAATATTTTACCACCGCATAACATATTGGAAAGCTGTGCAATCTGTTTGCCATATTCAATCGGTGTGCGGAAAGGTTTTGTAAAATTCTTAGATACCAGTAATGCAAAGTTTGTGTTATTCGTTTTATGTTCCTGAGACTTATACGCATGTCCATTTACCACTGCCAGACCATTATCATAATATTCCGTAGCCACTTCCCCTGACGGATTGGTGCAGAACGTTCTGACCTTATCATCAAAGGTAGGGGTGTAGTATACTAGCTTGGCCTCATATAAATTTTCATTAAGGAACTGCATCACCTCATCCCGCACTTCCACACGCACGCCTACATCGACTGTCCCTACGGTTGTCTCAATCCCCTGTTCCTCACATATCTTACTAAACCAGTCTGCCCCTTCCCGTCCAACAGCCGATACAATCTCCTTGGCATAGAACGTATCGCCTTGGTCTGTTACCACTCCGACCGCTCTTTGATCCTCCATAACGATATCTTCTACCATCGTATTAAATCGTAAAATTACACCCTGCTCTTCCAGATGCTTCTGAAGTCTTGCATAGATTTTATATCCCTCTTCTGTTCCCAG
>JAVVVE010000040.1:0-9710 GCA_036652815.1 Lachnospiraceae bacterium
TGATGAGGTTAAGGGGCAGGATCATATTGTTACAACATTACGCAATCAGATAAGAGCAGATCGTATTGGACATGCCTATCTCTTCTGTGGAACCAGAGGAACCGGCAAGACTTCTGTAGCTAAGATATTTGCCAAAGCAGTGAATTGTGAGAATCCGCAGGATGGTAATCCTTGTGGTATCTGCCCGACGTGTCAAGCGATTGCGACAGCTTCCAGCATGAATGTCATTGAGATTGATGCCGCTTCCAATAATGGAGTAGACAATATCCGACAGATTGTGGAAGAAGTATCGTACTCACCTGCCTCTGGGAAATATAAGGTGTATATCATCGATGAGGTTCATATGCTGTCGATAGGAGCATTTAATGCACTGCTAAAAACATTAGAAGAACCACCCTCCTATGCTATTTTTATTCTGGCGACGACAGAGGCTCACAAGATACCGATTACGATTCTGTCAAGATGTCAGAGATATGACTTCAAGAGAATCACAATAGAAATCATCGTAGCCAGATTACAGGAACTGATGAAAACAGAGGGGATGCAGGTAGAGGAAAAAGCCTTACGCTATCTTGCAAAGACTGCAGACGGTTCTATGAGAGATGCCTTAAGCCTGCTGGATCAATGCATGGCGTTTCACTATGGCAAAGCACTTACCTATGATTTGGTACTGGATGTCCTGGGCGCAGTAGATACACAGGTATTTAGTGATTTACTGAGAGCAGTCACGCAAAAGAATATCCTGGCGGCGATTGACTTACTGGAAGAGATAGTGATGCAGGGCAGAGAACTCACGCAATTTGTCAGTGATTTCACTTGGTATTTACGTAACTTACTGCTGGTTAAGACCTCGGATCATGTAGAAGATGTAATCGACGTTTCTACAGAACATATGCTACGTTTACAGGAAGAGGCTCAATTACTGGAAGCAGATACCATCATGCGCTATATCCGCATCTTTTCAGAATTGTCAGGTCAGATTAAATACGCAACACAGAAGAGGATCTTGATTGAGATGTCCATCATTAAACTATGTACACCGAGTATGGAAATCAATCCGGATACCTTGCTAGACAGAATCAGAGAACTCGAGAATAAAATAGAAGCAGGAGTTACGATGGTACCGGCACAGACACAGGAAAGCAATGTAGCAGCTCAGCCGGCAGTGACAGGTAAAGTACGCCCGATATTACCCAAAGCGATTCCGGATGATATCAAGACCATAGTGAAGCAATGGACTTCTATTACAAATGGGATGGCACAGCCTGCAAAATCCTATCTCAAGAATGCCAATTTAAGTTTAGATAAAGAGAATCATTTAATGATTGTTTTGGAAGATGGCCCGCCATCTGATTATTATATTCAGGAGAAAGACCATCGAATTACACTGGAACAATGTTTGTCAGATATTGTGGGCAAACAGATTGCCGTTACCATACAGACTTTGGCAAGTGGAACGAGATTTGAAGATACCTATGTTGATCTTAGCCCTATCCATATGGATATTGAGATAGAAGAATAAAAGACGAATCAAAAACAAATAAAAAATGAATTAGGAGGAAAGTAAAATGGCAAAACATGGTGGAGGATTCCCGGGCGGTGGTATGCCGGGTAATATGGCAAATCTAATGAAGCAGGCACAGAAGATGCAACGTCAGATGGAAGATAGTCAGAAAGAATTAGAAGGGGCAGTATATACAGCCAAAGCCGGTGGCGGTGCAGTAGAAGTTACAGTAACAGGCAAAAGGGAAGTGACAAAGGTGTCATTATCCAAAGAGGTGGTAGATCCTGAAGATGTTGAGATGCTGGAAGACTTAGTGATGGCAGCCACGAATGAAGCACTTCGTATGGCAGAAGATGCCAGTACAGAAGCGATGTCTAAGATGACAGGTGGACTGGGCGGCATGGGCGGAGGTCTTCCGTTCTAATGGACCTATACAGTGGACACATTAATAAACTAATTGAGGAACTGGCATTGCTGCCGGGCATCGGAGCGAAGTCGGCACAACGTATGGCATTCTACCTTATTAATATGTCGGAAGCACATGTGGAACGCTTTACCAATGCGATTCTGGATGCCAAGAAACATGTCAGATATTGTGCACAGTGTTATACCTTAACCGATCAGGAACTGTGTCCTATTTGTGCTAATTCAAAAAGGGATCACAAGACCATTATGGTGGTTGAGAATCCAAGAGATCTGGCGGCTTATGAGAAGACCGAGAAGTATATGGGAGTATATCACGTACTGCATGGTGCTATCTCACCGATGATTGGGATTGGACCGAATGATATTAAATTAAAAGAGTTGATGCAGCGTTTACAAGATGAGGTGGAAGAAGTCATCATCGCAACGAACTCCAGTTTAGAAGGGGAAACGACTGCGATGTATATTAATAAATTAATCAAACCGACCGGGATTAAAGTCACTAGAATCGCCAGTGGTGTGCCGGTAGGCGGAGATTTGGAATATATAGATGAAGTGACCTTGTTACGGGCATTAGAAGGACGTACAGAAATATAAAAATCCATACATATTACAGAAAGGCATAACGATAACGATGGCAGTGGAAGAAAAACAGGTTGGAAAAACGAACCAAGGGAGAGACATCTGTCTCTATACGATTACCAATAAAAAAGGAATCCAGGTACAGGTCATGAACTACGGTGCTATTTTGGTGCGCTTGTTGGTTCCTGATCAAAATGGACACGTAGATGATGTTGTGCTGGGATTTGATGATGCCGAAGACTATTTTATTAATGGCAGCTTCTTTGGTGCTACCATAGGACCTAGTGCGAACCGTATTCAGGATGCGAGTTTTCAGATTGATGGAATCCGCTATCAGTTGAATGCAAATGAAGGAAATAATAATCTGCATAGCCATATAGACGAAGGATATCATAAACAATTATGGGATACACAGATATTTGAAGACCATATTACGTTTACCTTAGACAGTCCTGATGGAGCCATGGGATTTCCGGGTAATAAACACATCAGTGTTACTTATACATTAACGGAAGACGGTGCATTGCAGATTCACTATCATGCAACCAGTGATAAAAAGACGATATTTAATATGACCAATCACAGTTATTTTAATCTGGCGGGTTACCAATCACCGAATATCTGTAAGGATATATTATGGATTAAAGCGAGTCATTATACCCCTGTTTTTTCGGATTCTATTCCCACAGGTGAGATAGCATCAGTCCTTGACACGCCGATGGACTTTACCACAGCCAAACCAATCGGACGTGATATAGAGGCAGATTTTGAACAACTGCATCTGGCAGGCGGATATGACCATAACTGGGTTATAGATGACTATAACGGACAGATTCAATTAATAGCAAGACTCGAGAATCCGGCAAGCGGAAGGATTATGGAGACCTATACCGATCTTCCGGGGGTACAATTCTATGCAGGCAATATGATCGACACACAAACAGGTAAAGAAGGTGTAATCTATCAGCCAAGACAGGGATTATGCTTAGAGACACAATATTATCCCAATGCGGTAAACGAGCCACATTTTCCGCAGCCCATCTTTGGAGTGGATACGGAATATGATACCACTACCATCTATCGATTTGTGTAAGCTTGTCGAAAGAAAACAAGAGATAAGCGACATAAAAGGATAAAAAATTCATCCATCATATGCTATATTTTTTCCATAGGGTTATGTGCTACACAATAAAAACCGCAATATGGAAAGGCATGGTTACTAAAATGGATCATAATATGACATGTGAATTGCCCAAAAGTATACGTCAGATTGGTGACATGGATGAGCATATCAAGATATATATAGAAGATTATGTGGTTACCTATCTAAGACAAGTGATGTCACCGGAAGCTATGGGCTCCAGAGCAATTGCTCTTTTTGGCAATAAAAAGATAGAAGACGAGAATCAATATTATTTTATTTCGGGAGCGGTATGCTCTGAAAAGACGCGTTTAGAAGAAGGACGACCATTATTTGAGGAGGAAGACCGGACATATATCATACGCAAACAGCAAGAATTTTTCCCGACAGGGGTACTGCTGGGGTGGGTATTGCTTGAAAATGAATTTAATCGAATCTCGGAAGATGGTATTTGGAAGAATGGAACCGGAGCTTTTGCTGAGGAAGGAAAACTTTTTTTGCGAAGAGATATTGCGGCTCAAACAGAAGTATGGCAATTATGTGAAAGTGGAATGAAACATGTGATTTCCGGTTATGCGATTTATTATCATAGAAATGATGCGATGCAGATGTACCTGCTAGAGTGGCATAAAGCACGTCAGGATACTTCCATGGAAGAGGTTGGAGATACGACTGCACAGAGATTCAGATCAGTGATTCTTGAAAAAAGTGAACAGAAGGCACAACATCGGACCATGTCACTCTTCTATATGGCGAGCACAGTATTGATGATTGTATTGTGCGTTACAGGCATCACGACGATGAATCATTATGAAAAGATGAAAGACATGGAGACTGCATTAAATCATCTGGTGCAGACGATGAACACACAAACCGAAGAGGGAAAAATGTTGCCATCTCCAAAGATAGAGCCTTCTGCGGTGCTGAATATTCAAGAACCAGAGTCTGCTGCGGTAGAAGAGAACACTACATCAATGCCACCTACGCAAACGATATCGCAGGGAAATACCATCTATATTGTACAGGATGGAGATACGCTGGCCGGTATCAGTAAGAAGTTCTACCATACTTCGCAAGAAGTGGAGGCCATCTGTATACGGAATCATATTGAAGATCCAAACAGTATTATGTGTGGACAAAAGATTGTGCTGCCATAGGTAAAATGTGATATGATGGCAGAAGTGGTTTACAGATTTTGGAAAGAGCATGGTTATCAAATGTCTAATATACGTGAATATGAACGAAAAAAAGAAAATGATAAGAATAATGATTTTCGTAAAAAGATTATACAACATCGATTCAGAGTGCTCTACCGAACCGCATTGGTATTATTATTAATAGCGGGTATTGCACTTTTACTTTATGTTCAGATGAAGAATCGCATCTATACAGACTACCAGGTGGTTTCCTCGGTGGAGCGTAACCATGCCGAGAATACGACCTGCATGAATTACAATGGCAATATTCTGACTTATAGTAAGGATGGTGCCAATTGCTCAGATGTGAAGGGAACTGTATTGTGGAATCAGACTTATGAGATGCAGGCACCTATGGTTACCATCAATAAAAATATAGTAGCGATGGCGGATTATAACGGAAGAACCATCTACATAATGAATCAAACAGGTATGCTGGGAGAGATCGAGACCGGGATGCCTATTAGGAGCATCAGCGTGTCTGAGAGTGGCATTGTGGCAGCAGTCCTGGATGACGCAAGTGTAAATGCCATCTATCTCTACGATACAGCGGGAGAGACGATCGCTTACTTTAAGACTACCATGCGTAAAAGCGGATATCCGCTTGCGGTTGCAATTTCAGATAATAGTGAAGTTGTTGCAGTGTCTTATCTATATGCAGATAGCGGTCTGATCACATCCAATGTGGCTTTTTATAATTTCGGATCGGTAGGACAGAACGAAGGAGACCGCTATGTAAGTGGCTATAGCTATGAAGATGCTGTGGTTCCGGAACTTGGATTTATGAATAATACCACCTCGTTTGCGGTGGCAGATAATAGATTGGTTCTCTATAAGGGAAAAGAGATACCGAAGAGTAATGCGGAAGTATTGCTAGAACATGAAGTGCAAAGCGTATACTATAATGAGAATTATATCGGACTGGTTTATATGAATACAGATGGAAAATCAAAATATGCGATGGATATCTACGATACGGCAGGTAAATTAATACATACACAATTATTTGATCTGGATTATACCGATATCTATTTTAATGAAGACTGTATTGTTATCTATAATGATACGGAATGTGCGATTTATAATCTAAAGGGTATTGAAAAGTACAAAGGTAATTTTAAGAATGCCATTACCTTATTAATGCCAACCAAACAGAATTATCGTTATACGGCAGTTACATCGGATGCGATTAAAGAGATTGAATTAAAATAGAACGATAGATAAAGATAGAGGAGGTTAGATGTGAATCTTGTTCTGATACTTGTTATTATAGTACTTGCGTGTTGTGCAGTTCGCGGATGCCGAAAAGGGATGGTGGAGGAGATCGTTTCTATCCTATCGTTGCTTGTGGGTATGGTGGCGATCTCCTTGATTGTATCAGCCATTGGTAATTATCTTGATAAACATATCAGTAAGATGCTTATGGCACTTATCTTATTTCTCTTATTATTGATCATCACACAGATAGCTCGTGTAGTGATTGCTTCGCTGAAGTTCGTGAGCAAGATACCCATTATCCACGGAGTCAATAAGCTGGCAGGCTTACTCATTGGCATTGCAGAAGGTGTTATTTTAGTTTGGGCTGTGTTTTTAATTTTTGAGAAGTTTAACTTAGGTGGTTTAGGAACCACGTTAATGATACAGATTGAAGCCAATTCATTTTTGACTTTTTTATATCAACAGAATTATATCAAGATCTTATTCCACTTATAGATATGAAAGAAGAAGGAGAACCTATGAAAAAAATGATCCTAAAAAGAACGGCCCAAGTTGCGGCGGCCATTATTGTGATTACAGTGATAGTTACAGTGGCGCAGGCAATGAAGAAAATACCGGTAATAGGAGCGATTACCAAAGTAACTACTTTAAGAACCTATGAGAAAAAAACAGAAAATATGGAAGCAAAGATTGAAGTCCCGCAGATTACCAATAAAGATTTAACCAATGCACCGGCACAACTCAATAAAGCGGTAGAAGAATATACAGATGAATTAATCGCCCGGTTTGAAGCAGATATGGCAGCCGACAATGGCGAGAATCCCGAATCTGTAGATACGAGCTCAAAAGTTTTAACAGATAATGACAAGATGTTCTCTTTGCGAATCGATACAACGATTGCACAGGGTAGCTCGAGTAACAGCATCAAAATCTATCATATTAATAAACAGACGGATTCTATGATGGTGTTAAAGGATTTATTTCAAGACAATGCAGATTACGTACAGGTTATCTCTGATAATATCAAAGAACAGATGCGTGCAGAGATGAAAGCGGATGAGAATATCGTATATTTTATAGATAGTGAAGCACCGGAGTCTGATTTTAAGGCAATCGATCCTAACCAAAACTTCTATATTAATGAACAGGGAAAATTAGTCATGGCGTTTGACAAATATGCTGTAGCACCCGGGTATATGGGAACAATGGATTTTGAGATTCCGACGGAAGTTGTGAAAGACATTGTAAAAGAAGGTTATTTAAACTAGCATATCAAGATCTTATTTCACTTATTGATTTGTATCAAACCCGGCAATTCGGTAACCCTATCGATTGACGGGTTTTTAACTTGTGAAGGAATCACATCTTATGAAGTGAAACTTTTTGATTCATTGGAACGTCTAATTAGTATACTTTTAAAAGTAAAGGAGTAGCATATATGAGCTCTGCAAGCATGCGAACAAGAGTGGAAGAAAAAATACTGGATTCATACGAGGGACTCTATCGTTTGGCATACAGTTACGTACGCAATGAGGAAGATGCACTGGATATTGTACAGGAAAGTGTATATAAAGCGATTCAAAACGCCGGTAGCGTTAAGCAGGAAGAATACATTAAGACGTGGCTTTGCCGCATCGTCATGAATACTTCTCTTGATACAATCAAGAAGAGAAAAGGAGAGACAAGCATAGAGGGTATAGCGGAGCACGGAACAGAAGACACGTACCGAGATTTTGACACATTACAGGCATTGGAGATACTGAATGAGAAAGAGAAAACAATTATTATTTTACGGTTTTTTGAAGAATACAAACTGGAAGAGGTTGCCAATATAGTAAATGAAAATGTAAATACAGTGAAAACTTTACTATACCGGAGTCTAAAAAAATTAAAGATAGAGATAGCGAAAGGAGAAGCCGATGAAATCTAATAACTTAGAAGATATGAAAGAAGAATATAAGGCAATTAAAATTCCGGGGCAGCTCAAAGACATCGTGGAGCAATCCATACAGCAGGCAATAGAAGAAGGAGAACCTATGAAAAAAGAGAAGCAATCTGCCACTATAATAAAAATAATCCTAAAAAGAACGGCTCAAGTTGCAGCGGCGGCTATTATTGTGGTTACCGTGATGGTCAATACCAGTGCTACAGTGGCTCAGGCAATGGAGAAAATACCGGTAATAGGAGCGATTACCAAAGTGATCACGTTTAGAACCTATGAGAAAAAAACAGAAAATATGGAAGCAAAGATTGAAGTTCCGCAGATTACCAATGAAGATTTAACCAATGCACCGGCACAACTCAATAAATCGGTAGAAGAATATACAGATGAATTAATCGCCCGGTTTGAAGCGGATATGGCAACCGGCAATGGCGAGAATCACGAATCTGTAGATACGATCTCAAAAGTTTTAACAGATAATGATAAGATGTTCTCTTTGCGAATCGATACAACGATTGCACAGGGTGGCGCGATTAACATCAGCAAAATCTATCATATTAATAAACAGACGGATTCTATGATGGTGTTAAAGGATTTATTTCAAGACAATGCAGATTACGTACAGGTTATCTCTGATAATATCAAAGAACAGATGCGTGCAGAGATGAAAGCGGATGAGAATATCGTATATTTTATAGATAGTGAAGCACCGGAGTCTGATTTTAAGGCAATCGATCCTAACCAAAACTTCTATATTAATGAACAGGGAAAATTAGTCATGGCGTTTGACAAATATGCTGTAGCACCCGGGTATATGGGAACAATGGATTTTGAGATTCCGACGGAAGTTGTGAAAGACATTGTAAAAGAAGGTTATTTAAACTAGCTAATTAGAATAGACCTTGTGTCTCCAACTTAATAGATTCTTTAGAAACATTATAAATTCATAAGAAAACAGTCAATCATTAGACACATCTTATCGCTATAATGAACCTATCAAGTTGAAAGGGGTTAGACGCTTATGTATGAAACAATATTACAACAGACAACAGGAATAAAACTATATCAAGAGGAAGAACAATTGATGGATGCAAAAAAATGCGAACTGCTGTGCGATATGATTGATTTGAAAAAAACATATACGCATGTATCTGAAATATTCTTTGACTCACCTATGATAGAGGAAATGACATCACCGGAGCAATTCATGATAACAATAGAGAAAAAAGGAAATAATCAGACCTTCACCTTGAAAAGAAAGATTAAGATTGGAAAGTATGGAAGTGAATCCATGGTACGTCTTTCCAAGAAGCAGTATGTTGCAATTATGAAAGGCAGCATCGAATGGATGAAAGACAGCGCCAAAGTTCTGGTAAATGAATTTTATCAAAAGATAAAACTATTTGAATATAAAGTAGGCAAGATTATCAACTGCATTAGGCAGGAGATGTATCTAACTAAGAAGCAGATGCAAATCATCATAGATACACACATTCAGGAACTGTTTGCAAATGATGTTTTACCGATTGAGGATAGTCATCTGGAGCTGGCACATGTTTTGGTAAGATGTAATAGCATCTCATAATGGGATATTATCTAATTGAAATCACCATTTTTCTCAATATGAAAAAATGGTGATTTTTTAATAGAAAAAGTGTTGACATTGAATGACGCACATGATATTATGTCTAAGTTGCGTGTTTG
>JAVVVE010000041.1:0-9179 GCA_036652815.1 Lachnospiraceae bacterium
ATCGCAGATTTACTGGATTGTGAGGAATCCTACGTGGAGATGGTTCTTCGGTCAAAACTTGATTGACAAATCCATTGATTATGGTTATGATTATCCCATAGAAATATAGTATGATTTATACAAAGAGAAAGGCTGAGAAAAGAAGAAGTAGTAATGAGTGGATCCAACAGAAAGCAACCGGGTGATGAGAGGTGCAGGGGAAACTGGTTATGAATACATCTTGGAGCTGTGCACCGAACGAGTGATTCAGTAGGCTGCAACGGGTAAGGAAAATCGATTTTCCGGCACACGTTATAGTGCAAGATAAGGTAGGCAATCCTAGTTTTGATTGCTTATAAAGTAAGGTGGTAACACGAGAGTTGACCTCGTCCTTTAATTAGGATGAGGTTTTTTTATGCGAATAATCGCAAGTAAGAAAACAAGGAGAGAGAAGCATGCAGATCTATGAAGAATTACAGGCAAGGGGACTTGTTGCACAGGTAACAGATGAAGCAGAGATTAAGGAGTTGATTAATAATGGGAAAGCGACCTTTTATATTGGATTTGATCCAACGGCAGACAGTCTTCATGTAGGTCATTTCATGGCCTTGTGTCTGATGAAACGCTTACAGATGGCGGGCAATAGACCGATTGCATTACTGGGAGGCGGAACGGGGATGATTGGAGACCCATCCGGCAGAAGTGATATGCGTCAAATGATGACACCGCAGACGATTCAACACAACTGTGACTGCTTTCAAGAGCAGATGAGCAGATTTATTGATTTCTCAGAAGGTAAAGCACTGCTGATTAATAATGCAGAGTGGTTAATGGGCCTGAATTATGTGGAATTGCTTAGAGAAGTCGGTGCACATTTTAGCGTGAATCGAATGTTGACTGCGGAATGCTATAAGCAGAGGATGGAAAAGGGGCTTAGTTTTTTGGAATTCAATTATATGATCATGCAAAGTTATGATTTTTATGAATTATTCCAAAAATACGGCTGTAATATGCAGTTTGGTGGAGACGATCAATGGAGTAATATGCTCGGAGGTACGGAACTCATTAGACGTAAATTAGGTAAGAATGCGTGTGCAATGACGATTACCCTTTTGATGAATTCCGAGGGTAAGAAAATGGGTAAAACTCAGTCAGGAGCAGTATGGCTTGATCCGAATAAGACATCACCTTTTGATTTCTATCAATATTGGCGAAATGTTGGCGATGCTGATGTATTAAAATGCATCAGAATGCTAACTTTCTTACCGTTAGAAGAGATAGATAAGATGGATGCATGGGAAGGCAGTCAGCTCAATCGTGCCAAAGAAATCCTGGCATATGAACTAACTAAGCTGGTACATGGAGAAGAAGAGGCCAATAAGGCAGAAGCAGGGGCTAAAACATTATTTAGTACCGGAGCTGCAGTCGATATGCCGACGACGATATTGACAGAGGAGGATTTCAATCAGGAAGAGATTGATATACTGACATTACTGCTCAAGAGTGAATTGGTACCATCCAAATCAGAGGCAAGACGTGCAGTGGAACAAGGTGGTATCACGATGGATGGTGATAAGCTTACCGATATTCATAGAACATTTCAGAAACATGAATTTCAAGAGGGCGTGATTTTGAAAAGAGGAAAAAAGAACTTTCGCAAAGTACTTATTCAGTAATTAAATGTGGAAAATGAGGTATTTATGGAAATAGAAGATATGAAAATAGAGGATGAGGTAACAAAATCTGCATTATTGGTAGGTGTTAATCTGGGCGACGGTGAAGATTTTGAGCATTCTATGGCAGAGCTTAAAAGCCTGGCAGAAGCTTGTGGCATGAAAGTCGTCGGTTGCGTTCTTCAGAATCTGCCACGTGTTAATCAAGCTTTATATATTGGAACAGGCAAAGTGGAAGAAGTTCGTCGGGAGGCAGAAGAAGTTGATGCACATATTATTATCTTTGATAATACCCTGTCACCAACACAATTACGGAATCTGCAAGAAGAATTACATGTGACAGTCCTTGACAGAACAGCATTGATTCTTGAGATATTCTCAATGAGGGCACAGACAAGAGAAGCCAAGATGCAGGTAGAGGTGGCAAGACTACAGTATATGCTGCCGCGTTTGGTAGGACTGCGCTCTGCATTGGGCAGACAAGGTGGTACGAGTGGTGGACTCAGCAATAAAGGAAGCGGCGAGAAAAAGTTAGAACTGGATAAGCGACATATTGAACATCGCTTGAGTGAATTACGCAAAGAACTGGAAGAAGTTGGCAGGGAGCGTGATACACAGCGTAAACAGCGAATGAGCTCCGGGATTCCAAGAGTTGCCTTGGTGGGATATACCAATGCAGGAAAATCAACCCTGATGAATGCCATGCTGGATGCATATGTCGGAGATGTCACAAAGAAAGTTTTGGAACAAGACATGTTATTTGCTACACTTGACACAACTGTCCGTAAGATTACACCCAAAGGACATAAGCCTTTTCTACTGTCGGATACGGTTGGATTTATCCACAAGCTTCCACATAACCTGGTCAAGGCTTTTCGTGCAACTTTGGAAGAAGCAAAGTATGCAGATGTGCTCTTAGAGGTAATTGACTATGCGGATGAACATTATAAAGAACATAGAAAAGTGACGGAGGAAACTTTACGGGAGATTGGAGCAGAAGGCATCCCTATCATCTATATATTTAATAAGGCAGAACATAGTATGCCGATACCGATGGTAAAAGAAAATAAGATCTACATGTCGGCTAAGTCAAAGATTGGATTGGAAGAGTTATTGCAATTGATGGAGACGGTTCTGGCGCAAGATTATATTGCCTGCGAGATGCTGTTACCCTACGCACAGGGCAGCCTGATTGCTTATTTGACAGAGAATGCAGATATAAAGAAGATGGAATATATAGAAGAAGGCACTAAGATACAGTTGTCCTGTAAACCTGCTGATTATCAAAAGTATCAGTCATATGTAATAAAGTAGGAAAGACAAGAGGAATGGTATGACGATTTTATTTTTCCTAATTAGTTTTGGAGCTTCTGTTATAGGTGCAATCTGTGGGATAGGCGGAGGTGTTATTATTAAACCGACACTGGATGCGTTTGGGGTTCTCAGTGTATCGACCATCAGCTTCTTATCCGGGTGTACTGTACTGGCGATGTCCGGTTATTCAGTGGCAAAGAGTAAGCTGACAGGAGACAGTCAGATCGAGATGAAGACAGGCACTCCGCTTGCGATTGGTGCGGCGATTGGTGGGATAGCAGGGAAAGAGATGCTTAGCAGCGTGGAGGCTTTATTTGTAGATGCTAATACGGTTGGAGCAGTACAGGCTGCACTCTTGACTGTGATTACAATAGGAACGCTGATTTATACCATTAAAAAGGATACCATTCACACGCATCAGATAAAGAGTCTCGTCGTATGTGTTGTGATTGGCATCCTTCTCGGTATTATGTCTAGTTTCTTGGGCATCGGTGGTGGACCCATTAATCTTGTAGTCTTGTATTATTTTTTCTCTATGACGACAAAGAAGGCAGCACAGAATTCACTCTATATTATCTTTTTTTCACAAGCCGCAAGCTTTTTAAAGACAATGGTAGATGGCTCTGCTCCTGTATTTCCGATTGCTTTGTTAGCAGGGATGGTCATAGCTGGTATCCTGGGTGGTTCCTTTGGCCGCAAGATTAATCGAAAGATTGATGAAGTTATTGTCAATCGGTTGTTTATTGGACTGATGGTCGTTATCATCCTCATCAATACCTATAATATCGTAAAATATATCTAATTATAGGATCTGAATCTTTAGGTGATATTCTTTGCTGTCTCCGGCAGATAAGAACTGCATATCGCGTTTATGCTTAAAGATATCGTCTTCGTCATCATAGATAGCAGCACCATTCCAAGGTTCTACACAGATAAATGGTGCAGTATTATGTTCAGGAGTCCAAAAAGCGACAGTCGCAAAATCAGGATAGTCTACCTGTACACCTTTGCCGGTAGCAGGATTTATAATCTTGACATTGTTTGAACGCATATGATTAAAGACGATGGCATTATCATCAAAGAGATCATAACGTAATGGTATCGTATTGGAGTGATCCAGCAGATGTTTGGTATGTGTGGTACTAAAGCATCGATTAGAAATATCATAAACAGGACTGTCGCAAGTCTCTTCCTGCTCAAATACCAACTGGTAGTCCGAGAATACTTCATTTTCTTCTAATGGACATAAGAATCCTGGGTGTGCACCCAGATGGTAATACATCTCTTTGGTGTCATGATTATTGACTTCATAAGTCATGTATAAAGAAGCTTCTTGTAACAGATAGGTAAGTTTTACTTCAAAATCAAAAGGAAAGCATTTTTTTGTGTTTTCGTTCTCGGTTAATGCTAACACGACCTGGTTCTTGGACTGTGAGAGTACCGTGAACTCAGAGGTAGAACAGAAACCATGCTTTGGCATGCTGACTTCTACATCTTCGATGATTGTTTTTCCATTTCGTACATTTCCAATCGATGGAAATAAGAGTGGAGAGGAACTGCTCCAATAGGTGGGATCAGAAGTCCAAATAAATTCTTTACCGGCCGCATCTTTATAAGATTTAAGCTCAGCTCCCAGTGTGTTGATACCAACCTCATATCCATTACTTTCTAATGTAATTCTCATTTTGAATCCTCCTGGTATTTTATTTATAGCATTAGTATATCAAAGATCATCTTGAAAAGAAACAGGAAAAGAAGCAGAAACAGAAAAAGAAGCAGGGAAACAAATATTGCAGGCAGCAGCAATATGGAAAGTTTCAAAATAATGATTTTCCATTGGAATCCAGGTGGATAAGAACTGTTCCAACATCTGCGTTCCGTTGCGCTTTACAATGCGTTCTTTTTGTATCTCGGGTGTGGTAGTGAGAAAAATACTGTAATCATAGATTGTACGAAATTCAGGGCGCATGCAGTAAGCTCCCTCTACGATGATGACAGGTCTGTCAGACAACACCTTGCGGCCTGTATAGGTCATCTTATGACAGTCAAAAGTACGATAGGAGGCAATTTTCCCCAGCGATATAGGAGTTACTACCTCTTGAAGGAATCGTTCATAGTGAATATTACCACCGGGTTCTGCCAGGCGTTCGGTGGATCTTAATTCGAATGGTAGGAAAAAATCATCCATGTGAATGATATCACAATCATAATAGGCAGAGAACCAAGCTGCCAAAGTGGTTTTCCCGGATGCACAGCTGCCGTCGATGGCAATGATGATAGAATTTGATTTATTCATAAGTGATTATTTTGGCTTTCTGTAAGGCTATGACAATAATAGGAATCAATAATATATGACAAAGGATGCCGGGAATCGAATTGATAAATGCACCGGCGAGAAACATCTGCATGGAAAAAGTGACATCGCTGATACCGGCAATTAAGGCCATCGTGATACCCCAGACGATACGCCCCCCAAACATAGCTGCGATCAGGGATGTGTAAATATGAATCGTTGTGTGTGGAAGCCGATGGTATAAGATGCCACTCAGCAGTCCATAAGTGGCAAGTTCGCATGTCATGGCTGCACCGATAGGGAACAGTGGCGGCATACCAAATAGGAAAAAACGCATAGCGGGTAAAAGCAGACCTACCACAAGAGCATAGGGCCAGCCACATAGAAATCCACATAGCAATACCGGAATATGCATAGGAGACAGGGCATTTCCAAAGGAACGCATCTGTCCGGTTAAAAAAGGAAGTATAAGACCAAGAGTAAGGCATACGCCGGCATAACATAATTTTTTAAGGTGATTATTTTGCATAGAAATATCCTCGCTATTCTTTCATTTCATCGATCATGCGATAGCCGATGCCAAGTTCTGTATGGAGATAAACGGGTGCTGATGGATTTTTTTCGAGTTTTCGTCGAATATTTACCATGTTAACTCGGAGAATACAATTATCTGCGTCCATGAAAGGTCCCCATATTTGTTTCATAATAGAAGAATAGGTCATGACTTTTCCGGCATTGTGTGCTAAGAGAGATACTAGCTTGAATTCAATGGGGGTCAGACGAATCTCTTCTTTTTCCAGTGATACTTTACCTGTATTATAATCGATATAAAGTGCACCCACTGAGAAAAAAGTAGGATTCACCGCTGAACTTAAGTAATTATAGCTATGTCTTACAGCAGCTCGAATACGGGCAAATAATTCTGAAGAACTATATGGTTTTGCAACATAGTCATCGGCACCTAAATCTAAGGCAGCTACTTTGCTGTCTTCTTCCAGACGTGCAGAGATTACGATGATGGGAATAGAAGACCATGTGCGGACTTCTCTGATGACCTCCAAACCATCAATATCCGGTAAACCGAGGTCAAGCAGAATGACATCGGGACAAAGCGAAGCGATAAGAGATAACCCATCTGTTCCATTATATACAGGGATTGCTTTATATCCTTCTGCTTTTAGAGTATCTGCCAAAACATTTGCAAAACATTTTTCATCTTCTATAATGAGGACAGTTAAACTATGTTCCATGATGCCTCCGACTCTGTGATCAATGGTAGTGTGATTATGAAAATGCCATAATCATCTTGCAGGGTAGCTGTAAAAGTTCCTAAATGAGCTTGTATCAAGAGCTGATCCAAGGTAATATCCTGTTTGCAGGAATCCGATAAACAAGGGGTATAAGCGGGATTTCGACTTTCTAGTTGTATCAGAACCGAGGAGGAATCTATGCTTACCGTGCACGTCAGTGTAGATGCAGCAGAATAAACGAACAAGAGAATCTGCAGCAAATTCTTGAACACATGTCTTATCAAAACGAGATCAAGCGGTAGAATAATAATTTCCTTGGGCATAATAACCTGTATCATGGCATCGGGATAAGTTCCTTTCAGACGTGCAATGGCATCTATTAGGATGTCTTCCAATATCTCGGGATGTGTTGTAAGTGGTGCAGAGGAATCGGATAATTTACCGACTAGCAGAAGATTATCCAGTAAAGTTAATAAGCTCAGGGAATTTTGATTCATATCTTGCAGGAGTGCAGTCTGTTTTTCAGTTTTGATTGTATCACAATTGTCTAGGCAATAGGTACTAATCGAGCAAATATTTGATGCAAGACTACGAAAATTATGTGCAAGTGTACGTAATAAAGCAGCACTTTGCTGTGCTGCATCTATATTAGAAAGTGGTTGTTTTGTGTTATAAAGCTTATAATTCAATGGAGTATCCCTCACAATCGATAAGGATTCTATATCCTTGTCTTAATTCCTAATACAGTATACTCTACATTGGCAAAGGGATTCAAGTCCAATTTGTAATTCATAAAATTGTTTGATATACTCAAAATATTGGCAGGAAAGGAAGGAAAAAAATATGGAAAAACAAACATATAAAGGAATTAGCGGAAGTACCCTAAAGATCATAGCACTGATTAGTATGTTCTTAGATCATTTTGCGACAATTGTGATGCAAAATAGTGTGCACACAGGGTCTACTTATTGTTTATCCGCTATTGGCCGTTTGGCATTTCCGATTTTTGTATTTCTTTTGGTAGAAGGGGTACAGCATACAAGAGATATGAGGCGCTATGTGGGACGATTGGCACTCTTTGCATTGGTGTCGGAGATCCCTTTCGATCTGGCTTTTTCCGGAAAAATACTAACTATGACTTATCAAAATGTTTTTTGGACACTTTTAATAGGAGCTCTTGTATTGATCGGATGCAGAAGGGCTGAGATGATAGAGGTATGGGTATGGCGTTATTTGAGTATTATTCTGATTATATGTAGTGGCATGCTATTGGCAGAATGGATGCATACTGATTATGGAGGATTAGGAGTAGCTGCTATTGCCTTGCTTTATATATGCAGACAAACTAAATCGACACAGCTATTGGCTGGGTGCGTAGCTTTTTCGTGGGAGCCGGTAGCAATGCTTGCATTTATTCCGATTGCTTTCTATAACGGACAGCGAGGACGACAGATGAAATATATATTTTATTGCTTCTATCCATTGCATTTGTTAGTCTTTTATGGACTCACAAAATTGTAAAAATAGGTTGACAATGCAATAAAGTGTGTTATAGTAGTTATAGAACAAGTAACATTAAGAGGAGGATACTACTATGAATATTTCAAAATTTACACAAAAATCGATGCAGGCAGTGAATGATTGCGAGAAATTAGCGTATGAATTCGGCAATCAGGAGATAGAACAGGAACATTTATTATATAGTCTTATCACGATAGAGGACAGTCTGATCCTTAAATTAATTGAGAAGATGGAGATTCAGACAGCACATTTTCAAAATCGAGTACAGACTGCTGTGGAAAAAAGAGTAAAAGTACAGGGAGGACAGGTCTATATTGGTCAGCAGCTAAATCAGGCACTGATATCGGCTGAAGACGAAGCGAAACAGATGGGAGATGATTATGTCTCGGTAGAGCATCTATTCCTGTCTTTATTGAAGCATCCCAATGCTGCACTGAAGGAGATTTTCCGTGAATATGGTATAACAAGAGAACGGTTTTTACAGGCACTATCCACGGTACGGGGCAACCAGAGGGTCACAAGTGATAATCCTGAGGCTACGTATGATACCTTGGAAAAATACGGACTGGATTTAGTCGAGAAAGCGAGAAATCAAAAATTAGATCCGGTCATAGGCAGAGACAGCGAGATCCGCAATATTGTTCGCATTCTATCTCGAAAAACGAAAAACAACCCTGTTTTAATCGGAGAACCGGGTGTGGGCAAAACAGCGGTGGTAGAGGGATTGGCACAGCGTATCGTCAGAGGTGATGTACCGCAGGGACTGAAAGAAAAGAAGATATTCTCCCTTGATATGGGTGCCTTGGTAGCAGGAGCCAAATATCGGGGTGAGTTTGAAGAGCGTTTGAAAGCAGTACTCGAGGATGTTAAGAAGAGCGAGGGACAGATTATCCTGTTCATTGATGAACTGCATACGATCGTAGGTGCCGGTAAAACCGAGGGCTCTATGGATGCAGGTAATATGCTAAAGCCGATGCTAGCCAGAGGCGAACTGCATTGTATCGGAGCTACCACGTTGGATGAATATCGTAAATACATTGAAAAAGATGCGGCATTGGAGAGAAGATTTCAGCCTGTTATGGTGGAGGAACCAACGGTAGAGGACACTATCTCTATTTTGAGAGGTCTGAAGGAACGTTATGAAGTCTT
>JAVVVE010000042.1:0-8135 GCA_036652815.1 Lachnospiraceae bacterium
CGATGACTATGGCGTGCTAAAGGTATTCGACGAGGTCATTGCTCTGTCTGGCGGCTTCGGCGTTGATTTCCCAATCAATACTGGCGAGGGTCGACCTGATTGACTCGGCCAACATCATCTTCCGACTGCTCGTTGTGTCTCAGAGGCTCCTTGTCAATCCCAGAATCAATCCCACGACTTTTGTGATTAAGCCATTTTATTTTTAAATAAAGGAATCCGGCAATCTATGCAGAATATTATAATTAGACACATTTTTACAGTCAGGAGGTGTAGTATGTCAATTAGAGAAGATTTGGAACAATGGGAATTAGAATATTTGAGTCCCTATGCTTCTCACAGTATGCACTCTTTAGGCAGACAAAAGGAAGAAGAGCAGTGCGATATCAGACCGGTGTTTCAACGTGACCGTGATAGAATCCTACATAGTAAATCCTTTAGAAGACTGAAGGATAAGACACAGGTATTCTTAACTCCGGAGGGAGATCATTATAGAACGCGTCTTACACATACCTTAGAAGTATCGCAGAATGGCAGAACGATTGCCAAGGCACTAAGACTCAATGAAGATTTAGTAGAGGCGATAGCACTGGGTCACGATCTGGGGCATACGCCTTTTGGGCATGCGGGAGAAAGAGCATTAAATGAGGTATGTCCTTATGGATTTGAACACAGTATCCAAAGTGTAAGGATGGTGGATGTGCTTGAGAAAGAAGGACAAGGGTTAAATCTAACCTATGAGGTAAGGGATGGGATACGCAATCACCAGACAGAGGGGATGCCTAAGACATTGGAAGGTAAGATTGTGCGCCTGTCGGATAAGATAGCGTATATTCATCATGATATGGATGATGCGATTCGTGCGACTCTTTTGACGGAATCAGATATCCCACACAGTATCAGTGATGTGATTGGTGCTACTACAGGAGAACGTCTGGATCATTTTATTCATGATATTGTGACAACGAGCTGGAATCAGAATGATATTATCATGTCGCCGGATGTGGCAGAGGCGATGACTAAATTAAGAGCTTTTATGTTTGAACGAGTCTATACCAATACAGAGGCTAAAGGGGAAGAGCGTAAAGCGGAACAACTGATGGAGACTTTGTATCATCATTTTATGAAACATATAGATAAACTGCCCAAAGAATTATTATATCTTTGGGAGCAGGGAGAACACAAAGAAAGAATAGTCTGTGACTATTTAAGTTCTATGACAGATCGCTTTGCGATTGCAATGTATGAAGATATCTATATCCCTAAGTCATGGCAAGGATAGGAGGTAAGCATGTATTATCCGGAGGAAGTAGTAGAAGAAATAAGACAAAAAAATGATATCGTAGACATCATATCCGGCTATGTACGCTTACAGAAAAAAGGAAGCAACTATTTTGGATTATGTCCTTTCCATAATGAGAAGTCTCCCTCCTTCTCCGTTACACCTGCTAAACAGATGTATTATTGTTTTGGATGTGGAGCGGGTGGCAATGTCTTTACGTTTGTGATGGAATACGAGAATTATAGTTTTCAGGAGGCGATTCAGCAATTGGCTCAAAGAGCCGGTGTTACACTTCCGGAGATAGAGTATTCGGAAGAGAGCAGGCAGAAGGAGAATAAGCGGGCTAGATTGCTGGAGATTAATAAAGAAGCAGCAAAATATTTCTATTATCAATTACGTGCAGAGCAAGGTCAGATAGGGCATCGCTATCTGCAAGAGAGAGAACTCTCGGAAGAGATTATGAAACAGTTTGGTTTGGGTTATGCCGCCAAAACAAGCAGCGATCTTATTATGTATCTTAAGGGAAAAGGCTATACAGAAGACTTGATTCGAGAAGCAGGCCTGGCAAATACAGATGAAAAGCATGGGATGTATGATAAATTCTGGAATCGTGTGATGTTTCCGATTCAAGATGTGAATCATCGGGTGGTAGGATTTGGCGGTCGGGTAATGGGAGATGGAAAACCCAAATATCTAAATTCTCCGGAGACTCCCATTTTTGATAAGAGTCGCAATCTCTATGGCTTGAATTTTGCCAGAACAGCGAGAAAACCTAATATAATCTTATGCGAAGGCTATATGGATGTGATTGCGATGCATCAAGCAGGATTTACGCAGGCAGTGGCATCTCTTGGCACTGCATTTACATCAGGACAGGCCAATCTGTTACGTCGCTACACGGAAGAAGTATTATTGACTTACGATAGTGATGAAGCAGGTACCAAAGCAGCCCTTCGAGCGATTCCTATCCTCAAGGAAGCCGGTATTTCCGGTAAGGTGATTAACCTGAGTCCTTATAAAGACCCGGATGAATTTATCAAAAGTGAAGGAACAGAAGCCTTCCAAGCGAGGATTGATCAGGCGGAGAGCAGTTTTTTCTTTGAGATTCGTATGATGCAGCAGGCGTTTGATTTGAAGGATCCGGAGAGTAAGACAAAGTTTCATCAAGAAATAGCTAAAAGATTATGTCGTTTTGCAGAAGAAGTAGAGCGTGATAACTATATTGAAGCAATTGCAGATAAATATATGATTGGCTTTGACAATCTGCGCAAACTGGTGTTGGGATACGCAGCCAAAACAGGGATGGTAACAGAAGCAGTCAGACCAAAGTCCGGGAAACAACCCAAGATAACCTCGCAGGATGCAGCGATGAAGGCACAGCGATTACTGTTGACGTGGTTGGTAGAAGAACCGGGCCTTTATCCCAAGATAGCACAGTACATTACAGCAGAAGATTTTACCACCGAATTATATACACAGGTAGCAGGCAGATTATTTGAGGAATTACATACCGGCACGCTGAATCCGGCAGGCATCATCAGTATGTTTACAGATGAAGAAGAACAACGGGAAGTGGCTTCTTTATTTAATACCAAGCTAGAGCGTTTAGAGACGAAACAGGATAAAGAAAAAGCATTTCATGATATTGTTATGAGTGTGAAAACAAATAGCTATGAGTATTTCAGCAACAGACTCGGCAGTGATATGAGTGCCTTGAATCGAGTCATAGAGGGCAAGAAAGCACTGGAAGAATTGCGAAAAACGCATATTTCTATAGAATAAGGGTAAAAATCATAAATAAGTCTACGGAGTGAGTTATGGAAGGATGGAACAGATAATGGATGAGAATGCACAAGCAAAGTTTGATGAGAGGTTAAAAGAATTATTAAACCTTGCCAAGAAGAAAAAAAATGTTTTGGAGTATCAGGAGGTCAGTGATTTTTTTGTTGATATGGTGCTGGAAGAAGACCAATTCGATAGGATATTGGAGACTTTGGAACAAAACAGTGTAGATGTACTTAGAATCGTAGATGAAGAAGAAGAGGAAGACGAAGTCATCCTTACAGAAGAAGATGAAGTCGAAGTTGAAAAGATAGATTTAAGCGTTCCGGATGGTATTAATATTGAAGATCCGGTTCGTATGTATCTCAAAGAGATAGGAAAAGTAGCTCTTTTGACAGCAGAGGAAGAGATTGAACTGGCTAAGAAGCTGGAATTGGGAGACGTGGAGGCTAAGAAACGTTTGGCAGAAGCCAATCTTCGTTTGGTCGTCAGCATCGCTAAGAGATATGTAGGACGTGGTATGCTGTTCTTAGATTTGATTCAGGAAGGTAACCTTGGATTAATTAAGGCAGTTGAGAAGTTTGATTATAGAAAAGGATTTAAATTTTCCACTTATGCGACCTGGTGGATTAGACAAGCTATTACCAGAGCGATAGCAGATCAAGCCAGAACGATTCGTATCCCTGTTCATATGGTTGAGACGATTAATAAGTTAATCCGCGTCAGCAGACAACTCTTACAGGAATTAGGACGAGAACCATTGCCGGAAGAGATCGCAGAAGAGATGAATATGCCGGAAGAAAGAGTGCGTGAGATCCTTAAGATATCACAAGAACCGGTATCTCTTGAGACACCTATCGGAGAAGAAGAAGATAGTCACTTAGGCGATTTTATTCAAGATGAGAATGTACCCGTACCGGCAGATGCAGCAGCATTTACGTTATTGCGTGAGCAGTTGGTAGAGGTGCTGGGCACATTGACAGACAGAGAACAAAAAGTCTTGCGTCTTCGCTTTGGTTTGGATGATGGACGTGCCAGAACATTAGAGGAAGTCGGTAAAGAATTTAAAGTAACGCGTGAGAGAATCAGACAGATAGAAGCAAAAGCATTACGTAAATTACGTCATCCGAGCAGGAGCCGTAAATTAAAAGACTATTTAGATTAGGAATGTGATCCGATGGAATTATCAAAGAGATTACAGGCAGTTACTGACTTGATCAGTCAGGGTACAAGCGTAGCAGATATCGGTTGCGATCATGGATATGTATCTATTGCCCTGGTACAGCGTGGCATTAGTCAAAGAGTACTCGCTATGGATGTCAATACAGGACCACTGGAACGGGCACAAGAACATATTCGTCAATATGGTATGGAAGCATACATAGAGACAAAATTATCGGATGGATTGGCATATTTGCTGACGGAGGAAGGTAAGTCCAGAAAAGTGGATACACTGCTTATGGCAGGCATGGGCGGCAGGTTGATGATACATATCTTACAGGAAGGGAAACCCATATCGGAACAGACTGCGGAATGGATTTTACAGCCACAATCGGAGATTTCTTTAGTACGTCAATATATCAGAACGCAACAGTACCATATCAGTGAAGAAAATATGGTCTTGGAAGATGGTAAATATTATGTGATGATGAAGGCAGAACCGAAGCAGTTGCCAGGGACTGTATCCTTGATTCCTATGCAATTGTGTGATGCTTATGGGGAATACCTATTACAGAATCAACATCCGGTTTTGCGGCAATATTTATATGCCAGACGAACCCATCTGTTGGGATTGATGCAGACACTGACAGAGGAAGGGAAACCAAGCGCTAAACTAGTGACACGATTATCGGAACTCACACAGGAAGCAGCACAAATCGAACTGGCGTTGACTTACTTTACTTAAGGGAGGATACGGATGAGATGCAGCGATATTATTAATAAATTAGAAGAATTATCACCTACTTCTTATGCAGAAGACTGGGATAATGTTGGGTTACTGGCTGGACGCACGGACAAAGAGGTGCGGGTCATTGCTATTGCACTGGATGCTACAGAGTCAGTGATTGCAGAAGCCATCAGATGCAAAGCGGATATGCTGATTACTCACCATCCACTCATTTTCAAACCGATGAATCGGGTCACTGCTTCTGATTTTATTGGTCGCAGAGTGGTGTCCCTTTTACAGGCTGATATCAGTTACTATGCCATGCATACTAATTTTGATGTCATGGGTATGGCAGATGCAGCCGCAGATGAGATAGAACTGCAAAACAGGCAGGTACTGCATATTACTTATGAAGATGAGATCGCCAAAGAAGGAATCGGACGTTTTGGAAGATTGCCACAAACGATGTCGCTGGTAGAATGTGCCAATTATATTAAGAGTGTATTTCTCCTGGAGGGAGTACTGACCTATGGGGACTTGGAAGCGGAGGTAACGCATGCTGCGATTGTACCGGGTTCCGGTGCCGATATGATAAAGGATGCCATAGAAGCAGGTGTAGATGTTATGATTACAGGGGATATCAAACATCATGAGGCGATAGATGCACTGGAACAGGGCTTATATGTGATTGATGCGGGTCATTATGGGATAGAGAAGATATTTGTGCCGTATATCAAACAATTTCTGTCAAGAGAGAGCCCTTCCTTAGAAGTCCATATCGTTAAGGAGCAGAATCCGATTCAGATTATCAGATAATAAAGGAAATAGGAAATGAGGTAACGATGAACGAAATGATAACAGTTACAATAGATGGCTTGGCAAAACAATACGTCAAGCATACCACTTATGAAGAAGTCGCTAACGAATATCAAGAGCAATATGAGCACTTGATTGCAGCAGTATTTTCCGATGGTAAGATAAGGGAATTGATAAAACCAATAGATCAGGATTGTACCGTTAGCTTTATTACGATGAAAGATGATGTTGGTCATAAAACCTATACGAGAACAGCGATTTTGCTATTGATGAAAGCTATTCATGATGTGGTAGGGGCGAAGAACATTGATAAGATTAAGGTAGAATTTACTCTGGGAAATGGGTTGTATTGCAGTGGACATGGTAATTTTACAATCAATCAGGCATTAGTGGATGGTGTTAATCATAGGATGCAGGAATTGATTCGGGCAAAAACTCCTATTCTAAAAGAATCTTATCCGTTGGATGATGCAATTAAATTGTTCAAGCAACATGGCATGAGGGATAAGGAAAAATTATTCAGGTATCGCCGAGGTTCTACGATTAATGTATATAATATGGATGGTTTCTATGATTACTTCTATGGTTATATGCTGCCTAGTGCGGACTATATTGCACATTATGAATTGCAATTATATGAGGGAGGGTTTTTATTACTGTTGCCGGAGACCTCAAATCCTGCAAAGATAGAACCTTTTACACCGATACCAAAGTTCTTTGATACGCTGCAGCGTACTGATGAATGGGGCATCAAAATGGGTATTGATACGGTAGGAGAGCTAAATGACAAAATATGTGCCGGAAGATTGAATGATATTATTTTGGTTCAGGAAGCACTGCAGGAGAGAAGAATCGGGGAGATAGCAAAAGATATTGCAGAACGTGGTGGTGTTAAATTCGTTATGATCGCAGGACCATCTTCTTCGGGAAAGACCACTTTTTCCCATCGATTGTCCATTCAACTGCGAACACTCGGTTTGATTCCACATCCTATTGCAGTCGATGATTATTTTGTTAATCGTACGCAGACACCAAAAGATGAAAATGGGGACTATAATTTTGAATGTTTAGAGGCAATCGATGTAGAACAGTTTAATCAGGATATGTTGCATTTATTAGCAGGTGAATCTGTAGAACTTCCGATATTTAATTTTAAGACCGGGATGCGGGAAGCTATCGGTAATAAAAAGCAATTAGGCAAAGAAGATATTCTAGTTATTGAAGGGATCCATGGATTAAATAACAAGATGTCCTATTCTTTGCCAAGTGAAAGTAAATATAAAATCTACATTAGTGCCTTGACAACACTCAACATAGACGAGCATAATAGAATTCCAACGACAGATGCGAGGATGTTACGTCGTATGGTGAGAGATGCCAGAACGCGTGGCATTACAGCCAAACGCACGATTCAGATGTGGCCATCGGTAAGAAAAGGAGAGGAAGAAAATATTTTTCCTTTTCAAGAGAGTGCAGATGCTATGTTTAACTCTACTTTAATCTATGAATTGGCTGTGATGAAACAATTTGCAGAACCGTTATTATTTAGTATCGGGAAAGAGGAACCGGAGTATTATGAGGCAAAGCGCTTATTGAAGTTTTTAGAATACTTCTTAGGAGTAAGCAGTGAGCATCTGCCGAATAATTCCATGATACGTGAATTTGTCGGTGGAAGCTGTTTTCATGTATAGAGTATCGAATCGTATTACCTAAGTATCAATATAAGTAGGACAGATGATCGCGGCTGCAGGTGCCGAAAGGCAGCAGACGAGGAAAGTCCGGGCTTCATAGGGCAGGATGCCGGATAACGTCCGGTGGAGGTGACTCCAAGGCTAGTGCAACAGAAATATACCGCCATATTCTCATATGGTAAGGGTGGAAAGGCAGTGTAAGAGACTACCGCCTTCCTGGTAACAGGAGGGGCAGCTGTAAACCCCATTCGAAGTAAGACCGAATAGAAAGCAATACGACGGCCCGTCGTGCTTTCAGGTGGGTCGCTTGAGATTACCGGTAACGGTAATCCTAGACAGATGATCATTCAATGACATAACCCGGCTTATCGTCCTGCTTATTTTGTATAAAAGAACACCCACAGCTTCGTCAAGTGATATGATACCTCCTAAGTAGATAAGGTAAATAACCAAAAGTCTACTTAGAAGGTATTTTTATGTCATAATCCAAACATACTCCGGAATTTCGGGCATGAGAATATTTTAGAAACAGAAGCAAGTTCTTATTTACCACACAGACAGTCTACGTTTTGGAGCAAGGTACATGCCATCACCCTTGGTTATGCCAAAAGCATCATAGAACTCTTGAAACTGTTGTACGATGACGTTGGTGCGTAAGTAGCTTGGTGCATGCACATCC
>JAVVVE010000043.1:0-6369 GCA_036652815.1 Lachnospiraceae bacterium
ATTACCTACACAGGAAGTGGTTCGTTTAAACTTCAATCCAAAGGCAGAAAAGCCAGAATCGATGTTTCTGGTTCAGACAGCGTTAGAGAATCCATCCAGAATCTCAGAAGTATCTGCAAGGATAGAAATATTGCTTGGCAATGCGACAATCCGTATTGCCAATGATGTGGATTCTGTCATACTGGATCGTGTTCTCAGTCTTGTGAGAGGCACGACATGCTAGGCGATATCTCCGTGGCAGACAATCTCTATATCGTGTGCGGCACAACCGATATGCGTAAATCCATCGATGGTCTCTGCAGTATTATCCGAGATAAGCTTTCCATGAATCCAGATCAGTCATCCCTGTTCCTGTTCTGTGGGAAACGATGTGACCGAATCAAAATCCTGCGCCATGAACCTGATGGATATGTTCTCCTTTATAAAAGGCTGAGCGTCACACAGGGTCGGTATCGCTGGTCACGGAAGAGTTCCGAAGCCCAGGTAATTACCTGGCGGCAGTTGGACTGGTTACTCAGTGGACTGGATATTGAGCAGCCCAAAGCAATCCAGACCAGTTAAAAAATCCATCGTGAAATTGCTGAAAATTTTCGTTGGTATTTCGGCTGAATGTGTGGATAACTGCTTTGTTTTTTTACTAGATTGGTATAACTTATGCGTGATAACTACTTTATCGGATCGCGCGGTATTTTGAGGCATCTGTGGCAGTAAATATCCTGATTTATCCAGCTTTTACCTAGTATCTTGACCGCTTATCCACCGTCATTGTGACGAAAGTGCAACCAAGGCGGATTCGCTTTTTTTCTCATTTTCTGGTAAAATACCAGTAATAAAATGAAGGAGCGAACACTTATGGCATCCAGCGCAAGGGATATCCAGTTCAAGGAGCTGAAGGATACGATCTCACAACTAAATATGACCATCCGTACTCAGAATGACCTGATCATATCTTTGCAGAAGATGCTCGAGGAGCGCAATGCAAAGGACGATGAAAAAGATCGAATTATTTCGAACCTGCAGACACAGCTTGAATACTTCAAGCAGAAGTTATTTGGCAGTTCCAGTGAACGACGCAATGATCTGCCCGGTCAGCTAAGTCTTTTCTTCGAACCTGATGCCGAAGAGGAACCATTGCCGGAGCTCATTGAGCCGGAGTTCATCGATGTAAAGAGCGGCAAACGAGAACGTAAGCCCAAAGCGAACTATGATGAGATGTTCGCAAATCTGCCGATCCACTATGAAGAAGTAAATACCTTGTCTGAAGAAGAAAAGCAGTGCCCAGAGTGTGGAGCCAGCATGGTTCCGATCGGTCATGAAGAGATACGGACAGAACTCCGTTATACCAGAGCAAAACTGGAGCGTATCGTGTACATTGCCACCACCTATGGGTGCCCCGTCTGTAAAGACACGGAGGATCCTCAGTTCATCAAAGACGAAGGGATCCCGGCACTTATCCCGGGTGGATATGCTTCTGCCTCCCTCGTATCACATATCATGTATGAAAAATATGCAGATGCACTTCCTCTGTACCGACAGGAACAGGGATTTGCACTCCTTGGAGTCAGTATTAGCAGAACGACCATGGCGAGTTGGATCATCACCTGCACGCAGAACTATCTGAAGCCTGTATATGATTACTTTCACCGTGAACTGTTAAAAAGACACTTCCTAATGGCTGACGAGACACCGATTCAGGTTCTGAAAGAACCTGACCGACGGCCACAGAGCAAGTCTTATATCTGGTTGATGCGCTCCGGAGAGGATCGGCTTCCACCCATCATCCTGTATCATTATACAGAAACCAGAGCTGGGGGAAATGCAGCGGACTTTCTGGATGGAATCGATGAAGGTTCCTATGTCATGGTGGATGGTTACAGTGGTTATAACCGTTTGAAGAAGATACGCCGTTGCTGCTGTTATGCACACATACGGAGATACCTGATCGAAGCCATCCCAAACGGTCATGAGAAAGACTATAGTCATCCGGCAGTACAGGGAGTCCTTTACTGCAACAAGCTGTTTGAATACGAACGAAGCTATAAGGCAAAAGAACTGTCCTATGCTCAAGTATACAAACGTCGCCAGAAGGATGCAAAGCCGGTTGTGGAAGGCTTCACGCACTGGCTTGATGCCCAGCATCCGGAAAAGGGAAGCCGCATGGATCGGGCAGTGACATATATCCGAAATCGAAAAGACACCTTGATGACTTACCTCGAAGACGGACGCTGTAGCCTGAGTAACAACCAATCGTTATCCATAGGATATTTTAATCCCCATCTTTGTCTCCGAAGTGCCTAAATATCATTCTTTCAGTTCTAAAGATGAGGATAACACATTTTATCTGAGACCGCAAATTCTTGCTAATTCATCCTCGTTTTCCAACCAGATTGGCTCTTCATTATTCAATTCTGGATTTGCTTTGTCCATCGCATTTTTAATCATCTCTAACGATGGCTTTGCATAAATTCTGGTTGTCTGAGTTGAAGCATGTCCAAGAATCCTAGATACCAACTCAAGTTCTATATCATTCTGATACAAATCTGTAGCACGTGTCCTTCTTAGCATATGCGGATATACATGCTTTGGTAAATCAGGGTATTGCGAACGTATCTCATTTGCATACTTATTAATAATGCGTTCCACATTATTAGGTGACATAGCACCTGGAATACCATGGATTACTGTATAAAATAGCATCTCCGTTTTTGCAGAATCAGGGACGTGAAACACCCTAAGATAATACTCCAAATGTTTAACCGTACCGTCTGTAATGGATACTATTCGCTCTTTGTCTCCCTTCCCATATATGCGTAGGTAAGGTGTGCCACGATCAAGATTTACATCCGATACATGTAAAGATAAAAGTTCGCTCAGTCGGATAGCTGAATCATACAGCAAAATCAGAATAGTTCTATCTCTAACTCCAAATTTTGTTCTGTTAGATGGTGCATCCAAAAAGGACTTGAGGCATTCCTGCCGTAAGGTTGGTTTTTCTTTCTCAGGAGTACGCAAAAAAGGAACTCTTGATACAGACAATGCTGTCTGCTGCTGTGAAATATCTCCATCTGAAACGTACCACATATAGGACTTGATGGCTGCCAAACGTTGGTTACAAGATGATTTTTCATATCCATTTTTCTGGAGATATTCCATGAATCCTAGCAGATAATCTCTTGTACAATCATCAAAACCAAAGGTTTTAATAGAAAAACCCGTTGATACAACATACCTGCGAAATACTGATAGAGCATCCCGATATGACTTCACAGTGTGTGGGCTTCTACTACACTGTTTGATTAAATATCCATCGAGGAAATCAAGCGTTTTGGAAAAGAACAGTTGGTCAAATGATTTCTTCATAGCACACCTCCGGAATCACCTGTGATGATACCACATCCTTCTTTTGAAGAATTATGAAAGCATCTTCAACTTGATGATAGTAATAATACGTTTCTAAAGGACTGCTATGGCCTAAATAGGAACTTAGATATGGCATCATCACTCTTAGGCTTATATCTTTTTTCATCCAGAGATTCATTCTCTTTATTACAAATGCATGACGAAGGCAGTGCACTGTTGGCTTTTTATCACATACCTCAGAAGCTCCGGTTCTGGACCAAAATTCATTAAACTTACGGTCGATGGACGTCTTTGGAACAAATCTGTCTGGATATTTCCCTGGAAAAAATACTTCCGGTTCTTCAGGAAACTGTTTTAACAGCCAATATTTGTACTCGCTACACAACTGGCATATATCCTCTGCAAGATATACCTTCCGATCCTTATTGCCCTTTGAATGAACAATTGTAAGGATACCATTTTCCAAATCTACATTTGACATTTTCAAGGAGCAAGCTTCATTATTACGAAGACCACAACAGTAAATAAGTCGAAACAAAACCTTATATTCCACTACCAATCGTTGAAATGGTTTGACCGTAGAGTTTACTTTATTTCCATCCACCTGCTCAAAGAATTCCCTGATTTCTTCATCAGATAACAGATAGGGTACATTCTTTTCAGGCTTAGGTAAATTATGCGGTATGTAGCTGGTCTTACCGATTGTGTTTAAATATATACTAAAGCATCGTAATGCTTGTAGCCGATTATTTTGTGTCGTTTTTGTTTCTCTTTCGGTTCTGACTGCCCAAGTGTCATACAACTCCTTTGTGAGCATATCTTGGGTTACATGAATGGTGTTACAGTACTGATCAAAACGATATAACCAATATGCAGGATTATCAAATAAAAAACCTAATTCTCTTCGCGATGATATATATTCTGCTATACTATTGGCAAATGAACTGCTATACTCATATTTTTTAAACATGAAGGGCACCCCCTTTTAGGGATATTCCAACATCAGCCATTGAAATAGGACATTCACGCATTCTTCCTTCATCAAGAGAAAGATACTTATAAACTGTCGAATCTGTACTATGACCTAACGAGTCTGAAATAAGCTCGATTTTTGTTTGTGATTCAAGTAAATTAGTAGCAAATGTTTTTCGTGTGATATGAAATTGTTTACTTCCTACAGGATTTACCCGGAATCTTTTAAGTGCATTCCCACATACACTTCGATGAATCGCACTATGTGGTGCTTCATGAAGAATAAATATATGTTTATCAGCACTGACAGGACGTCCATCTCTAAGGTATTTGTAAATTACATTTCCTGTTTTTACAGGCATTGGCATTGTGATTGATTTTCCTGTTTTCTGTTGAATCAGACTAATAGTGCTTTGTTTCCAATTAATACTGTCAAAGGTCAGTGATACAATATCGGAAGCCCTAAATCCCATCGTAAGTCCGATACAGACAATCGCATAATCCCGAAGTTCTTTTGACGTTAATCTGTCTGGATTGACGTCCCAGATATTCTTGACGTCTTCTTCTGAAAGTACCTGAACTATACTTGTTCTTGGCGCGCTAATTGTAGGTAACGCTTTGTACAACAGTGGATTTGTATGTAATCCTTCTTCATAGAGATAAATCAAAAAGCTACGTATTCTACAGTTATACGCCATTTTACCCTCGGGGGTAGAGTGTTTATCTGTTAGATTGAAGTCTTTCAAATGATCTTGAGTGAGTTTCCTTACACTATCTAGGTCTGTGCCTACGAGGTATTTTCCAAGCCTGACACAACTCGAACGATGCATTGTAATTGTAGCTGGTTGCCAACCTTCTCTGATCAATAAATCAAGATATGCTGCAAGTGGTCGCCTAAACCATTCTGGTAATTTATCAATACTTGGTACGTATAACGGATCTCCTGTCATTGTGGTAATAACTGTACCTGTTTCTAGAAAAATGAAAAACTGATATAAAGAACGTCTGTGTTGCCTCCAAGAACTCCCTTTCGCAGGCTTTACTTTTTCGAACCACATCCAAAGCAGTTCTTTAGATAGTAGCATGTGATGCATTTCCAAAAAGATGTACAATAAGGTAAGTATGTTTATAGCAGCTTTGATGTTGGTATAACTATATTTTATGTTTTTTAATTCACAAACAAACTGTTCTACCATTTGCCAGGTAATCTTATAGGCATCATCAGATTTGAATAAACTAAGCTCTTTTTCGTTACTCACTATGACCTGGTTGATAAGAAGCTTATTTAATATAAGTGCACATGCTAATGGGATAACATCATTTTTAGCAAAATAGTAAAGCATAGCACGAATTAAGTCTTCGTATGCATCTTTTGAGCGTTGTGACTTGTGATAATCCTCTTCGTAAAATTTCATCACCAGTTCACAGGTCAGCTGATTGACGCTTTGCAGTCCGGCATTTTGAAGATATAGTAAGAATCGCGAGCATGATATTCTATAGCGGTCATCAGCAGTTTTAGATTGGTCGTTTAGAATGAAATCATCTAGTTCCGTCTTGAATTCTTCTGATAAAAGTGCATAAGCAGAAGTTCTAGAACCCAAATGATCCAAATGAATGTAACCCAGATTATAAATATCTTCAAGCTGTGCCATACAAAGATGCCAACTGGTACGCCTGCGATAATTCCATGAATCTGTGTTTTCATTAATCCATTCATCAGCTATCACAGAAGAGTATAGTATATTACGTTCATAAATGTACTCACGAAACGCTCTGTAACACTTCTTGTGATTGTAGATTACTGAAAAACTAAAATTGTCATGTTCTAAAAATTCAATCACTCTAGAAACATTTTTGTCGAATTGTTGCATAATAAAATCACCTCCATATTTGATGATTCTATTATCTCAAACTATAACATTAATACACACATTTATTAATAAAAAGCCTTATTCTATCTACATCTCATAAAAAGATGGGGATTAAAATATCCTATGGATAACGAAGCTTATGCGCATATAAGGATAAGCTTCGGAG
>JAVVVE010000044.1:0-5700 GCA_036652815.1 Lachnospiraceae bacterium
AATATAAGGAGGAATTATCCTTGGCTGGAAGAGACTATTCATTAGAGAGAACCAGAAACATAGGAATTATGGCTCATATTGATGCAGGTAAAACAACATTGACAGAGCGTATTCTATATTATACTGGCGTAAACTACAAGATTGGCGATACACATGAAGGTACTGCAACGATGGACTGGATGGAGCAGGAACAAGAAAGAGGTATCACAATCACATCAGCCGCTACAACATGTCATTGGACATTACAGAAAGAAAACCAGGCGAAACCGGGCGCACTAGAGCACCGTGTTAATATTATTGACACACCGGGACACGTTGACTTTACGGTTGAAGTAGAGCGTTCCCTTCGTGTACTTGACGGAGCAGTTGGTGTTTTCTGTGCAAAAGGTGGTGTAGAGCCACAGTCAGAAAACGTATGGCGTCAGGCGGATACCTACAACGTTCCTAGAATGGCATTTATTAATAAGATGGATATCTTAGGTGCTAACTTCTATGGCGCAGTAGATCAGATTAAAAACAGATTAGGTAAGAACGTAATTTGTCTTCAGATTCCCATTGGAAAAGAAGATGAATTTAAAGGAATCATTGATTTGTTTGAAATGCAGGCTTATATCTATAATGATGATAAAGGCGAAAACATTACAATCACAGAGATTCCGGAAGATATGAAAGATGATGCTGAATTATATCGCAGCGAATTGATAGAGAAGATCTGTGAATTAGACGATGATTTAATGATGGCTTATCTGGAAGGGGAAGAACCTTCTGAAGATGAACTTAAGAAAGTACTAAGAAAAGCAACTTGTGAATGTACTGCAATTCCAGTATGCTGTGGTACTGCTTACAGAAACAAGGGCGTTCAGAAACTTTTAGACGCAGTTATCGAATATATGCCTTCACCTATCGATATTCCGGCTATGGATGGAACCGATTTAGATGGCAATGCCATTGTAAGACATTCTTCAGATGAAGAACCTTTTGCAGCACTTGCATTTAAGATTATGGCAGATCCATTTGTAGGAAAATTAGCTTTCTTCCGTGTATATTCCGGTTCTATGAGCGCAGGTTCCTATATATTAAATGCGACAAAGAATAAAAAAGAACGTGTTGGACGTATCTTACAGATGCACGCCAATAAGAGACAGGATCTTGACAGAGTGTATGCAGGAGACATTGCAGCCGCTGTTGGATTTAAGTTTACCACAACAGGCGATACCATATGTGATGAACAGCATCCGGTTATCTTAGAGTCTATGGAATTCCCAGAACCAGTTATTGAGCTTGCTATTGAGCCTAAGACAAAAGCCGGACAGGGAAAACTCGGAGAATCTTTAGCAAAACTTGCAGAAGAGGATCCTACGTTCCGTGCTCATACAGATAAAGAAACAGGCCAGACCATTATCGCTGGTATGGGTGAACTTCATCTTGAAATCATTGTAGACAGACTTCTTCGTGAATTTAAAGTAGAAGCCAACGTAGGTGCCCCTCAGGTTGCCTATAAGGAAGCGATGACAAAACCAGTGGATGTAGATAGCAAATATGCAAAACAGTCCGGTGGACGTGGACAGTATGGACACTGTAAAGTTAAATTTGAGCCTATGGATGCCAATGGAGAAGAACTATTTAAGTTTGAATCTACAGTAGTTGGTGGTTCTATTCCTAAGGAATATATTCCTGCAATTGGAGATGGTATCAAAGAAGCTACAAAAGCCGGTATTCTTGGCGGATTCCCTGTAGTTGGTGTACATGCTAACGTATATGACGGATCTTACCATGAAGTCGATTCTTCAGAAATGGCATTCCATATTGCCGGATCTATGGCATTTAAAGAAGCTATGGCAAAATCATCGCCCGTTCTTCTTGAGCCAATTATGAAGGTTGAAGTTACAATGCCAGAAGACTATATGGGTGATGTTATCGGTGATATCAACTCCCGTCGTGGTCGTATTGAAGGTATGGATGATATTGGTGGAGGAAAATTAGTTCGCGGATATGTTCCACTTTCTGAAATGTTTGGTTATGCAACGGATTTACGTTCTAAAACACAGGGACGTGGTAACTACTCTATGTTCTTTGAAAAATATGAGCAGGTTCCAAAGTCCGTGCAAGAAAAAGTACTTTCTGCACGTACAAAATAGTATAATAAAATTTGCTTGAAAAATATTTGATTTTGCAATATAATGGAGCATATGGTGGCACTTTCCAGATAGATTGTGCTGCAACATAGAAAACTTCTTTGGATTTAGAGGAACAAAAATGAAAATTGCCCGGACAGACAGTCTATGAGGCAGGTATTTAAAAGGAGGACTTTTTAAAATGGCTAAAGCTAAGTTTGAAAGAACAAAAACACATTGTAATATCGGAACTATTGGTCACGTTGACCATGGTAAAACCACATTAACAGCAGCAATCACAAAGACTTTAAGTGAAAGAGTTGCTGGAAATGCAGCAGTTGACTTTGCTAATATTGATAAAGCTCCGGAAGAAAGAGAACGTGGTATCACGATTTCTACTTCTCACGTTGAGTATGAAACAGAAAACAGACATTATGCACACGTTGACTGCCCAGGACATGCTGACTACGTTAAGAACATGATTACCGGTGCTGCTCAGATGGATGGAGCTATCTTAGTTGTAGCTGCTACAGATGGTGTTATGGCTCAGACAAAAGAGCATATCTTACTATCCCGTCAGGTAGGTGTACCTTACATTGTTGTATTCATGAACAAATGTGATATGGTAGATGATGAAGAATTACTTGAATTAGTAGAAATGGAAATCAGAGAATTATTATCCGAATATGAATTCCCTGGTGATGATACTCCTGTTATTCAGGGTTCCGCTTTAAAAGCTCTTGAAGATCCATCTGGAGCATGGGGTGATAAAATCATGGAATTAATGGCAGCAGTAGATAGCTGGATTCCAGATCCTGTTCGTGCTACCGATCAGCCTTTCTTAATGCCTATCGAAGATGTATTCTCTATTACAGGTCGTGGTACTGTAGCAACCGGTAGAGTAGAGCGTGGAGTTCTTCATGTATCCGAAGATGTTGAAATCATCGGTGTTAAAGAAGATTCCCGTAAAGTAGTTGTAACTGGTATCGAAATGTTCCGTAAACTTCTTGATGAAGCACAGGCTGGTGATAATATTGGTGCACTTCTTCGTGGAGTTCAGAGAGATGAAATCGAAAGAGGACAGGTTCTTGCAAAACCAGGTAGCGTAACTTGCCACAAGAAATTTACCGCTCAGGTTTATGTATTAACAAAAGATGAAGGTGGACGTCATACTCCATTCTTTAATAACTACAGACCTCAGTTCTATTTTAGAACAACCGATATCACCGGTGTTTGTAACCTTCCAGAAGGCGTAGAAATGTGTATGCCTGGTGATAACATTGAAATGACAATCGAATTAATCCATCCTATCGCTATGGAGCAAGGTTTAACTTTTGCTATCCGTGAAGGTGGACGTACTGTTGGTTCAGGCCGTGTTGCTACCATCATTCAGTAAATATAAATAAAAATCCTCTTGAGAAACGTAGGTTTCTCAAGAGGATTTTTTTATGTAATAGGAAAGTGCTCCTATTACATAAAAACGCTCCGCCCTTTGATGTGATTTATCCTTTATAGGTCACAGTAAAAGTAGCTTTCTTTGAGCCGGCAAATACAATGGTTCCACCTTTTGGAAGGGTTGCGGTGCTTTTTCCAAGAACATAAGAACTAAAGGTCATGTTCCCATCTTTATCATAAATAGTAAAAGAAGATTTCTTTGGAAGTATAACCGAGATCTTCTTACCTGCCGATTTATTTCCAATTGTAAAATATTGCGCATAGCCACTCTTTGGAATCGTAATTTTCCATGTTTTCTTTGTAGAAAGTTTTCTTATACTATCTTGGCAGACCATAACATTGCCGCCACCGGTTATATACTTTGCACCATCTTTTGTTACAAGGTGTAAATCCACTAAATCTCGTCCATACATTCCGGGAATCTGTACCGAAGCCAGAGCGGAGGTTTCATCTGTGATGGGTGTGGAACCAACATAATTTGGAAGATCTTTTTCAACTTCTAAGCAACTGGAACCTATGCCTTGTATATAATTTAGAGAGTTATATTTTTCGGAAACCACATAAAAATCTTTATTTAAAAATTCACTCCATGCAGCTTCTGCTTCTTTAGAAATTTTATTTGCAGGTAATTTCTGCCCTTGATATCCGCAGATTAAAGTTTGCCCAAGAAGGGGAAGAGAAGGATAGCTGCTTGTATATAAGTAGGTGTTGCCTTTGTCTTCCACAAAACAAAGATAAGAGCTTCCATCCGGTGTATAAAAACGGTCTTCTCCATTGTAGATAAATAGCTGGGTAACCGGAGTTTTACCCGAACGAATGATTGCTTTTAAGGTACCACTCTTGTCGATGCTTACTTTTATAGGAGAAGAAAAATTGCCATAGTATCCAGCGAAGCCGAGGAGAGAATCCGGAACCTGGGTCTTTACTGGGGCAGAAAAGGTTTTATCTGGATGAATAGATGGAATAACACCTTTTTCTTTTAACGCATCCAATAAGAGAGCCTGTGCAAAAATCTGATTGTGTGTACTAGAGCCACCGGATGAAACAACGGCTGCGGCCATATTCTCATCTGGCAAAACGACAAGACTGGAATGATAATAAATGGAATCCCCACCTTTTGATAAGGCTTTTATATTATAATCAGTGAAGGGATAGGTATGTACACTGTCCCAGCCTAATCCATAGGCGAAAAAAGAATCGTTCCGGGGAGCCCATTGCCCTCTTTTGTACTCCTCTTCTTCCATTGCATGAACCGAGGCATTGGATAAGAAATCCGTTTTTTCACAAAAGAGAGTGGATAATTTACACAAATCAGAAGCGGTGGAATAGATACCACCAGCGCCAATGGCACAAAGTGATTCAAAGGGAAGTTTTGTGCCATTGGCATGATAAATTCCGGCAAGTTCTGAAGTAGAAAAAGTATCGGAAGTGGTTTTTGTATGAGTCATTCCCAGAGGAAGAGTAAAGTGGGTGGCAATAAATTCACTAAAACGGACACCGCTGACTTTTTCAATTAAGAGCTCTGCCAAAGAAAAGCCATCATTACTATAAACAGAAAAAGCACCGGGAGCAGCCTTTAAACGCTGTTTTTTTAAGTTCTTTAAGAAGGTATCATGACCGTAAGTGTTGGTATCTCCAAGTAAAAAACTTTGATTTAGAGAAGTGCTTCCCATTAATCCCGAGGAGTGATTGAGAAGCATACGCACGGTAATATCTTTATAGCGTGAATCTTCCATCGTAAATTCAGGAAGATAGTGAATAACCGGTTCATCCAGGCGAATCTTTCCCTCATCCACTAACTTAAGAACCGAAATGGTAGTAAATATTTTACTGATGGAAGCAATTCCATAGGTGGTATCCGAAGTGGGGACTTTCTTAGAAGCCTTATCCTTATATCCGGAAGTGCCGGTTAAAATGATTTCTCCGTCCTGAATCAGGGCGTATTGAACGCTGGTAATACCATAAATTTTAGTAAGTGCATTGGCTCTTTTTTGAGCGGCATCCAAGGTATCTGTGGATAATGTGGGAGCTGAGGTTTCGGCTATTGGAGAGGCGTGGACGTTCTTAGTGGCAGATGGCAGAGAAAGTATTAAAACAGCCGCCATTACCAGGGAAAGGGTGGAGTTGAATA
>JAVVVE010000045.1:0-5643 GCA_036652815.1 Lachnospiraceae bacterium
TAGAATTTCTAAACTAAAGAAGTATCTTCAATCCAAAAAGTAAAAGAAAAAGTGTTTTTTCCCCACCATTCCCTTTATTTCACACAAAATCACCTCGATGCATATAATGCAATAAGTCTATCAGAGAGAAACGTTCTAAGGACGTTTCTTTTTTGTAGTCCGGTGCAGATATTGCACACAAAAGTAGATTAAAAAAGGAGGTTTTTTATGGGAATGCCTATTATTAAACCGGGTACGATTACACGTGGAGAGGCTGTGGGTGATATCATCCAATCCGTAGCGATAGAAGAGGCAGCTTTTGCGCATATTTTGAATGCAGAAAGTGAGAAAATAATGGCAGTGGTCAATAACAGTGGCGCATCGGCAGAAGATCTGCTGGAGATTAATCAATCTGTCAAGACAGCGATTAGTGCTATTTCCAGATTAGAGATGCAGTTGCAGGCAAAGCTGGATCTTTTTAGTAATACAACTTGTCAATCATAGTAAAAAATAAAAGAATATAGGAGTAATGAATATGTCTTTTTCTTATGCAGCTTCAGGCTCCGGCCCCAGTGCCGGCGGAATTGGATGGTTTGATTTTGGTAATTTGGTAATTAAGCCGAACGATTCAATACCGGGTCTTACAGCAACGCTAAATGATGGTACTACTGTTACTTTTGATATCAAATCGTTACCGACATCCTTTGTGCCGTTTACAGCAGTACCGACGCCGGTACAATATGCGTATTTTGGTTCGGCAGGTTATACAGGGATACTGGGTAATACGGCTTTGAAGACCCCATTGCTACCTGCTTATGCAACACCTAGCACAATAGTCATAGATAATATCGTCGTGAAAGATTCGCTTGGCAATCCGGTTACTAACTATACAGCAGTTGTAGCTGATGCAGAGAGTACCAATGCTTTTCCACAATATACAGAATATTTAAAATTTAACACAACAGGAGGCGCGTGGAATTTACTCGCTACGCTCGGGGCTAATCCGCCTATCATAGCGGGTGTGGGTAGCAATGCAGTTACGATAACAGGTACCAATCAATCCGCCAGCCAGGCAGCTTATGTATTAACCACACAGTCTCCGCCATCTCTTACACTGGCGACTTATGGACGTGAAGCGATAGCGGTCGGATTTGCGGTTACCAAAGTATCTGTGTATAAGAATATTGGAGACCGTATCCACTCAGCGGATCAGTTTGTTTTGGATATTGCAGGCACACCGAGTGACCTTGCGACTACGACAGGTGCAGCCGTTGGTGTGCAGCCGGAATTTGCAGGTGTTTATGGTCTGGCGGGCAACACCTATACCATCAACGAAGGTATGGCTCCGGGAAGCGTCAGCACGTTATCGGATTATACGACAGTAGTGTCGGCGATTAATCTAACACCGGGTGGCAGTGTACCGCCTACCGGCAGTCTTCCTATTAATTTCACACCGGCCCTGGGCGATATCGTTAAGTATACGATTCTCAATGCAGCACCGGAAACCTTTAAGAAAAGTGTGGATAAAACAAATGCTAACCTTGGCGATGTTCTAACTTATACAGTAACGATTGATAATCCAAATAATTTTACACTGAACAATGTTTTATTTACAGATCCGACACCGATGAGCACCACCTATCTTGGGAATCTGGCCGTGAATGTTCCCTTTACAGGCACCACACCTGCTTCCGGATTGACGCTTACGATTCCGGCAGATACCGTAGCTACGATATCATGGCAGGTACAGGTGGCTACAGCAGCACCTATTTCCAATCCGATTACCAATCAGGCTTCTGTCCATGTCCCCGGTGGGACTTCCGGCAATACCAATCCGGTATCCACACAGGTAAACTATGCAGATTTAACTTCTGACGGTAACTTTAATAAATCAGTAAAACCACTGTATGCAAAATTTGGCAGCACGCTGACTTACACCTTGACCTTGCACAATATGGGTAACGTACCGGCTAATCAAGTCGTCATCAAGGATACGATCCCGGCAGGAACCACCTATGTACCGGGTTCTGTCAGTGCCAGTGTACCATTTACAGGAGATCCGACTTCTGCGATTACCTTGACGGCACCGATTCCGGCAGGTGGAACGGTTACAGTCGTTTTCCAGGTGACATTATCAGATAGCGCCCCTGCCGTGAATCCGATACCCAATACCGCAAATGTAAACTATGCTTATACCGTAGATCCTGCACATCCCAATGGTGCAGCGGCATCGGGAAATAGCAATACCGTGTATACTCCGGTATCTATGGCACAACTGGTACTCTCTAAAGCAACCGATAAAAATATTTCGTATATTGGAGAAGAAATCACGTATCATATTTTAGTGAAAAATACAGGAAATGTATCTGCGGATCAAACTGTGATTACAGACTTGATACCAAATGGAACCGTTTTAGTGCCGGGTTCCTTAACGGTAAGCGAAGCATATACCGGCAGTCCGGATACAGCGATTCATCTGACAGGAGCTGTAGTGGCGGGGCAGAGCGTTGCGATTTCCTTCAAGGTTAAAGTAACAGCGATTCCCAATCCCAATCCTATCGTCAATGTAGCACATGCAGAGTATGCTTATACAGTTAATCCGGGTGATGTAGATGGGGTAAAAGGAAGTGCCACAAGCAATAGTGTAAAAACAATCATCTTTGTGAACAACTACAGCCAACAGATCAGTGACTTGATCGAATCGGTCGCACTCGGCGAAGCGGCACTGGGTGCTATTGCAAATGCCGAAGGCGCTAAGATTCAGCGATTTGTTGCGATGCCGGGAGTCACACCGGATATGCTGTTATGCCTCAACAAGAGCGTAACCGATATGACGAACAGTATTTCCTTACTTGAGTCCATCTTGATGCAAAAATTAAACACAGTCGATTGCCAGATTACAGGCAACGCTACCTGCAGATAATCTAATTAAAAAGCCATACTTGCTGCTAAAATTTGAGGCCAACCTTGACATTTTGGTAGCGGTATGGCTATCTGATAAAGATTTCGTTCCTTCAAAATATAAGTTTCTGCTTGATATTTTACGCTATTATGGGTATTGTAAGAGATAGTACCATAAGAGGATAGAAAAATGCATCTAATACTGATTATAAGTGGCATATTGATTACCCTGTTTTTATTCATTTTAGTGTTGATTTTAAGAGGATTTCAAGATAAAAGTGAGCCTCATCTTGACTATATCGTGGTCTTAGGAGCACAAATGAGGGGTATGATTCCCAGCCGAACACTACAGAACCGATTGGATAAGGCATATGCATATCTTATGAAGAATCAAGGCACTATGGTCATCGTATCGGGTGGACAAGGCCATGATGAACTGATTACAGAGGCAGAGGGCATGTATCAATACCTGTGTAAACGAGGTATTGCACCTGTGCGCATCAGAAAAGAAGATACTTCAACTAATACACACCGAAACTTAATCAACAGCCGGGCTTTGATAGAGCCTGAGGCTTTTGTTGGCATTGTATCCAGTGACTATCATATCTTTAGAGCACTGTGTCTGGCCCAAAAAGCCGGATATCGTCAGGTATATGGGATTCCCGCACCATCGGAACCATTGCTGCTGATTAAGAACATCACAAGAGAAATACTGGCTGTCATCAAAGATGGTTTGATGGGACATTTATAATCGGAAAGAGGAGGAATATGGCATTAAGCATACAGGCATTCAATCAAGTTGGCATTATGTTTCTCATTATTTTAACAGGAATATTTTGCAAAAAGAAAAACATTATTAATGAAGAGGCCAATCGGAAACTTTCTGATTTTATTCTACTTATTGTAAATCCGCTACTTATTGTTAATGCATATCAACGTGATTTTGACATGAAGCACCTAACAGGACTGGCGATCTCCATTGGGTTGGCGATTATCACACATATCGTCTTTATTGTGATAGCAACCCTATCGATTCGCAGTGCATCCGGAAAAAAAGAGAATAAAGAAGTTGCGATAGAACGTTTTTCCTGTATCTATTCTAATTGTGGTTTTATGGGAATACCGCTGGTGAATGGCTTATTTGGTATGGAGGGAGTGTTTTATCTCACAGCCTATATGACAGTATTTAACATCTTCATATGGACGGAGGGCGTTTATTTGATGGTAGGTCGGATGAACCGAAAAATGTTAGTAAAGACCTTATCTGCACCTGCAATTATAGCAACGGCGGTTGGATTTTTATGTTTTCTGTTTCAGATTAGATTGGAAGGTATTTTTAAAGAAGCACTGACCTATATCGCTTCTATGAACACACCACTTGCGATGATTGTAGCGGGCGGCGTGATAGCGGGGATTAACTGGAAAGAGATGCTCTTGCGTAAAAGACATTATCTGGTCAGCAGTGTGAAGCTGCTGCTGGTACCGATGCTGCTGCTATTTCTGTATAGCGCGCTTCCGATAGATCGTACTATTCTGGGCACTACGATTATAGCTGCTGCATGCCCCAGCGCAGTGACCGGCACATTATTTGCGATTCGCTATCAAAAGAATGCAGGCTATGCTTCTGAGATTTTCGCCATCACCACCTTATTATCTGCTATTACGATACCGTTTATTATGTTTTTATATCAACTCATATAGGAGGACATATCTTATGACAGAGATGGAACAACTGCAGCAATGGATTCATGAAAGTGACAATATCGTCTTTTTTGGAGGAGCCGGTGTATCTACGGAGAGCGGCATACCGGATTTTCGGAGTGTGGATGGCCTGTATCACCAGACTTATCGGTACCCACCGGAAACCATCTTAAGTCATACTTTCTATCGCAGTCATACGGAGGCATTTTTTGACTTTTATCGTGCAAAGATGCTTTGCCTGACAGCAAAACCTAATGCAGCACACTTAAAACTGGCAGAACTGGAACGAGCCGGTAAATTGCGCGCAGTGATCACTCAGAATATTGATGGTCTGCATCAGGCAGCAGGCAGCAAGAATGTCTTAGAATTACATGGATCCGTGTTACGTAATTACTGTGAGCAATGTGGTCAATTCTATGATGCGGATTATGTACAACGCAGTACAGGAGTGCCAAAGTGTAGCTGTGGTGGTACTGTAAAACCGGATGTTGTCTTATATGAGGAAGGTCTGGACGATCAGACGATGAGCCAATCCATCAAGGCAATAGCTAATGCTAAGATGCTTATCATAGGCGGTACTTCACTGGCTGTTTATCCGGCCGCAGGACTGCTGGACTATTACAGGGGGCATAAATTAGTGCTGATTAATAAGACAAAGACGCCTAAAGACAGCATTGCAGATCTCATCATATCCGATAGTATTGGCGCTGTCTTTTCTCGGATAACGGTGTGAGGAGGATACAGATTGGACTATCAGGTAGGAGATATTATAACACTTAAAAAAGCACATCCATGTGGCAGCCACGATTGGGAAATCTTGCGTGTAGGAGCAGACTTTCGATTAAAATGTGTGAGCTGTGGACACCAGATTATGATTGCCCGCACCCAGGTGGTAAAGAATCAGATTCCAAACCCAATAAAACGAACCAAATAAAACCAAAATATGTAAAACATTAGCCCCGACGATTAGTTGGGGCTATCTTAATATTAAACATCTTTGTACCTTAACGTTCTTCGCGGAAATACGCAAGACCCAAGCTGGCAGGGGGTTGGTTTTCTTTG
>JAVVVE010000046.1:0-4980 GCA_036652815.1 Lachnospiraceae bacterium
AAAGCAGTGCTTCCTTGCGCACATACATGGACACAAACAGCGGAACGCTGGGCAGCCTCGAACCGATTGCTTCTAGTTTGGCTACGGCGCAGTTGGCTTTTACTAGCAAGCCGGAGAGGGGCTCATCCAGGGTCAGTGCCGGCTTGGGTGGCAGGGCATTGGGCAAAAACGACTGATAGGTCATCGCATCTGATAAATTGGATGTGTAGCTTCCTGAACGGTTCATAGTATTCACCTCGATTTGAAATAGTAAGTTTATTATACGCTTCTTATTTCAGCAAATCAATAGTTAGCTGAAATAGAAGAAAGAAATCATTCGCTCTATTTCAATAATTTTTAAATATAAAAAATGGATTATATTTATGGTAACAAATCAACCAAGAAAAGGGTTATATAGCAGTCCTCTTGCATAAGATGTAAAAACATCGAAATGTGAGGGGATTTTGTGAGAGAATATATAGAGGAACGGGCAATCGAGATTGCCAATTATATCATCGAACATAATGCGACAGTGAGGCAAACGGCGAAACAATTTGGTATCAGTAAATCAACCGTACATAAGGACGTTACCGACCGTTTGCTGCAAATCAATCCTAATTTGGCAAAAAGTGCAAGAAAGGTTCTGGATATCAACAAATCAGAGCGTCATATTAGGGGAGGACTGGCAACCAAGGAAAAATATCTGCATCAGGCACATAGATAACACAATACTCTTTACAAGAAAATTGAATAGGCATACAATATTCTAAAGGTTATGTTACACTTAGATAAGGGGTAAGGCATGCTATTTACGAATAAAGATCTGAAAAAATTAATTATTCCACTGATTATAGAACAGATTTTGTTAATTACGGTGGGAATCGCTGATACGATGATGATATCGGGAGTCGGAGAAGCGGCTGTATCGGGAGTATCCTTAGTGGATACGGTCAATGTTTTGATTATGAATATTTTAGGAGCTATTGCAACCGGCGGTGCGGTAGTTGCAGGACATTACCTAGGGCAAAAAGATGCCAAAAATGCCAGTAGAGCAGCATGGCAGCTAATGCTGTTTTCTGCTATTTTGTCTATTGTGATTACGATATTGTTTGTGGGAGCACATGATTTTATTCTTAGACAGGTATTCGGTAGGATAGAACCGGCAGTGATGGAGAATGCTAAGACGTATCTGCTGATTACTGCGATCTCGATTTTTCCGATGGCCATCTATAATGTGGGAGCTGCTTTGTTTCGTTCTATGGGGAACTCCAAGGTAACGATGTGCATCTCGATGATCATGAATGTGATTAATATTACGGGTAATGCAATCATGATATATGGACTGCATATGGGAGTAGCGGGAGCAGCTATCCCGACAGTGGTGTCGCGTATCGTTGCGGCGGTTATTATCTTTGTGATGTTATTTAATTCAAATAGAGTGATTCATCTTAGAGGGCAGTTTACTTTACGTTTGAATCGACATTTGATTCAAAAGATACTATATATCGGGGTGCCTAATGGATTGGAAAATAGTTTGTTTCAATTAGGTAAAATATTGTTGTTGAGCTTAATCTCCACCTTCGGAACAGTGGCAATCGCAGCCAATGCTGTAGCCAATACAGTAACGATGTTTAATATTATCCCTGGTCTTGCAATTGGATTTGCACAACTGTCTACAGTCTCCGTGTGTATAGGCGCCGGAGATAACAAACAGGCAAGATATTACACCAAGAAATTAATGGGGATTACTTATGTCGGTATGACAATCATGTCAGTGCTGGTGCTTATTTTTGCAAAACATATCTTGGGCATCTATCATCTGAGCGCACAAACGCAAGCACTGGCAGAACAAGTGGTACGCTTTCATGCAGTGATGGTTTTGGTCGCATGGGTTCCGTCTTTCTCTTTGCCTAATACTTTTCGGGCGGCAGGTGATGTAGTTATTCCTATGGTGATTGCGATTATCTCGATGTGGATCTTTAGAATCGGGGCGGCTTATCTTTTGAGCGTATACTGGAACATGGGTCTCATGGGCATCTGGGTTGCCATGATCATTGATTGGATATTTAGAGCAATCTGTTACACCATACGTTATCTTCGTGGTGACTGGAGCAAAGAATGCTTTGACAAGAAACAAACGCATATCATATAATAGGCAGTAGGATACGAAGGAGGAGCAACAGCATGGAAAAAGAAATGATAATTGTATTGGATTTTGGTGGACAATATAACCAATTGATTGCGAGAAGAGTCAGAGAGTGTAACGTGTATTGTGAAGTACATCCTTATACGCTGAGTCTGGATAAACTTAAAGAGATGAATCCACGAGGCATCATATTAACCGGTGGACCGAATAGCGTCTATGGAGAAGATTCTCCAATCTGTGAAAAAGGATTATTTGAACTGGGTATTCCGATTCTGGGAATCTGTTATGGATCTCAATTGATGGCGCATCTTCTGGGCGGTAGCGTGGCAACAGCTCCAATCAGCGAATATGGCAAGACAGAAGTGGAAGTGAACACGAGTGTTCCATTCTTTGAAGCGGTATCGAAACGAACAATCTGTTGGATGAGTCATACGGATTATATAGAACAGGCACCTTCTGAATTTACAGTAACGGCACATACGCCGGTATGCCCGGTGGCAGCCATGGAATGTGTATCGAAAAACCTTTATGCAGTGCAGTTCCATCCGGAAGTAATGCATACACAAGAGGGGATGAAGATGTTATCGAACTTCATATTTCATCTGTGCGGCTGTAAAGGAGACTGGAAGATGGATTCTTTTGTGGAGACAAGCATCCAGGCGATTCGTGATAAAGTAGGCGACGGAAAAGTGCTTTGTGCCTTATCCGGTGGTGTCGATTCCTCTGTTGCAGCGGTTATGCTGTCTAAAGCAATCGGTACGCAGCTTACCTGCGTTTTTGTAGATCATGGACTTTTACGTAAGAATGAGGGGGATGAAGTAGAGGCAGTATTTGGACCGAATGGTCCCTATCATCTTAATTTTATCCGTGTTAATGCAGCGGAGCGATTTTATCAAAAGTTAGCAGGTGTGACAGAACCGGAACAGAAACGAAAAATTATCGGAGAAGAATTTATCCGTGTGTTTGAAGAAGAAGCCAAAAAAATAGGAACGGTGGATTATCTTGTGCAAGGCACCATCTATCCGGATGTTATCGAGAGTGGTCTCGGTAAATCGGCGGTTATTAAATCGCATCATAATGTTGGAGGACTGCCTGACTGTGTAGATTTTAAAGAGATCATCGAACCTTTGCGTCTTTTATTCAAAGATGAAGTCCGTAAAGCCGGTTTGGAACTGGGGATCCCGGACTATCTGGTCTACAGACAGCCGTTCCCGGGTCCCGGTCTCGGCATCCGTATCATCGGTGATATCACAGCTGAAAAAGTAAGAATCGTCCAGGATGCAGATGCAATCTATAGAGAAGAAATCGACAAAGCCGGTATCGCTAAAGGTATCGGGCAGTATTTTGCAGCATTGACGAATATGCGTTCCGTGGGTGTCATGGGGGATGAGCGAACCTATGACTATGCAATTGCATTGCGTGCAGTTACAACCTCGGATTTCATGACCGCAGAAGCGGCGGAATTACCATGGGAAGTGCTGGGAATCGTAAGTGCGCGAATCGTGAATGAAGTGAAGGGGGTTAACCGGGTACTGTATGACTGCACGGGAAAACCACCGGCGACGATTGAGTTTGAGTAGGGGGAAAACGCTGGGAAGCCTTATAAATCAAGGCTTCCCGTTTTATACGTCTATAAAATATCTATACTTTCTTGAATTATGTATAAATATCAGAGACCTAGTTCTTCTGATAAAAGCTTCTTGCGATTTTTGATTATGTTGTTACGCCTTATTAGATAATCAAAATAGAATTGTTGATTATTTTGGCTCAATCACAAATTTTGTGGGATTTCGGATTCCTGACATAGGTCGTTCTACTAATATCAAACAGTTTAAGAAAGAAATATTCATCGTCTCGATATCCATAAGCCTGTCGTCTTAAGGTTTTGATTTTGTTGTTAATGCCTTCAATCTTACCAGCGGATATATCATAAGTAGCATGAGCTATGATTCCTTCGAAGTGGTTGTCAAGCAACCTTTTGAACCAGAGAAGATGTTTATTTCCGGTCGCCTCACAGGTATCCATGATGGAGATGATATCCTCTGCCATTTGTGCTTCTTCATTGCGAGAGTATGCAAGAGTTAAGCGTTTTTTAATCAGATCAAGTGTAAACAGTAGCTTATTTTGACTGAGTAATTCATCATACCTCTCCTCATGACCGCCTTTGCGAACATAGTCTTCTGTACCAAAGATAGAACTTCCCTTTGAGATAACTTTTTCATCAGCTGCATCTTGGTCCTTACGCTGGAGAGTCTTTCTCGAAGACATAAGGATATAGCGAGTTTTCTTCAGGGAACGTGCTGCTTTATCATCACCTTCTGCAATTAGGCGATGCTGTTCATCTTTTCGGACTTCACTGACAACCTTATCATTAAAGTTCTTAACGATATGAAAGTAATCAAATACAGGCTGGATATGAGGACACTTTTTCTCAAATGCTTCCTGAAAATCGGAGTTCATATCGCATGCAATGGCTTCCACACTGTCCATCCAGGTAAGTCCAACATGATCAATAAAGTCATAAACCACCTGCTTCTTCTTGCCATTAGCAATCCACAGTACATGACCGGTTTCCATATCTATGATGTGAGTGGCATACTTATAACCATTGTGAAGCTTAAATTCATCAATTCCAAGAAATTTAGTTTTCCGCTCTGGCTTGATTAACTTGCTACCATCTATGGTATAGAGTTCCTTAAGGCGTTGTTTATCGATATTTTTAACTGTATTCTTACCAAGACCGGTAAGCTCTGCTACTTCTTTGTTGGTGTAATTGCCGGTTGCCAGAAGGTCACGGGTAGGGTATACTGATACAGTTCTTCTGTAATACGGTGCCCTACAGCTTTAAAAGAAAT
>JAVVVE010000047.1:0-4569 GCA_036652815.1 Lachnospiraceae bacterium
TATGAAAACATGACTGAATTATACAACATTGTGGGGATTAATTCAAAGGGATTCGCTTGGGTAGGGGTGAGGAGAGGTGGGGGAAATATTCAGTACCGTCGTTTCCCACGGCCAATCGATTATGACAATACTGGTTCTTTTCTTATGCTCTCATATTGCAAAATGTAATGAGAATCACTTTTTCTACTGCAGAATCACTAAAAATATACCTCTCTTAAAAATATAATGCTCTCTTATTAAATTTTTTTCTCAGATTTTAAAATAGTTGAGTTGAAACTTCAAATGATTTATTTTAGATATTCATTTCATTTTTGCAGCTGAGGCTGACTTAATCCAAAAAAAATCCCATCCCATCAGTCGGAACTCTTTCTACAGAACAGAGTATTCTGTTCTGTAGAAAGAGTTCCGACTGATGGGATGGGATTTTTTTTGGATAATGTGTATCTCTTCTGCAAAATCATTTCAATAAAGTAAAACACTTCCCTGCATCGGCTACCATTGCTTTTCTGTCATTGATGGCGTATTCCTTCAGGAACAAGACACAATTAAACTCAACAAAAATTTGCAAAACTATCAGCATAAAAACAAATAAATTATTTAAAAATTCGTTATGGTGTCCGTTAACAATTTTTGACATCCACATTGAAACAAGGTATTTCTTTTACCGATTAATGCTTCATTCTCCTCTACCCAAACGAGAAAGACTAAATTTAATTCTTCTGAAAACAGTGTTAATATCTGCCTTACTGAATATGATTCATCTAAGTTCAATCTCAAAATATCGATAATCCTATTATCAAGAACGCGATTATAAGTTTCTTTATCAAGATATCCATCTACACAAGACAGAAGGTCTGTACACTTTTGTCCATCAAATCGATTGCGGTTGCACCTATCGTAAAAAGCATCAATCATTTCTGATTGATGCTTTTTTCTGCGGAAGAAGGGACTTGAACCCTCACGAGCGCATTGCTCACAAGATCCTTAGTCTTGCTCGTCTGCCAATTCCGACACTTCCGCCCACTTGTAAGATTATATCTCAAAGCTCTTTCTACGTCAAGAAAATTATTTTTTTATATCCTCCATATTCTGGTTGCTAGCATTGAAACCATCCACAATCTTTTCAATCAATAGTTTCTTTACATACACATCAAAGCTCAGCATACAGATAAAAGCAAACATCTGCAGAAAGTCTCTGCTTTCTTCCGGTGCTTCTCCAAACATGTCCTTGCTGCTCGCATAGGTAGCCATAACATCTTTCTTCATGGCCTCCACCTGCTCACTTTCCATGGAAAATACTTCTTCATAAATATCTTCCAGATTGAATTTTTCCTGCGTTCCAAAAAAACGCTCCGTTAAGGGATTTAATAGATTTTGTATGTCATTAATAGACAAAATCCCTTTATAATAATAGATAAAGATCAGTACCAAAATATGTTCTTTGGAATACTTCTTCTTAATTGGCGGTGGCAACAGATTATTCTTGGCATAATTATTAATCATTGTCTTGGTTAATATCTTATCTTCATTCTGATTTCTACAGGTATTCTTTAATTTCTTATCCATAAAAGTAGTTACCTGATCCATATAAAGATCAATATTGGGAATATCATCCGCTTTTATATAATCTATCCTGCCTAGGCTATCCATAATACTATTCAGCAAATCGTCCATATTCAGTGTCATACCTATAATCTACCTTTCCATGTCATATGCATTATGTCATATGCATCATTATATAGTATTCAAAACTACATATCAAGTCTATTTTGTATTTGTATCTCGCTTTAAAACGTGGTATTCTTCTATTTAGTAAGTTATACCTCGAAAGGATATGATCATATGAACTATCTATTAGATGCACACACCCATACTTTAGTAAGTGGACACGCTTATAGCACCATACGGGAGATGGCAGTTTCCGCTAAAGCACACGGTCTGTCTCTGCTAGGAATCACGGAACATGCCCCTACGATGCCCGGCACCTGCCATGAATTTTATTTTCAAAATCTTAAAATTATCGATAAAAAAGACTATGATGTACCTCTTTTATTTGGTTCAGAGCTCAATATTCAGGATGAATGCGGCACAGTAGACTTAAGTGCCGCTACGATGGCAATGCTTGATTATAATATTGCCAGTCTCCATCCGCCCTGTATCCGTCTTTTAACCAAGGAAGAATCTACACAAGCTATCTTAGCTGTGATTCAGAACCCCCTGATTCATATCATTGGACATCTGGATGACGGAAGATTCCCTATTGATTATGATATCGTAGCAAAAGCTGCCAAAGAATATCATACCTTATTGGAATTGAACAACTCCTCTCTCCTGCCAACCAGTTTTCGCTGTAACGCCAGAGACAATGATAAAGCTATGTTGGATGCCTGTGTCCGTTATGGAACTAAGATTATCTTAAATTCCGATGCTCATGTGGATTCACAAGTTGGTCAGCACGACATGTCCTATGCTCTTATTCAGGAGCTCGGCTTTCCTGAGGATTTAATTGTAAATAGTTCAATTGAGGATTTTTTGTCCTTTACTTCACAGCGTTAAAATGGTAAAATGCACTTATCTGCAATAGCATAGCTTCACAGTGTGAAAGTGTAGGAATGAGTTTCCACAGGGAGACTTTGAAAGGGGTTACAAATATGAACAAAAAGATAAAAACAGAATCTGTTGATTATCTATTTGATGCTATCCTGTCACTAAAGGATAAGGAAGAGTGTTATAGTTTTTTTGAAGACCTATGTACGGTCAATGAACTGTTATCTTTATCACAACGCTTTGAAGTCGCATCTATGTTACGTGAGCATAAGACTTATTTGGAGATTGCAGAGAAAACAGGTGCCTCTACCGCTACCATCAGCCGTGTAAATCGTTCTTTAAACTATGGAACCGATGGTTATGAATTAATCTTTAAACGTTTAGAGCCATAAAATAAAAGGGAATATTTCATATGAAATATTCCCTTTTTTTATTAATCTATGTAATCTACAGTTCTTTTCTACAGTTCTTGTTCAGGATTAGTCGGTGCTTCCTCTTGCACCACACCACTATTTTTAATATTCATCGTACATTTACCCTGGAATGTTGCATTCTCATCTACGATTAAGCTCTTTGCCTGAATGTCTCCGATAATCCTACCGGATGCTGAAGCCTCGATTCTCTCTGTTACATCCATATCTCCTCTTACTTCACCGGCAATCAATGCATTCGATGCTTGTATATTACCTTCCACTTTGCCTTTTGGTCCCACAATGATAGTTCCTTTTGCCTCTACATTACCCAGAATCGTTCCGTCTATTCTCGTGGTATCTTTTGTCACAAAAGTACCTTTAATAATGGCATCTACGCCAATAATACTGCTAAACTTCTCCGTTGTAAAATCATTCGTTTTCTTTCCTAACATCTTACTACCTCAACCTTTCATACTATCTTTTCTTGACATATCATATCAGCCTGCTATATCCAATAAATCCAATGGATCCATGTATTGCTCCTGGTTCATAATCTGATATCCAAGCTTTGTACTGTCCTCTTGCATATCAAATAAAAGAGTTCCTCTTGTAACTGCATCACCATTTGACACTCTCGGAGTAGATGCATTACGATAAACAGAGATATAGCCATTCCCATGATCAATCCGAATCTGATTACCATATTCTGCATCATCTGATACAACAGATACCACAGTTCCACTACCGGATGCAATCACACTGGTGCCTGCAGAAGCTTCAAATATGACGATCGGTATCTTAGCTGCCCCTTCTCCTGCTGCTTCGTTGGCATTCGCCTCTGTCATAGATGCCTGCCCACTAAGCGGATATCCGGATGGCTCACTATTCTGTTGATCCTCGACTGCCTTGGCCTGTTCCACTTCTACCTTTTTATTGACAGTATCACTTAAGATTGTCACTTTATCAGTCAGTTCTTTATTCTGTAGCGTAAGCTGTGCATTCTGCTCCATCAGTGACGTTACCTCAGTTTGAAGATTAAATGCTATGCCTGTTCCCGTCACTACTCTGGCAATACTAAAGGAACCTGCTAAAAGGATGGTAACAAAAAAAAGCACACCAAGCGTTACTAAGATTCTACTTTGTTTTGCACTCATGCGGCATTGCTTCACTACATCACTTGCTTGATTAGAAATCCACATAATCGTATATTCTTTTTTCTTTTTCAGTTTTTTCGGTCTCATTTTGCCAATCACCTCCGATAAACAATACCCATTTTATCATAAATACCATATATTCACAATCATTTCTTAACAATTTTGTAATATTGATTAGGGTGTCAAGACTTGGAGTTCTGTGGCAACAACGATGACGAACTTTTTGAATCTATCTGTTGTGGTATTCGTTATCAGTATGTTCTTCACAGTACTCATTTAGAGGAACAGCCAGTCAGTGACAGCACTTTCAGCCGATTCAGAGAGCGTATTTATAATTATGTATCTGCAAACATGGTAAAAAGAGCTGAATATATAGCAAAGTTATCCACAGAAGGCAATTGCATCAATTGCTTGCCTCATAATCTTATCAACATCAGCTCCCTTTATGTCTAAAT
>JAVVVE010000048.1:0-4531 GCA_036652815.1 Lachnospiraceae bacterium
ATCGTGTGCGGTTCAATGACATTAAACAGAAGATTGCAGACCGGAAGTAAGGGAGATGATATGGATTATAAACTATTATTTAATCGAAACAGAGATAGTATATTTTACATTGATAGGGTTATAACGGATTGTGCCGGGCAGAACTATGACAGTGCTCTTAGGGGTTATCGTAATCTATTGGGATCACTGCAAAGCAATATAGAAGATTTATTGAGTCATCCAACGCAAATAGCGGAGATTGGGCTGACTCTGGACCCTGAGTATGTATTACGTATCCTTGCGGATGTGGCGCAGGCACAGGAGAATAAGGACTATATCTTACTGGCGGATCTCTTAGAACTTACCATAAGACCACTTACCATATCGATTCAGGATGCATTGCGTTTAGTCCCTGGTGTAATAGAGAACGATGCTTATCTTGAACATAATCTTGCAGCATTGCAGCAGCAGGATCCGGCACTTGCGGAGGCACTGCGTAAAGCATATGAGGGGTTATGTAGAACATCTGGTACCGACAGGTATACTGCACCGAATGGGATGATCTATGAGATAGAGGATACCCAGTCCGGATATCCTACTTTGAAGATTACGGGAAAAGAAGGCAGTTATTATCTGCACAGCAATGTAAATCCTTACCGCGAAGCGCGTATGTTTGTAGATGTGTATGAAACGGAAGAGGGCGAACAACCGACACGTATCAATCTGCTGGGAGCGGGGCTTTTGTATCAGGCCTGGACGATAGTGACACATACCTTTTATGCTTATCCGGTACATGTCTATGAACCTGATTGCAATGTGTTAGTATTGGCGCTGTCCTGTTTTAATTATGCAGACTGGTTTGCGAAACAGTATCTAGTATTACATTATGATCCGATGCTGAAACAGCTGTCAGAGGTCTTAAACACAGATTCGACAGGGTTCATCATCCATGCCCCTTCTGTGAGGAATATCGCACAGAAAGAGATTCGCAGTAGTTTTGAAAAATTTTTTGTTACGGATAGCACTTGGCGCAACCAGCGGAAGGTGCTGTCTGTTAATTTTTATAAAAATTGTAGTTATCTGCACGATCCTACGCATGCGGTTGGTGCTATGGATGAGATATTGCCTGTATTTGCCGGAAAAGATATTTATATTGTGGCAGCAGGACCTTCTCTGGATAAGAATGTTATGCTTTTAAAGAAACGTCCTCACGATGCACTTATCATAGCAACCGGGACTGTGTATCACAAATTGATGAATCTGGGGATTAGACCGGATTATGTGATGATGACAGATGCTAATGAAAGGATACTGGGGCAGATATATGGATTAGAACAAGAAGAGATACCGTTGTTACTGTTATCAACGGCATGTCATCAATTCTGCACGCGGTATCATGGTATGAAATATTTGATTTTCCAACAGGATTATCCACAGGCGGAAGCACTGGCAGCAGTAGATGGATATCAGTTGTTTGAAACGGGTGGTTCCGTCAGTACTACGGCTTTGGATGTTGCGATCAGAGGATGTGCCGCAAGCATTATTTTCGTGGGATTAGATCTTGCTTTTACTGATAATCTGGCACATGCAGCAGGGACATCCAGTCAGATAGCGACGAACCAGGAAGAGCTGTTGGAGATCCCTGCCTGGGATGGCGGTACGGTATTTACAGATTATAAATTTACCATCTACAGAGAATGGATGGAGAGCAGAATCAAAAAGATGCAGACATCCGCAGGGGAACATGCTGTGCCGATACCGATTATCAATGCGACAGAGGGCGGCGCTTATATTCAAGGTATGTCATGTCGGACATTACAGGCAATCATAGCATAGAGAGGCGGAGAATCGAATGAAACGAATATTGGCAGTGATACCGGCAAGAAGCGGTTCTAAGAGTGTACAGGATAAGAATATAAGACTGTTGAACGGAAAACCTATGTTGGCATATTCTATTGAACATGCCAAGGCTTCTCGTTATATTAATCGCATTATAGTCAGCACAGACAGTGAAGCATATGCAGCGATAGCGAGAGAATATGGAGCAGAGACTCCCTTTTTACGTCCGGCAGAATATGCTTCGGATACATCAAAAGATATCGAGGTGTTTGAACATGCACTTCACTTCCTCGCAGATACAGAGGGCTATGTACCGGATATCGTGGTACAGCTTCGCCCGACTTATCCGATTCGTAAGCCTGCAGATATAGATGCTATGATAGAGATGATGATGCAGGATGTCACGGTCGATAGTGTCAGAACAGTGGCACCGGCGACAGAGGTGGCACATAAGATGTGGTATCAAAAAGAAGACCTTACGATGACGCCGATCCTTAAGGATATTCCGGAAGGATATAATATGCCAAGACAAGAACTTCCGCGCGTCCTTTATCAAACGGCCAATATTGATATCATCAGACCCAGTGTGATTACAGAACAACATTCTATGTCGGGTAGGAAGATACTGGGATATCGGATGACAGATAATTATGATATTGATACAGAAGCAGAACTCTTAAGAGCAGAAGAGGTGTTGAAGATTCAACAAGGCGGGCAGAGATTTGTATTCGATATTGATGGAGTGGTTGCTTTGAAGAGAGAGGATTTGGATTATGCACAAGCAGGTCCAAATGAGCCGATGATTCGCATTATCAACAGCCTGTATGATGCAGGTAATACGATTGTACTATTTACGGCAAGAGGGTATGTTACGGGAAGAGACTGGAGTGATGTTACAAAGAGACAGATGAGCGAGTGGAAGGTTAAATATCATGAGTTACATTTTGGTAAGCCCAATGCAGACTATTATGTAGACGATAAGATGTTGAGCATGGATTTTTTATATCGCGAATTTAACAATAGCCATTAAACATCATGCCACTGTAGGTGCTGGTAACATAAGGACTGGCATAGCTTTTGCCCGGATTCTTATAGGCAACGATGGTTTTGTCTACATAGTTCATCGGATTCAAAGAGACCTGACTGGATTTACGCAGTAAAGAACCGGTAAAGTCCTTGACGGAAGAGAACCGTTCTTTGGCGTCCTCAGCAGAGATACTGTCTTGCAATTGCTTTTCGTTGACGTCTAACAACCCATCATCCTTCCTGTGCAGTCCGATAGAACCAAAAGAAGCATCATAATAGGAAGAGATGTGTTTCATCTCTGAGAGTAGTCGATTAGCTTTGGGATGTGTAGCTGCATGTTCTGAAGCTTTTTGTATGAAGTCATTATATCCGCCGACAAGATGCTTAATATTCTCAGTGAGGGATTCCACATCCGGTTTAAGAGCTATGGTAGCGGTTTCTCCTTCGGTTGAGCTGATTCCATTTAAGGTGACTTCGTACATTTTTTCAACAGTAAAGGTATTGGAAGCAGTACTTTGTTCGTTCCCGTTTATTATAAAATTGGAATTTGCAGCGGCTTTTGTAATCTCGCCGATACCAAAATAATCAACAGCACCTGCTGTTTTACTGGTATTCTGGTCGCTGACTGTGAATAGTGTATCTTTCTTATTACTTAAACCGGTAGCAGAAGATTGTAATTTCAGTGCACTCATACCTTCGCCATCTTCCAGAACAGAAGCTTCCACACCGATGTTAGCATTGGTAATCAGACGGGATAATCTGGTCTGCACATCTTTATTGGAATCTCCTTCATTAATATTAAATTGAAATTCATAATTCAAATCGTTGCTTTCAATATCAAAAGAATAGGAGTCCGGTTTTAAGGAGACCTCATTTGAGTTCAGCATAGTACCGATATTTGTTTGTCCGTTTGCCAGACTTTTAACTTCGATAGCGAAAGAAGGTACTTCAAAATCATCCTGATCGCTTGCGTGGGCGGCTTCTAACTCGGCATAAGAACCGATGAATTTAGCATCGGCAATATTCTGATTACTTGAATAGGCGGTCTTCTTGTTTAATAATTCCGCCTCATTTAAGCCACCTAAAGAAGCGATGGTGTTACGAAGCTCTCTTGCCCCTTCTTTAATACCAACAGCGAACTCCTGTGTTTCTTTGCCGGTATCCAGCATATACAGAGGAGCATCTTTATTTAGTTTTATAATGGAATTGTAGATACTGCGAAGTTCACTCTTCTTATGAGTATCATAAGGAGAGGCACTCTTAGGTGCATAAGAAGTCAGATAATGATTGTAGACTGTATTTAATGCCATTGTGTTCATATGATTGCCCCTCCTTTCATCCTTGAAATATACATACGGCGGAATCAATTCCACCGACAAGATAAGATGTCTCTCATCACTACAACATCGTATCTTGAGTATTTGGGCATAGCTACCTACTTTTATAGCTATATACTATCACAAATCCCGCATAAAAGCAAGGAAAAGCGTATTGACAACAGTCAAAAAACGTGATACATTCAGTAAGTAGTAAGTAGTAAGTAGCAAGTGACGAAGATAGTGTCAAGTAAGCTATGAGAAAACCGAATCAAAAAAATAAGGCTCAAATGAACCTTGAAAACTGTAGATAAGCTCCACAGTTTTGCAGTTACTTTTTAAGATGATATAGCTCGATTGCTCTATTTATG
>JAVVVE010000049.1:0-3809 GCA_036652815.1 Lachnospiraceae bacterium
GATAAAGAATGTATGGAACATGTGGGAGACATCAAGGGGGTATATCCACTTTACCCGGAAGAGATAAAAGATTTTATTTGTGATATTAATGTTCATCATACCGTTCTAGAGACCGGTCCCAGTATCCTTAAACCCTTTGATTTCGAAAGAGTCTATCGTCTTATCACTGAAACCGTAAAAAATACATAGGAAATATGAGGAATACAAGATGAAAAAGGTTATTACATACGGTTCATTCGACTTGTTTCACGAGGGTCATTACAAACTGCTTCAGCGGGCTAAAAAACTGGGGGACTATCTGATTGTAGGTGTCACTACGGAACAGTATGATGAGTCCAGAGGTAAACTTAATATTATAGATTCGCTAAGTGAGCGAATAGAGAACATACAAAGAAGTGGTCTGGCGGATGAAATCATCGTAGAAGATCACATTGGACAAAAGGTAGAAGATATACAGAAATACGGAATCGATATATTTGCTATCGGTTCTGACTGGGAAGGTATGTTTGATTATCTGAAAGATTTTTGCCAAGTAGTTTATCTCGAACGAACTAAGAACATCTCATCCACTGTACTTCGTTCAAAGAAGCATCAAATCATTCGTATTGGTGTTATTGGTACCGGGAGAATTGCTGTCCGTTTTGTACCTGAAGCGAAGTATGTAAGCGGTGTTACCGTACACAGTGTATTCAATATCAGTTTAGAGAGTGCAAAGCAGTTTGCAGAACAGTTTGATTTAAACTCTTATACAGATCATTTTGAAGAATTTCTGAAAGATGTGGATGCAGTATATGTTGCATCACCCCATGAGACACATTATGAATATTCAAAACAGGCATTATTACAGGGGAAACATGTATTGTGCGAAAAACCATTAGCTTTTAAAAAAAGTCAGGCAGAAGAACTGTTCCAATTGGCACAAGAACATAATTGCGTATTCTTAGAAGCAATTAAGGCAGCATATTGTCCGGGCTTTGTACAGATGATGAGTATTGCCCAAAGTGGTATCATCGGGAGAATCAGGGATGTGGAAGCGTGTTTTACGAGACTTACAACGCCTGATAAGCGAGAGATGACAGATACAAAGTATGGTGGAAGTTTTACTGAGTTTGGAAGTCATACTCTGCTGCCGATCATAAAGCTTATGGGGAGTAATTATAAGGAAGTTCGCTTTGATAGTATCTTGGCAGATAATGGGATTGACCTTTATACAAAAGCTTCTTTTATCTATCCCAATGGTATGGCATTATCCAAGAGTGGACTGGGAGTAAAATCAGAAGGACAACTGGTGATTTCCGGAACACAGGGATATATCTTGGCAGAATCACCGTGGTGGCTGACTCAGTCATTTGAAGTTCGCTATGAGGATGCAGCTAAGAGAGATAAATACTTTGTTAAATTTCTGGGACAGGGACTGCGATATGAGATTAGCGATTTTGCATATATGATCAATGGACATATTGGACGTTCTTATAAGTTTACGCAAGAGGAATCCATCGCTATGGCGGAGGTTATGGAGTTGTTCCTAGAGAAACGAAAGATACGCACCAGTGAGAAAGAATAGGAGAACCAATTTATATGATTAATCCGGAAGCAAGGCAGATGATATCGGAAGAAGATGGGACAATTCAAAGAAATCATCCCAATTATATGGCAACCTTTTATTTCTATCATGCATTTAGCGGGAGTCGAATTGTCTTGCGAAACCCAATGTATGAATTTGCGGTAGCTACGTATTCGACAGAGGTTGATGATACCTATATTTATACTTATGTCTATCAGAAAGAAGAAAACTGGACCTCATATAATCATGATTTTTCGATGAGTGCGTTTGGGCAGCAGCCATATGTGTTTACAGATGAACGGTATTTTAGGGTATGCATCAAGAGACTGGACGGCGGTGAACTGACCATAGATGATGAAACTCATATGACAGAGATACTTCAATATGATACACGTCCATGGAGTTACCAGAAAAAACCATATTTTGCAGATGAGATAAGAGAGACAGCAACTGAAATCTTAAAGAAGAAAACCGACAAATCTTTAACGCTGGCTATTTTGGCGGACAGCCATTATACTATAGGTGGTACTTGGGAAGATACAGCACACACTATTAGGGAAGTGCATCATCAGGCATCGTTCGATGGAATTGTTCATCTGGGAGATATCACCGATGGAATGGTGCCTAAGCGTGTAACAAAGTTTTATGCCGGTAAGGTGTTAGGCGATTTAATGGAACATGAGATACCCCTTTATATAGTGCCGGGAAATCATGATTCTAATTACTTTGCAGGTAATCCGGAACCGATGACAGAAGAAGAACAGTATGAACTGTATCAGATCTCCAGTCGGGATTATGTCATTCGAACGGCACATGAACCTTGGTATTATGCAGATGATGCGGTACACTCTTTACGAATGCTATTCTTATCCTCCTTTGATCCCAGCGAACGTGTACGCTACGGCTTTCCGGCAGAAGAACTGGATTGGGTACAGAGGACACTTGATGCAACGCCAAGCGGTTATTCTATCGTAGTATTTAGCCATGTACCACCGCTTCCTGAGATTCACTATTGGAGTGACAGCATTCGTAATGGTGAAGAACTGATTGCGCTGTTAGAAACATATGATGAGATACCGGGAAACCGAGTGATAGCATATGTACATGGACATAATCACACGGATCAGGTCTATACAGAACGCCGGTTTCCTATTATCTCAATTGGCTGCTGTAAGTGTGAAAGCTTTGAAGATAAAAAGCCGGAAGGTGCTGTTACTGCGATGCGCCGGTTAGGAACTGTTTCACAGGAACTATGGGATACGATGATTATCACCCCGTCTGAAAATCAAATTGAATTTATTCGATTTGGAGCAGGTGAGGATAAACTAATAAAATATTAATTCACTCGTAAGAATTATATGTTATAATCTTAAAAGGAATAAAGATGATGATAAACACAAAGATATGGGCACACAGAGGTGCTTCCGGTTATGCACCGGAGAATACATTGGAAGCGTTTCAGAAAGCAGCAGATATGAAAGCCGATGGAGTAGAACTAGACGTACAGATGACTCGTGATGGATATTTAGTTGTGATTCATGATGAGACGATTGATCGGGTCAGTGATGGAAGTGGATGCGTCAAGGACTTTACCCTGGCAGAATTGAAACAGTTCAACTTCAATAAGACACATATGGAATATGAGACGGTAAGAATTCCAACCTTTGAGGAAGTATTAAACCTTCTGAACGACACGGATTTGACCATCAACATCGAATTAAAAACAGGCATTTTCTTTTATCCGGGGATTGAAGAACGGGTCGTGGCACTGGTGAAGCGGATGGGGATGGAGAGCAGGGTACTATACTCTTCTTTTAATCATTATTCTATCATGGCGATAAAAAAACTAAATCCGGATGCTAAAACAGGAGTGCTCTATTCTTGTGGTCTTTATGAAGCGGCGGAATATGCGAGACATCTGGGAGCTGATGCGATTCATCCCGTAGTTTATAATCTGCAATATCCTTCACTGATGAAAGACTGTAAAGAGAACCATCTTAGTGTGCATGTCTGGACTGTGAATGATAGAGATACTATGGAAAACTGCTATCGTATGGGAGTGGATGCGATTATTACAAACTATCCGGATGTGGCCAAACAAATCAGAGAGGAATGCCGATGATACAATTAGATGATAAGATGCTCCACCAGCTTCAGATGATTGAACTGGAGATGCTAAAAGAAGTTGATCGAATTTGTAGGGGAAATTGTATTAATTATACAATTATAGGCGGAACATTGCTTG
>JAVVVE010000050.1:0-3583 GCA_036652815.1 Lachnospiraceae bacterium
GGTCTCGGTCCCACAATACTCATATCACCCTTTATAATGTTCCATAATTCTGGCAATTCATCTAAACTAGTACTCCGCAATAACTTTCCAAACTTAGTAAGTCTCACACTATCTGGCAATAATTTGCCATTTTGATCCTTTTTATCCGTCATGGTTCGGAATTTATACAAGGTAAATATCTTTTCCTGCAATCCCGGTCGCCTCTGCTTGAATATCACTGGGCTTCCCAACTTTATTCTTACTAGAATTGCCACAATCAACATCACCGGACTTAATACAATCAATGCCAATAATGATAGTGTTACATCCATCGGTCGCTTCACATATTTCTCATAGATTCCTTTTTTTCGTTTCATTCCCCGACCTCTTTCTTCTATCTCATAGCTCTTTATTTCCATAACTCTCTAACATTCTCCACCACTACTTCCAGCTCTTCCTCTGTCATCTTGGTATCACTGGGCATACACACCCCTCGCTCAAAGATGTCCTGTCCCACACCACCATTATCAATGTAATCACATTCTTTAAATATGGGTTGTAGATGCATAGGCTTCCAAATATGACGACTTTCAATATCTGCTTTTTCTAATTGATTCATAAGTGCCACCGGTGTTACTTTACATTCTTCACTTAATAAAATACAGCTCAACCAGCAATTACAGGTCTGATCCTCTGGTACTGGCATCATGGTCAGTCCTTCTAAGTCTCCAAGGTGTTTCTTGTAGTATTCATAGATGTATTGCTTTTTAGCAACCCGTTGATCCAATACGTTAAGTTGTCCTCGTCCGATTCCTGCTACAATATTACTCATACGATAATTATAACCCACTTCTTCGTGTTGATAATACCGCGCTTGTTCTCTGGATTGGGTAGACCAGAATCGTACCTTTTGCACCCGCTCTTTAGCCATCTCTTCATCTTTCAGATTGCATACCAGCATGCCGCCCCCGGAAGTTGTAATAATCTTATTTCCATTAAAGCTGAATATTCCATAATCCCCAAAAGTTCCTGTATATTGCCCTTGATATATGGTTCCCAAGCTTTCCGCTGCATCCTCTATAACGGTCACACGATTCCTATGGCAGATATCCATAATCGAATCCATCTCTGCAGCAATTCCATAGAGATGTACCACCATCACTGCTTTCACCTGAGGATATTTTTTAAATGCTTTTTCTAATGCTACCGGAGACATATTCCAAGTTTCATAATCACTATCTATAAACACTGGGATGGCTCCTACATAAGTAATGGGATTCGCAGTAGCGGAAAAGGTCAGTGACTGGCAAAATACAACATCCCCTTCCCCTACCCCTGCTGCTTTTAACGCTAGATGAATGGCTGCGGTTCCTGCATTCAATGCAGCTGCATCCTGTGACCCTATTTTTTGAGAGAGTTCTTTCTCGAATTCATTTACATTCCTTCCAAGTGGTGCAATCCAATTGGTATCGAACGCTTCTTTAATATATCCTTGTTCATATCCTTCATCACTCATGTGTGGTGATGATAGAAAAATATGTTCCTTTGCTTTCCTCATAGTATCCTTCTTTCCTCTAAAGTACTTTATATATCCTTCTTCCTTACATACGTTGGTACCATCTCTGCCACCAACTCCTTCATATTCTCCACTTCTTCCCGACATGCCACTGCCAATACATCCAGCTGTTCCTGAAATTTCTCGTCATCCATTTCAATGGGCTTTCCTATATGAATCAATTGATTCTTAGTCCCTTGAATGCCTTCTTCTTCCATCAACAACTCTTCATAGAGTTTTTCACCAGGACGCAGTCCTGTATACTCTATCTTAATATCCACATCTGGCTCATATCCTGACAGCTTGATTAGATTTCTTGCCATATCATCTATTTTCACAGGGTCTCCCATCTCCAGTACGAAGATTTCTCCCCCTTTGGCATAATAAGAAGCTTGTAATACCAAAGCAACTGCTTCCGGAATCGTCATAAAGTACCGGATAATCTTTGGATCTGTTACGGTAACCGGACCACCAGACAGGATCTGATTCTTAAAGAGTGGAACTACACTTCCATTACTCCCCAGCACATTTCCGAATCTTACCGCCACGAATTCCGTAACATATTTTCGATTCATCATCTGTACAATCATTTCGCACAGACGTTTCGATGCCCCCATAATATTAGTAGGGTTCACTGCTTTATCTGTAGAAATAAGGAGGAATTTCTTCACTCCATTATTGGCTGCTGCCATAGCCACCTTATAAGTTCCCATTACATTATTCTTAATGGCCTCATTAGGGCTGTCCTCCATCAGTGGCACATGCTTATGCGCTGCAGCATGATAGAGAATCTCTGGCTTATATTTTTTCAATACCTCATTTACCCGGTTGGTATTCCGAACCGAACCAATTAAGGTTATACAGTTAAGATCAGGGTGTTTCCTTTTTAATTCATTTTGAATGTCATAGGCATTGTTTTCATAGATATCGAATATAATCAGTTGCTTTGGTTCACTTTTTGCAATCTGTCTGCACAGCTCACTTCCAATGGAACCTCCACCGCCTGTTACCATGATAACTTTTCCCTTTATAAATAGTTTAATTTCATCACTATTCACCATAACCTGTTCCCTGCCTAGGAGATCTTGTATTTCTACATTGCGAAGCATACTGACACTTACTTCTCCATTTACCAGCTGGTAGATTCCTGGTACCGTCTGCAATCTGCATCCAGTCTCCTTACAGATATTTAAGATTTCCTTTTTGTTCTTGCCGGTTGTCGCCGGTATGGCATAGATGATTTTTGTAATCCCATACTTCTTTACCTTTTCTGGAATGTCCTGACGTGTACCCACGATAGGTACCCCTTCTAATAAGCGTCCCATCTTATTAGGATTATCATCAATGATACAGCACACCCGATTATGTAAATGAGAACTGGTTAGATACTCTCGAATAATTACTCTTCCCGCCTGACCCCCACCAATAATCATCACATTTTCACTTGGTATTTCCTTATCATCTTCTTCATTATGACGGCATTCTTTATTATAGACCCGAACGATTCGATAAGAGAACCGCATTCCAGTTACGCCCATGAAGCTTAGGACTCCCCCGATGAAATAATAAGACCCAGGCATCTTCATCTCCATGGCAACTATTCCTATTCCATACACCATAATTAGAATAAGAAATGCATAGATAATTCTTCGTATCTCCTCTACACTGGCAAATCTCCATATACTATGATAGAGACGGAAACAATAGAAGACGATTACCGTACTGCATACCCAGTAAGGCATAGTCCACAGATACCCCATAATATATGCTCTTGGTATCTTAGAATAGATAAAATCAAATCGTACCCATAGTGCTCCAAAATAAGAAACACCTATGATTAACATATCTAATATGACTAATATCATCGCCCGCCTAATCCATAACAAATCCAGTTTCCTTATATATCTCATATTACACCCTATTATTCCCCATAATATTTTCCATAATATTTTCCATAGTATTTACCATAATATTTTCCATAGTATTTCCCATAACGTCCTTTTTTGCCCATTTCCACCTTATTTAAGATGACACCTAAGATTGGGCATT
>JAVVVE010000051.1:0-2852 GCA_036652815.1 Lachnospiraceae bacterium
TACCTCGCTAAGCTACAGATATGCATTCTCACTAAGCTCGTGAGATACCTCGCTAAGTGTTCATAGTATATCATAATCAGAAAAAATAAAAAAGAAATATTTTCTAAAATAGCAACTAAAGTAGTAATTAAAAATGAGACAAAGGATGTAGGATCACATTTTTGTCTCATTTTGTTTCAACGCATTTTAATGGATATAAGATTTACATCGGACCGTAGTTCATCGCCTGTGCGATACTGATCATAACGCAGGCTGTTGCAGCCCAGATGAGGAACATCTTCCACATGAATTTCATCCAACGGTCGTATGGAATATTAACTGCACTGATGATACCCATAAGTGCAGTAGAATGAGGAAGAATATAGTTACAGAAGCCATCGCCGAAGTTAAATGCCAAGACACTTGTCTGTCTCGTCACGCCTACCAAGTCTGAAACCGGAATCATAATCGGCATAACCGCTGCTGCCTGTCCGCTTCCCGAGACGATTACAAAATTAGTAAGTGTGTTCATAACGTACATAGCCGGTGCCAGTAAAATCCTTGGTGTATAAGATAAGAGAGTTGACAGACCATAGACTACCGTATCTACGATGTGACCTGCCTTCATAACATTACCAATCGCTGTTGCCAGACCAATGATAAGTGCGGCTGTCAGCATCTTCTTACATCCATCGATAAAAACCTTAGACATAGAGGATGGTGTCTCACCTGAAACAAATCCCACTGCTACACCAAGTCCGATAAACATAGCTGCAATTTCTGCCATGTCCCAATCATATTTGATACAGCCCCAGACGATTGCAACCAGTGCGCCTACCAGTAAAGTAAGAATCAGTGACTTTCTTACATCCATAGCGCCAAAAGAATCAATATCTAAGTCTTTCTGTTCATTGTGACTGTCCAAATCAAACATAGGACTATAAGAAGGAGTTTTTTTAATCTTCGTTGCATAACGAACCAGATAAATATTCGTGATGACTAAAAATACCACAAAGCATACGGCACGATAGCCCAGTCCTGAATAGATCGGCAGTTCTGCTATCTCCTGTGCCACAATGGTGGTACTGGGATTTAATGTACCGGTAGAGAATCCAACGGCTCCACCCAACAGAATAATAGCTGCACCTGTAATGGAATCCAATCCCATCGCCAGTGTGATCATAACAATAACCGGTGCAAATGCGATAAACTGATTTACACCCTGTGTCGTACAGATCAGTGCGAAGATGGTTGTCATAATCGGTATAAAGATGTAAAGTTTGTTCTGAAATAATTTTGCAACTTTTGCAACGGCTGAGTGAAGTGCCCCCGATTTACTAATCAGATCAAATGCGCCGCCCGAAAACAGAATGACTAACATCAGATCAATTCTGCTAATAATTGCCTTTACGATGAAAAGCGGTATCAGCAAGGGATTGACCGGCGTCCTCCCAATAAATGAAAATTGTGTCGGATCAATTACCTTAATACCGTTCGCATTCTCCATCCTCACATACTCCCCTGCAGGAATAATCCAAGTCATCAGAGCCGCAAATAAAATAATTGAAATAATGATAACAAATGTGTGCGGCATCTTAAATGCCTTTTTTGTCTTTGCTTCCATACTCTTTTCTCCTCCTTACGAAATTGTTATGAGCTAACTATACGGGGTATAAGAGTATAAGTACAATTTATTTAATTTATTTTTTATATAAATTTAATTATTATTGTAGTAGTTTTTTGACTATTTTCTGTTATTTGTAACTATTAAGGATACTATGAATAAAAGGTTTTTCCACGTTCCAGAAGTAAATCAATCATGCTCTGCATATATTTCATAATTGGCATATCTTTTCTATGCGATAGTACAAAATCCATCTGTCCGGCTTTTGTACCTACACTGTAGTAATTGACATTCTTTGTATATTTCATATTGACGGCATATCCTTCTCTATTAAATCCAATTCCCATTCCCTCTGCCACCATCTGCATCGCAGTTTCAATATTCATAATTTCCCGGATTTTCCCGGGTTTCACATGATTCTCGGTCAGAAGTCTATTTACATCCGTTCGGATGCTCTGTGCCTGATTCTGTAAAATCAGATCTTCATTCTGCAGGTAGGTCAAATCCATATAGCGGTACTTTTCGCCCTGCACATACTGTGCTTTTTCATTAATGGGATGGCACTGGGGTACTGCCAGCAGCAGCTGCTCATGAAACATCAGGTACTTCTTTACTTCAGGACCCACATCCCCTGCATTACATAGCAGAAGGTCAATCTCACATTTTTTTATCATCGTGTCCAGATGATTCATAATGCCTTCTCTTATCACTACATCTACATCCGGATACAGCTTTTCATAAGCGGCAAGGACCGGCGGAAGCAGCCAGGCGGCTCGCCTCTTCTGTACACCAATGCGAATTCTTCCTGTATAATTCCCTGTGATTTTATCTAGCTCTTCTCCGAATTCTTCCTCTAGACGAAGCATCTCTCTGGCCTTTTCTACATATTTTTCTCCAACATAGGTAAGTATAAACCGTTTTCCTACCCGTTCAAATAATTTTACTCCTAACATTTTCTCTAGATTACCAATATAAATGCTCAGTGCCGGCTGAGAAATAAACAGTTTTTCTGCCGCTCTTGTGATATTTTGCTGTTCTGCCAAAGCGCAGACATACTGCTGTTCTTTTAGGTTCATCTCATCGCACCCCTTTATCTGAAAAGTTGATTGTCCCTTACATCTATATTGCTTCTCTACTATTTATAAAACTTATGATATTATTTATAATCATAAGTTATTTGTTTTTTCATTCTCCCAGCATTTGCTCAAATACCTCCTGTGGAACCGGTTTTGAAAAGTAAAATCCCTGT
>JAVVVE010000052.1:0-1713 GCA_036652815.1 Lachnospiraceae bacterium
TATCTTATCATTTGTCTTATCTTATGCTATACTAAATGAAACTACTAAATTATAAAATGGAGGTTCAAACATGAAACAATTAAACGAAAAAACTGCTATTGTTACCGGTGCCGGTCAAGGTATTGGTAAAGGAATCGCTCTGTGTCTTGCAAAACGCGGAGTCAACGTTGTCTGTGTTGGAAGAAGACCTGACCCAATCGCACAAACAGTAAAAGAAATCGAGGCGATTGGCGGAAAAGCCATCTCCATCTCCTGCGATTCTGCCAACCGCGAAGGAGTGAAACAGGTAGTACAAACAACTGTAGATACTTATGGTACTGTTGATGTCATGATCAACAATGCACAGAGTCTTCCTAATCCTTCTCCTGTAGAGACAACTGCCTACGAAGATATGTTTACTGCATGGTCGACCGGAACGATCGGTTCCTTAAACTTTATGCAGGAATGTTTCCCTTATATGAAAGAGCAGGGGGAGGGGCGTGTGATTAATTTCGCTTCTGCAACTGGTATGTTTGGTTATGCCGGACAATTAGCCTATGCCAGTAACAAAGAATCTATTCGTGGATTGACCAAAATCGCTGCCAAAGAATGGGGACAATATGGCATCAGTGTGAACTGTGTACTGCCGGGAGCGGAATCTCCTGCTGCCAAAGAATGGGCTAAGAAGTTCCCTGAAAAATACAACGAAGTCATCGCACAACAACCGATGAAACGTCTCGGTGATTCTGAGATGGATATTGCTCCCGTTGTCGCATTCTTAAGTGGTCCTGATAGCTGCTATTTTTCCGGACAGTGTCTCTTAATTGATGGTGCATGCTCTATCATGCCTTGATGATGTATCAAATCTATTTCTAATAAAGAACACCCACGGCTACTTTGATATGACCTCTGTCAAGTAGACAAGGTAACTATATAAAACAAAGTGCTAGTAAACGACCATACAGCTTAATACTGTATGATCGTTTTTCTATGCACACCATTTTTCTTTATATTTCATAATTTGTTTGTTCTCTGGTATTGGATACTGCCCTATGTACCTGCAAGGAACCAGTCCCTTGACAACGATTCCGCTCCGTTTTTATGCAGAAACTTCATCATCATTCCAATGCATAAATATCGGTATCATTGACACAGCAGTACTTTTTGCCATCAAAAGCCTGTATAAGCACTGCTTTTACCCATATTATTTACTATATTTCTTACTGATATCTACTACCAATCCACTAAGAGCCAGAAGAGCCATGGCATTTGGAATTACCATCAAACCATTGAAGAAATCGGCAAGAGACCAAACCAGTTCCAACTTCAGGGCAGAACCAATTACGATACAAACTACAACGATTAATGAATATATCTTTCCGCCTTTTTCTCCAAATAAATATTTTGCATTAATCAGTCCAAAGAAATGCCATCCTAAAATGGTTGAAAATGCAAAGAAAAAAAGACATACCGCTATGAAAATTGCACCAAAGTTACCAAATCCACTCATAAATGCTGCCTGTGTCAAAGCAGTTCCATCTTTACCCGAGCTCATAGCGCCTGATGTTAAAATGGAAAGTACAGTTAAATTCAGAATAATAAACGTATCGATAAATACACTGATCATAGCACAAAGTCCCTGCTCGTGAGGATTTTTTGCATTTGCACGTGCATGTGCATGAGGAGTAGAACCCATACCTGCTTCATTTGAGAACAATCCACGAGCCACACCAA